>CANJNY010000034.1 GCA_947475715.1 Prolixibacteraceae bacterium
CTACAAAATAGCGCTGAGAGGGAAACACAGATTCTACAGATAATCACGGATCTAAAAGTCTATGTTGCATAGTCTCAACTGTGATTCGCACCTCCATTAATCGCAATCGTTCTTTTCAGCTTTGGCTCCTGCGGCTAAATCAATCGAGGATTTCCAATTAAGCAGATTTTTATATAAATTTGTGATATCTTTAAATAATTAGATGTCAAGACAGATTTTATCTAAGTGCTTCAATAAAAGGTTTGAAATGTATAAATTAATGTACCTTTAAATCACTTTATAAATCTCATTGTTAACACGATAATTTAAATTCAAACGAATGAAAAGTTATACAATTACCATACCAGATGATAAAGAAAATATTTTCATCGAAATGATGAGAAGCATCTCGTTTGTTAAAAAAATTGAAGACTCAAATTTATCCGTAATACCTGAAAAACATAAAGAAATTGTTCTTCGACGTGTTAAACAGATGGAAGAACATCCGGAGACCAATTTAAGTTGGACTGAAATTGAGCGTAATTTAAAATTCTGACGATGATTTTCAACGTTGTTTATTCACCCGAAGTTTACAACGATTTGCAAGAGGCAATAGACTTTTATAACTCCCTTAAGCCTAACTTAGGTTTTAAATTTATTAAAACTGTTAAATTACAAATTTCAAAGATCAAGTCTAATGCATATGGATTTCAGGTACGCTATTCTGATATTCGATGTGCCCCCCTTAATAAATTTCCATATACAGTTCATTACAGAGTTCTTCCAAAAACGATGATAATAATGATAACTGCAATTTTATGCGATTATCGTAATCCTCAAATTGCGGACCATCGATCAACTCTTTAAATTTAAAACTAAATATCACCTTAATTATCATTTGTATTCTAAAGTTCTGGTCTATCAATAAAATAGCCAATGGCTAGCAGCCTACAGCCAATAATTCTCCCCTATTGTTAATCTTAGCACTGCTGATAAAAGTTAAAATGCCCAGGCCAATTTTCTTCCGGCAGCACCGTGTTGGCCGTGATGCAAAACTTTTCCGAATGATTAAATTCAGGACCATGAAGGTGAACCATGGCGGAAGTACAATCTCTGTTAAAGGGGAAAGTCGCATCACCCCCCTGGGAGCCACCATTCGCAAATACAAACTCGATGAGCTTCCCGAACTCTGGAATATCCTTATCGGAGACATGAGTTTTGTAGGACTCAGACCGGATGTCCCAGGTTATGCAGATCAGTTAAAAGGCGCTGATCGTTTACTCCTCTCCATCAAACCCGGATTAACCAGCGCTGCCAGTATGCGGTTCTCAAACGAGGAGGAACTGCTGGCCAATCAGGTTGATCCGATCAGCTTCAACGATCAAATCCTCTACCCCGAAAAGGTGCGCATTAACAACGAATATGTAAAAAACCAGAATTTCTTCCTCGATCTTAAAATAATCATCTTTACTATTCTGGGCAAACGGCTTAGTGAAGAGTGGGCACAGAGCGAGGTGGAGTAGCGAGGATGAGAAAAGGAGAAGGGGCGATGGGGCGATTTGAAAATGCGGGAATTTGAAAGGAACTATTCCTATACCGTGTACGATTTCAAATCATAAGTCACCCTCGCCGTTGGAGAGGGTCGGGGTGAGGCCATCCTTGGTGGCAGGAAAGTGAATGAAGAAATAAAGAATGAAGAATGAAAAATGAAGAATAAGCAAAGATTCCAACCTCTAAATTTACTACCTTTGTTACTAATTGCATTATTAACAAACATAAATCTTCATTCTGAGCATTTTTCTAATAATAAATTAAATGGATACAATTACTATAAAGATTGAAGGCAGTGAAAATGTGTCATTTTTCATTACACTACTTAAGAAATTTAATTTCATAAAAGAAGTTACTGTAAATAAAAAAAAGACAATGCAAAATATAAACATTGAAGAAGCACCTATTGAATGGGCGGAAAAAAAACCCTCTATAGATGATTTTTCAGGGATATGGAGTGACCGAAAGATTTCACTTGATGATATTCGGACCAAAGGATGGAAAAGAAACTGATTCTTTGCGATACAGACATATTTTTCCTGGTTCAGGGGAGATTTAGAAACGCTAACCAGATTAGAATACATTGGTCTTGATCATATTTTGATTCCTTCTGTTACCTTAATGGAGTTACTACAGGGGGCAAGAAACAAGTCAGAATCAATCCAATTAAAGAAAAGACTCAAAGCATATCACATTATACATTTTAATGAAACCACTTCAAAGCTTACCATTGAACTGATCGAACAATACAGATTAAGCCATGGATTATTAATTCCTGACGCAATAATTGCAGCAACAGCACTAACTTTCAATCTAAAACTTTTCACTTACAATCTAAAGGATTTCAAATTCATTCCAGGTATTCAATTATACGAATACTGATGGTTACAGAGTTCAATTATTTTCACTCGAAAGAGTTCCTGGCCATGCCAGATGATTCAATCAAAATCAACGACGCAATCCTCTACCCCGAAAAGGTGCGCATCAACAACGAGTATGTCAAAAACCAGAATTTCTTTCTCGATCTTAAAATAATCATCTTTACTATTCTGGGGAAACGGCTGAGGGAAGAGTGGGCACAGAGCGAGGTGGAGTAGCGAGGGGGAGAAAGGGAGAAGGGGAAGAACGAAGGGGCGATTGGGCGAAAGGGCGACAGTCTAGTCCTGAAATAGGTTTACAGAAAATACAATCAAAATTCAGGACTAGTCAGAACCAAATCTTGTTTGTTTTTTTCGTATCTTTACCCTAATAATTTATCAATATGACAACTATTATCATCAACGAAAAAACAAAAAAAGGACGCATTCTCCTTGATTTGATCAGGGAAATGAATTGCGGTAAAATCATTGAGGATGCAAAAATTGTTGATGAAATCCCAAATGATATTACCAGGCTGGCAATTAAACAAGCACGAAAAGGAGAAACAATTAAATGTGCAGATTTTGATGATTACATCGCAAAAGTAAGATAATCGTGTATTCTATCGAATTTACAAATCAATACCTCAAGGATCTAAAACTAGCCAGAAAGCGAAACCTCAACGAACAAAGGCTTAATCTGGTTATTAATACTCTGATATCGGGAGAGAAATTGCCTTCACAATTCAAAGACCATAATTTGACCGGACCATATAAAGGGCTAAATGAATGTCACATATCACCTGATTGGCTCCTGATTTATTCTAAACATAACGCCATTAAACTGATAACACTTATTCGTACTGGTACCCATTCCGATCTTTTTTAAATACTATAAACATGCATCTTTTCATACAAAGGTGAGCTTGAACGATGGTATTTAAAGGTACTTGGACCAATTGCTTTACCATCAAACCCGGATTAACCGGCGCCGCAAGTATGATGTTTTCAAACGAAGAGGAACTGCTCGCCAATCAGGATGATCCGATTAGCTTCAACGATCAAATCCTCTACCCCGAAAAGGTGCGCATCAATAACGAACACGTAAAAAATCAGAGCTTCTTCCTTGATCTTAAGATTATTATCTATACTATTCTGGGGAAAAGGCTGAAGGAAGATTGGGCACAGGGGCGCGTAGCGAAGCGGAGTCCCGATTAGTGTAGCGGTTCGGGAAAGAGGAGAAGGGGCGATGGGGCGAAAGGGCGACAGTCTAGTCCTGAAATAGGTTTACAGAAAAAGTAAACAAAAATCAGGTTCATGCATATAAACTTGAATGTTTTCTTGTAACTTCGTACTAAAATCAAAAGAGATGAGGATACTATTATTCATCACACTATTATTACTCGTCGTTCCTGGTCAATGGGCATGTGCTCAGGAACAGCAGGTTGTGGTCCCTTACACCCTGGCAGATCGTGACCGGGCGATCCTCATTGAAGCCAAAATTAGTATACTCGAATCTAAAATTAGTTCCCTGGATGTAAGATTTGAGAGTATTGATAAACAGTTTATGTACCAGCAAAAGCAAATTGATGATATCAAAACACTTTTTTACTGGGGTTTTGGAATCTTAATCACGCTTTTAATTTTCATGCTCGGCTATATGATTTGGGATCGCCGCACCGCGATGCAACCAGCTTTGGAACAAGCAGCGAAGGCACATTAAAATAGTCGTAACCTAATTCTGACGCTTCGGGAATATTCAAAAAAACATGCTGATCTGGCAGAGATACTCAGGACACATGGAATCCTATAAATATTGGATTAACAACAATTCTATCCATTTAGTCACCCTCGCCATCGGAGAGGGCCGGGGTGAGATCCTGCGAGATCGTTTTACTGAAAAAGCAAACTATATAGTGCTAATCTTACCACAATTCAATAAATTTGTAAAAACTGAAGCCATGCGACTTTCAAAATCTGAAATCGAGATTATAAAATCTGTGTCCGCTGAAGTCTGGGGCATTAATACAACAATCTACTTATTTGGTTCAAGGGTTGATGATTCTAAAAAAGGTGGAGATATTGACCTATACGTTAATTTAGATCAGGAGCCCACATCCCAAACAATAATGTTGCAAAAAGCTGAATTTCTGGCTAAACTCGACTTCCTGTTGGGTGAACAAAAAATCGATTTATTGGTGCGTACCAACTACAACAAACAGTTACCTATTATAAAAACAGCACTAAAAACAGGAGTTGCATTATGATTGTCCCTGATCTAAATGACCAGATATTACAAACCTTTGAGACATGTGCACTTCATTTAAAAAGAATGGAGTTTGCCAAAAGTAAAGTAGTAACATTTATCCCTTTAAACAGAGATAATTACTATACCATGGACGATGAAACTATTGGTTCTTTGGACCAATATATTTTTCGCTTCTCAAAATTACAGGACATAATGGGATCCCGCCTATTTCCGGAGATACTTGAAGCTCTTGCAGAATCAGTTACTGATCTGCCATTTATTGATATTTTAAACAGACTTGAAAAATTAGGAATTTTAGACTCTGCTTTTACGTGGATTCAGTTACGAAAAATTAGAAATGACATCTCTCATGAGTATCCGGCTTCCCTTATCGAACGTATTGAAGGTATAAACCTGTTATTTGATAAATTGGAAGAATTAAAACAAATTGTTGACAGATGCCAATCAATTTTAAATCAACACAGATAAAGAAGGTTTATCCTACCATCTGTTATAAATTATATCGACGAATGGGCGCCCGCACACGAGGAAGAGTCAAATAAACAGTGTGTCCCATACAAGGGTGAACTTGAGCAATGGTATTCTAAAAACCGCTCCCTTTGGGTTGATTTACGTATCCTTTTCTTAACCGACTTAAAGATTATTGCCCCAGGTACAAAACTGGAATATAAATTATTTCGTTCGCTGCTTAAAAGTGAACAGTTTAAATTTTAGAAATAAATCTGAAAAATCAATATATTTGTAAGTATAAAAGCGAAACAGTATGGAAAATCAATTAAAACTATTGAACTCTTTAGCCAGACAAATAAAAGCTGAGAAAAAGGACAGAAAGACTATTGTTGAAACTCTTAGGTCAGCCAAAATCTTAACAAAAACTGAAAACTTCACAAGTAATTACAGTAATTTAAGAAAAGTAGTTCATGTAAAATAATGTATCGTAGCAGGCCTAATTTAATGATTGGATTTCACGGATGCGATGAATCAGTTAGAAAAGCATTAATTTTAACCCCTGATGTCGTAAATAAAAGCCACGAAATTTATGATTGGCTAGTCTTGAAATAGGTTGACAAAAAGAGTATACTAAAAACAGGATTATGAAGTTTGTCCTGCTGGGAAATCCCGAAGGGATGATATATTAATAACCCGGGGTAAGCAAGCCCATGCAGTTTGCGAACCATAATCAAAAATCATTTAGGCTTGCGCCACCCCGGGATAACAAACACGCACCTACACCGTCCGCGATCGTACCAACGCCGGAGTGTTGCACCTCAATCGGACGGAACGGCACGAAAATACAAAAAGCCATATAGTAAGAGATCAACACTGAATTGTAAACCAACAGATTACAGATTCACTTTTCAACTTTTGCTCATGCGGCGAAATAAGGCAGGATTTTTAATTCACGTGCTGCCGCGCCGCCACCATCCGGCGTTCATATTCCAACACCGGGTTTCACCCGGCGTTATTTACGAAACACCGTTGGGGTGATAGAAAGTAAACAATCAGTAGGAATATCTGACTTACTTCAACTGCGCTAAGTAACCATCAATCAGTGCTGGAAGTGCGTCACTTCGGCTTACTTCGACTTCGCTCAGTAACTAGTGCTCAGTAACCAGCGCTAAATAACCATCGCTCAGTGCAGGAAAGGCAATGCTGTCGCTGAGCTGAACCAAAACTACGACTGAATGACTATATCAAAATTGAATCAGGACAACAAATTACAACCAAACTAAAAACAAGCCAGTAGCCAATTGTCAGTAACTTTTAACAAAAAAACAAGCCAATAGCCAAATACTAACGGTCAAAAGCCATTTCAATATGTCCGACTTCAAAATCATCACAGACTTCATCCGTTCCACCTTTCAGGAACCATCAGACTTTATCCCCCTTCACGATCCCCGTTTTATCGGGAACGAAAAGAAATACCTCAACGAATGTATCGATTCAAACTTTGTGTCGAGTGTCGGGGAATTCGTAGGACGTTTTGAAAAACTATGTGCCGAATATACGGGGGCAAAATACGCAGTTGCTGCAATGAACGGAACTTCGGCACTGCATATAGCCCTTCTGCTCGCCGGAGTTCAGCGTGAGGATGAGGTGATCACACAGGCTCTTACCTTTATCGCTACTGCAAATGCAATCTCCTATACCGGCGCTAAACCTGTCTTCATCGATGTCGACAAAGAGACGATGGGACTTTCTGCGTCTGCCTTACATTCCTGGTTAATTGAGAATGTTGAACTTCGAGAAGAAGTTATTACGACAGCACGATCGCACGACTACGCGACTACACGAAGGAACGACGACACGAATAAAAAAGAGCACGAAATGGCTAACTTAGATGGTCGTGAAGTCGTCAAGTCGTCAAGTCGTGAAGTCGCCCCCTCACCCCTTCGCCCCCTCGCCCAATCAGCTTTTAACAAGCACACAGGCCGTCGCATCTCTGCCTGCGTCCCAATGCATACCTTTGGACATCCGGTGAAGTTAAATGAATTAAAAGCGGTTTGTGACAAATATAACATTCCATTAATTGAGGATGCAGCGGAGAGTATAGGAAGTTACTACCATGGAAAACATACAGGCACATTTGGCAAGTTGGGAATCCTAAGCTTCAACGGCAATAAGCTTATCACAACCGGTGGCGGTGGAATGCTCCTTACCGATGATGAGGAGCTGGCAAAAATGGCCAAACACCTCACCACACAGGCAAAGGTGCCGCACCCTTACGAATTTGTCCACGATCAGATCGGCTATAACTATCGCCTTACAAATGTCAATGCGGCGTTAGGGTGCGCACAAATGGAGAGTCTCGACCACCTGCTTAGTTTAAAACGAACACTGGCGGAACAATACAAGGATTTTTTTAAAAACACTGAATTCGAATTCTTCACCGAACCGGAACATTGCCGTTCGAACTATTGGCTCAACGCAATCATCGCCAAAGACAAAGCTCAAAGGGACCAATTACTCCATTACACCAACTCAAATGGTGTAATGACCCGTTCTATCTGGGAACTGATGAATCGTCTTCCCATGTTTGCCAACTGTCAGACCGATGGTCTTGAGAACTCAATCTGGTTTGCAGAAAGGGTGGTGAATATTCCGAGTAGCGCGATTGTGCCGGGTTATCGAAAGTAAGGAGCACACGAGGGAGCGAAGTGGCGAAAGGGCAAAAAAAATGATGGTTTTAAGAAAAATTACAATATTAAAAATAAACGATGTATAAATATTTTTTTAAACGCATAATCGATATACTCCTGGCCTTAATTGCCCTGAGTATCCTCGCTCCACTACTTATCCCGGTTTGTATCGGTCTGCTTCTCACCGGTGAACACTATATCTTCTATTTTCAAAAAAGGATCGGCTTTAAAAACAGGAATTTTGATATCTGGAAGTTTGCCACCATGCTAAAAGCTAGTCCAGCTTTAGGGACTGGCAGTATTACAATTAAGAATGACTGGCGGCTCACACCGATGGGGAAATTCCTTCGCAAGACCAAAATCAATGAACTCCCACAGCTTGTAAATATTATAAAAGGAGATATGTCAATCATTGGCGCAAGGCCATTAATGGAAGTCGATTTTCTGAAGTATGCGGTGAATGTGCAGCAGGTTATTTACAATTCACGGCCGGGTCTTACAGGCATTGCCTCTGTTGTATTCAGGGATGAAGAAAAATACTACTCAAATAGCGATATAGATCCCCACGAATTTGACAGGAAACATATTGCCCCATACAAAGGGGAACTTGAACTCTGGTATCAGAAAAACCTTTCGGCATATACCGATCTGATGCTTGTCTTTCTCACCGCCTGGAGCATTGTCGCACCACAGAGTGAGCTGGTATATAGGGTATTTAGGGATTTGCCTGAGAGGCCGGAGGAGTTGAGAGGGAGAGACTGAGAGACTGAGAGAGGGAGAGAAGAAGTGAAGGGAATTAGAGAACGACTGAACGAAGGGGCGAAAGGGCGAAGCGATCGTTGAGCGGTGGTTTGTCTTGTCCTGAAATAGGGTTACAGAAAAAGTAAACTAAAATCAGGATTATGAAGTTTGTCCTGCCGGGAAATCCCGAAGGGATGATATATAAATCGAAGATCGGCAAAGCCAATAACCCGGGGTAAGCAATGCCGCAAATAATCTATTAGTGAAGGGCTAACTTGTTAGTGTTTGAACAAGTCAGCCTTTCACTAAAGAATTTTCCCACTCCCGGGCATTGCACAACCCCGGGATAACAAACACGCGCGAACCCCGTCCGCGATCAAAATTACGCCAAAATACATCGTTAATTCCGGACGGAATGAAATAACATCTCAATAAAGCGCTAAAATGGGTGCACCAATTTATGTCGCACTTCCACAGAGCACTCATCCTTATTAAAACACCGACTCTTAGAGCAGAACACTCATTTAAAATTGATAACTTTGTCGTAAATATAGTCTTAAAAGAGACCATTAAAATTATTGAAAAATCAGGATTAGAAATCAACCTTACAATCCCTCTTCCTGGTATTAATATATGCTTTAAATATGAAAAAAGTATTTGTTTCCGGCTGTTATGACATGCTCCATTCGGGGCATATCGCATTTTTTATGGAGGCAGCCTCGCATGGTGACCTCTACGTTGGTCTGGGATCAGATAAAACCATTAACCTGCTCAAGGGACGTAAAACAATCAATACCGACAAGGAACGGTTGTTTATGGTTCAGGCCCTTAAAATGGTCAAAGAGGCATGGATCAACAGCGGTTCTGGCCTTATGGACTTCGAAAAGGAGGTTGAAGAGCTGAAGCCGGATATCTTTTTTGTCAATGAAGATGGTTTTACCCCCGATAAGCAGGAGTTTTGTGCAAAGTTGGGAATCGATCTGGTGGTAAGCCACCGTATTCCTCACGAGGGACTTCCAACACGATCAACCACCTCTTTACGCCAGGAGTGTCTGATACCCTACCGTCTTGACCTGGCAGGAGGGTGGCTCGACCAGCCGTTTGTATCAAAACACTACCCCGGACCGGTAATCACAATCTGCATCGAACCGGACTACGACTTTAATGACCGAAGTGGGATGTCGAGCAGCACCCGAAAAAAAGCTATTCAGCTCTGGCAAACCGATATCCCGGAAGGGAATCATGAACTTCAGGCCAGAACTCTTTTTAGTTTCGAAAACCCTCCGGGAACAAAATACATCTCCGGATCGCAGGACTCAATCGGAATCGTGATGCCCGGTGTAAATAAACTCGATTATGAATGTGAGCAATACTGGCCATCCGAAATCATAAACGTCACAGCGGCCTCAACACTTGATTTCATCGAGCATAACCTTTGGTTCATTACCCTTTTCCCCCGGGATAACACCTTTGATGTGCTTTCAGGAACCGACATCAACGCGGCAAATGCAAAAGCACTGGCTGATGCAGCCAATGACTGCTGGAAGGCGATTCTGGAGAAAGATTTAACCGGTTTTGGAAGATCTTTCACGCGAAGTTTTGAAGCCCAGATCAGGATGTTTCCCAACATGGTTAATGAATTGATCCTTAGGCAAATTGACGAATACAAAACCATGGCGCTGGGATGGAAACTCAGCGGTGCAGGGGGAGGAGGATATCTTGTGCTGGTTTCTGACAAACCTGTTCCCAATGCCATACAGATCAGGATCAGACGATAACAATGCAAAATTTCAATCCCCGGATCCTCTCCCTGGATGAGGCCAGGGGTGAGGCCATGTGAGGTCGGATAATCTCAGACAAACTCCAATGTATTGTAAAAATCGGGCTGGGTAAAGAGACTAAGATTAAAAAATATTGTCTGATACCACAAGGTGGTTTAATCTTATCCTGTTTTTTTTGTAACTTCGTACTAAAGTTAAAGGTTATTAAGCCACTTTTTTTGGGTTACCCTATTTTGCCTATCATTGTTTAGTATTCCGCTACAGGCCCAGAAAAAACAAGTTGTTGTCCCTTATACTCAGGCCGACCGTGACCGCGCTATCCGTACCGAAGCCCGCATGGAAGTATTGGATGCTAAAATTGGAGGAATGGACAAAAGATTTGAGGGATTGGACAAACGTATTGATAACGTTTATTTACAAATCAATCGCCTTGAAGATAAATTTGACAGCTATTTTATGTGGGGATTTGAATTGGTATTAATGTCGATCTTCGGATTGATCGGCTTTGTTATTTATGATCGACGAACCACGCTTGCTCCGGTTGGAAGTAAGAATGAAAGAATAATAAAGGCATTAAAAGAAGCAACCGAAAAAGATCCTGCACTCCGGGAAGCCTTCAAAAAAACAGCACTATGGTAACTCAATAGCTTAATTTTCAAAATATTAAATCTATTATTGTATTCGTTAGGTATTGCACCACCGCGACATAATAAACACATATAAACACCCTTCACGATCAGAATTTAACCAGAGCGATGGTTGATCAGCGAAGTCGAAGCAGTTCAAAGAGCACACAAAAGAGCCAGGCTAAATTCGTACGGAACGGCGACTCACCACAAAAAAACGCAAATTAGAGAGCCCGACAAGAGATCGCAATTATTCTTCTCCGCTTTGGTTCTTGCAGCGAAAAGGGGGCTGTTTTTCAATTCACAGGCTACCGCGCCGCCTGCATAGCCTTTATCCTTATCACTTTCCCCGGGTTGAAACCCAGGGTTATTTACGAGGTGATAAAAAGTAAATATTAAACAGTTTAGAGAGTCGCGCAACGAAAAAAAACAATACTGGAAATATTCCAAAACAATACCAAGTTTTTAAAATCAAAATAAACATGACTGATTATACCGTTAAATATTCGCACAAATCAATATAATTCAGTTGTAATTTCTACCTTCGCAACATCGACCTGATCATTACCTAATGACCTTATCCTTTACTGAAAATGGAACAAACACATTCCCACAGAACAAAAATCAAAAGAATAAGTAAACCTCCAAAAGGATTTGGGCGCTATATAAATTCAACCCTTATTAGTGTATTTGGCTCCATCTTTTTGCTGATTGGTCTCTACTCGACCTTTTCATCACTTCTTGGGCCTAATGGCATTAATGGTCTAATATCTGGATTCATCGCACCTTCAACGGTTGTGCCTGTAGTTATCGAGATTTCAGGTGGCGGATTGCAGGATTTAATCTTTTGGCTTCTCCCTCCCATACTCCTCCTTATTAGCTCCCTTTTCTACACCAAAAAATACCATAAAATAACCCTTCCAATTTCTGTTATTACTGCCGGATATTTATTTATTATGCAGATTATGCTATTTCTTAACTATATAACCAAAGGGGGAGGTTATTTTTCCAGTTTAATAATCGCCGGGATTTTTCTGACAATTACTGTTCTTCTTTTATTTTTAGCGGCACTTTGGAATAAAAAACTACCTCTGCTTATCCTTACATGCTGCTATTTTTACGCTTCCATTGTTTTGTACTCCGCTGTTTATGGTACACCCTATAACTTCCTGTTCCCGGGCGTAATAGTTTTTAGTCTGCTGATCTTCATATTGGGTCAGAAAACAGACCATCCGATAATTAATTCTATAAACCTCCTTTTTGCAATCCTCTATTGGTCACTGTTCTGGTTCAGAAACTTCATAGTTAATGCAAAAACCGGACTCCTGTTTCAATTTTTCGTTTTAGCCCTTCTTTTTTATTTTCTGTTTACGGTGATTTCAATCATTGCTTCAGCAAAAAAGGAACATCCGATTCCCCGCCAGGTTCAGTTGGGTTTTGCTGGTTTAAATCTTTTAATCTTTGCCGGAACACCCTTTTATGTATTGGTAAAATATATCACTTCCGGATATATTGGTCTCTACGTAGCTCTCATGCTCTTAATCCAGGTCATCGGATTATACTTTATCAAAAAAACAAAAAAAGAGGTCTGGCTCCTCCCCTTTCATTATTCCCTTATTCTACTGATCTCAGTAGCCCTGCCCTTAATGCTTAATGAGTACCGGATAATTATCTTTACCTCAGTTTTATCCGTTTTAATGATCGGTTATGCCAACCGGTATAAACAACAAAGTGCCTTCTGGATCTCGCTCTTTTCGCAGGTAATGCTTGTGGTTTATTTTCTCTACGCATGGGTTCGCACCTGTCTACCACTGCTTCTCGACAACAATGCGCTGCCAGCAAGGGAATTACAGCTCTATGGACTTCTGATTGGCCTTGCAATCTCAGGGACATTTGGATTAATAACCAAGGAGTTACAGAAATCACAACTGGAGCTTTCTCACGATTGGTTCAGTAAAAGAAAATACGATAAAATCGTTAGATCAATCCTGTATTTTTCAATCTTTCTCACAATGGGATGGCTTATGTTCATCGTTGCCTTTCAACTTACCGGATCGGCAAGCTATACAACCGTTGCCTGGTTTATCTCAGGTAGTCTGTTCTTTATCGGTGCAATCCGCTATTATGTAGGTCGCAAGTCATCGTTTAAAAAACCGGCTCTCTACACTTCACTTGCCTTCGCCTTGCTGTTTCCTCCATTGGTCCATTGGAATATGGTGATTTACCGTACCGGATTGATGATGATGCATCCCCTGAATGGAGAAGTCATCTTGCTCCATTATACCGCTTTGGCCTTAATCGTTATATTAGGGAAAATGATCATCAGACGCATTTATCTGCAGGAATATAAAAACATGTACATTAAACAGAGCCTGGAGATTTTTACAATCTTTTTCATCCTTTTTCTCCTCTTTACTGAGTATGACAACCTGATCGTCATACTGGGTAGATTGCAAAACAATCCCAACTCCCCCGGTTTGGCGAATGCAGATATGTTGATGCGCAACATCTACCTCCCCTACTCGCTGATCATCTGGGTGGTCACAGTGGCAGCCTTTATTCGGTCTATTTTACGTAACCATCCCATTTTACGCAATTTCACTATAGTGCTCTACATCAGCATGGTGGTTAAAATATTTATGTTTGACTTTGAAACATTGAGTACTGGAGCCCGAAGTGCGGTATTTCTGATTCTGGGACTATTCCTGGTCGGGTTTGCATTGATTTATCCAAAATTATTGCGGGGAAAGAAGCTGATGCCCGAATTTAAACGGGGCGTCTCTAAATCAAAACATAATTCATAACCTTATCGTTTAGTTCATTATGCAATTCAACCTCAATTTAGATAGTTTTATCCGTGATCATGTGACTTTCCGCCAGCAGAGTCTATTGAAACCCGATCTCGAAAAATATCAGTCCGAACTTCAACATCGGATTAATGGGAAGTCTGTACTTGTCATTGGAGGTGCCGGAACAATTGGCTCCTCGTATATTAAAGCCATCCTGAAATTTAAAATCCGCAAATTGGTGGTTGTCGATATCAACGAAAACGGCCTTACTGAACTGGTCCGCGATCTGCGCAGTTCCACTGAATATTTTGTTCCCGATGATTTTGTTACCTATCCGGTAAATTTTGGTGACCGGGTATTTGAAAAAATCTTTCAACAACATGAGCCCTTTGAGATTGTTGCAAATTTTGCGGCTCATAAACATGTGCGCAGCGAAAAGGACAGCTTCTCCATTGAGGCGATGATCGAAAACAATGTGCTCAGAGCCCGAAAACTATTGAATATTTTGTTGCAATACCCACCTGAACATTTCTTCTGTGTCTCTACCGATAAGGCAGCAAACCCTGTCAACATCATGGGGGCCAGTAAAAAGCTTATGGAAGAGCTCATCATGGCCTATGCTGACCGGTTACCGATTAAAACGGCACGATTTGCCAATGTCGCTTTTTCAAACGGGAGTCTGCCACTTGGATTTCTGGACAGACTGCAAAAACTGCAGCCTTGGTCCTGCCCGCTGGGTATCCGACGCTTCTTCGTATCCCCGCAGGAATCGGGCGAACTATGTCTGATAGCGTCAATCATGGGGGAGTCCGGAGATATTTTCTACCCTAAACTCGACGAGGATCGTGACATGATCCCCTTTGATCAAATCGCACTGGCTTTATTAAAAACCCTCGGATTAACACCTGATATCTGCAAATCCGAAGCGGAAGCCAAACAAAAAGCCCTCCTATTAAAATCATCCAATACTGAACTCGTGCCAACGCCAGATCGCCCTCAAGCCCCTTCGCCCCTCCGTGATGTCGCGCACTCCTACCCCATCTTCTTCTTCGGTTCCGACACTTCCGGTGAAAAATCATTTGAAGAGTTCTTCACCGACAAAGAACTCCTCGACAACGAATCATTTATTAACCTGGGGGTAGTAAAAAACTCCAAAAAACGGAGCATTGCCGAGATCGATGCCATATTTGACCGGCTACATAACCTCTTCGAAACGGAACAAGTCACCAAGGCGGCAATTGTTGACGTACTAAAAAACTACCTTCCCAACTTTGAACATATCGAAACCGGCAAAGGGCTGGATTCGAAGATGTGAGTGTAGAGGGTACGAGCTTACAAGGGTACAAGGGTACGAGGGTGACTCGTCCTGATTTTTATTTACAGTTTTTGTGTTAATACTTCATTTATTTCTTTGACTCGTCCTGATTCTTGTTTACGACCAATCGATTTAACCTCTCTTTATTTATTTAAATTATGTCACCCTTTCAAGGTTTGGACGATTATGATCATCATGCTTTTTGCTACAATCATATTACCCTTTCGGGGTTTGTAACAATCATTTTTATTGGATAATACCGATTATTTTTTTCTGTAAACCTATTTCAGGACTAGACAACCAGACATGAAATCGTGCAGTCGTGCAGACATGCAGTCGTGAAGTCCCAAAGTCGTAAATAAATTATATATTCAATTAGTCTTAAAATAAACTAATTGATCCTACATGCGTTGGGACAACGTATCGGCAAATTTGGCTGGAGGGTAATGAAACTAAAAACAAAGATGCGAATTGAACGTTTATAATTTGATGATAGGGTAATATTATTTTTAGTTATTTTTTGGTGTAACTTTGTGCTTTCGTGCATTGGTGGCATTGGTGGCATTTTATTATTTTTTCGGCGAATTTATTTCAAAGAATGACATTGCCCTCTATCCCTTCAATTTGCAAGAAAAATAAATAATTTGGTTTAGAAATACATTTTTTCATTTTATGACTTCCGAAAATACCCAAAACGAAATAACGATTAATCCTTTACTGACAGTCTGGACTACCCCGCATCAGACACCCCCATTTCCTGAAATAAAACATGAACATTATATTCCAGCCATCGATGCTACATTAAAAGAGGCAAAAGATGAAGTTGACCAGATCATTAACGCAGAGGCAGAGCCCACTTTTCAGAATACCATCGTCGCACTTGAAATTTGCGGTGAGAAACTCGAACGTGTTACCGGGGTGCTTTTCAACCTCAATTCTGCAGAGACTGATGATACGATACAGTCAATCACACGTGAAGTATCTCCAAAACTTTCGGAGTTTTCAAACTATATTTCATTAAATGAGAAACTCTTTGGTAAGGTAAAAGCAGTTTATCAACAACGTGAACAGTTGGAGTTAACCCCGGAGGATCGCTGGTTACTGGAGAAAAAATACCTGGGTTTTGTCCGAAGTGGTGCCAACCTGGAGGGAGAAGCGAAAAAAAGATATGCAGAAATCACCACCGAATTATCTCAGACCAGTTTAAAATTTGGGGAAAACATACTGGCCGAGACAAACGGATTTCAGTTAATGATCACCGATCCGGCTGACCTGTCAGGTTTGCCTGAATCGGAAATCGAGGAAGCTGCTCAGGTTGCAAAGTCGAAGGAGAAGGAAGGTTGGATATTTACCCTTCACGGGCCTAGTTTCGTGGGATTTATGAAATATTCAGATAACCGGAAACTTCGTGAACAGATGTACAGGGCGTATACATCACGCGGATTTGCTGAAAACGATAAAAATAATGAGGAAAATATCCGTAAGATGGTTAATCTCAAGTTTGAGAAAGCCAATCTGCTGGGATTTAAAACTCATGCCAACTATGTCCTGGCTGAGCGTATGGCCGAAAATCCACAACGCGTGAATGATTTTCTGCAACAATTGCATGCTGCCTCGCGTCCGGTGGCACAAAAAGAATTTGCAGAAGTACTCGATTTCGCACGCAGCCTTGGATTGGATCAGCCTTTAGAGCGCTGGGACTGGAGCTATTATTCCGAAAAATTAAAAAATGCAAGTTACGGCTTCGATGAACAGCAGGTAAAACCCTATTTCCAGCTCGAAAAAGTTTGTGACGGTGTATTTGATCTGGCAACGCGCCTCTATGGACTCACTTTCGTGGTGAACCGGGAGATCCCTGTTTATCATGCTGATGCAACAGGTTATGAGGTTTATGACCAGGACGGTTCATTCCTGTCTGTTCTCTATGTTGACTTCTTCCCGCGTGAAGGGAAAAGCGGCGGAGCCTGGATGAATGACCTCAGACCCGAAAGCCATGTAAATGGAAAACAGATCAGACCAATAATCACAATTGTCTGTAATTTCACTAAGCCAACCGAAACCAAACCGTCGTTACTAACCTTCAATGAGGTGACCACCTTATTGCACGAATTTGGCCATGCCCTTCACGGAATGCTGGCCAATACGACCTATCCGAGCCATTCGGGGACGAATGTCTACCGTGATTTTGTTGAGCTTCCCTCACAGATTATGGAGAACTGGGCTACCCAAAAAGAGTGGCTCGATCTGTTTGCCGTTCATTATGAAACGGGTGAGCAGATTCCCGCTGAACTGGTTCAAAAATTAATCGATGCAGAAAATTTCCAGTCCGGATATGCCTGTGAAAGGCAACTTAGCTTCGGACTAAATGATATGGCCTGGCACTCAATTACCGAACCGATGAATGGCGATATCGTTGAATTTGAACAGGCAGCTATCGCCCCGACAGAACTTTTCACCCCCGTCAAAGGAAGTTGCCTGAGTACTGCCTTCTCCCACATCTTCGCAGGTGGCTATGCAGCAGGTTATTATGGCTACAAATGGGCCGAAGTGCTGGATGCGGATGCCTTCTCGCTCTTCAAAACAAAAGGAATCTTTGATAAGGATACTGCCATGGCCTTCCGCAAAAATATCCTTGAAAAAGGGGGAACCGAACATCCGATGAAACTCTACAAGGCTTTCCGCGGTCAGGAACCTTCGATTGAACCTTTGCTTGAAAGGAGCGGATTGAAAAATCTGTAGAATATCGTATTAGGCAACCTTTTTATTGGCGTTTTGCATATGAATCACTTTGTTTATTTTCATGCCGGGAAATATGATCCGGAATCGGTGAACTGCTTTACAACCTGCACCAGACAAAGTAACTGATGCTTATATTAAAAGCACAAACCGGATACGCTCATTACGTGAGTACTCTAAAAAACATCCTGATTTAGCCGAAATCCTCCGAATTCATGGGATTTTATGAATTTGCACTATTCATAAAATCCCATTTTATCACCACCCCATCTTTGCGCAATCACCATCCCCCAAATCAAAGTTAAAATTAAAATTTGTCCCGTCAACCTGGTAAGTGGTTGTTTTCATAACACCGTCCACGATCAAACCAATCACATAAGTGGAATTCATTTCACAGGTAATTGTTATTTCGCCGTTAACAATATCACTCTCCTGCCAGGCATCCTCCCAAACGGTGCGGTAATACCCATGCAGCGTTGGAATTATTTCCGATTTATTGCAAACTACTTTGAGGTGGATGGTAACGGCTTTACGAACCACATTTGAGAGTTCACAGGTATACGAATAATCCTTTTGAGTTATGACACCCAAAATAAACTCATAAGGATAGGTTATGAAATCGGGTGTCCCCCCTACCCTTTTTAGATTTAGCTGATACCGTTTTGTCCGTGAGAGTATCATTGTTGATGAATAGTTAGCCTGTCCCGGTTTAACCACCATTAAAAATTCCCCCTCATTATTTTGATTATCCATGTTCGTCAGCACCCCTTTTACAGTATAGTTCACATCGGGAAGATCGGTACTTCTTGTAAAATTAAAATTAAAATTTGCCTGGGTATAGAGCGGCGTCAGGTTAAACTGCCAAATCATCCCTTTTGAGACGGTCGAATTAAAACTATAATTTACGGGAAAAGCATCAAAGGTATTCACAAGATCTGCAGCCTGAATCTGAATAAAAACATCCGTATTTTGTGGTAAATTTGCATTCAGATCAAATTCATTATTGGTTTTCGAAACTAAATATTGTTTGCTCCATAATAATGCACTATTCTGAGCAAGATAAATATTGGCCTTAATCAGGAATTGATCATTCGGAAAACCATTCCCAAAAGAAATTTTAACCTTGCCTGCAACACCCACAGAGGTGGAGGTAATTATGGTTTGAACCGGCGTTAAAGTACCGCAACCGGAATCAAAATCAAAGAAGTTGGGACTTGCCGTGAACGAGTTCGAAGCCGAATAATTTTTGAGATCATAACGGACAGGGGTATTTTCAGGAACTTTAAAATCGATCCCCTTTGTAAACCCCTTTTCAGGCACATCGATCCGGATACTGGAAATATAACGCGAGTCAATTTTTCGATACAGGTATACCATGGTGGAAACGGGATAGGCTGGAAAAACACCCGGAAGCTGAAATGAAATCTGGCCACTCATACTGCAGGTGTTGATATGAATCCCGATAGCGTTAAGACCCGGATATTTGATCTCTGATTCGACAAATAACCCTGCAGTATCAGACTGAAGTTTTAGAACCTCGTTAAGTTGCCATGCCGAACTTTTGGTTAAATAGGTATACGTTTGAATATCATTATCCGTTGCTATTTTTGATTTCGTTTTAGGATTATAGGAGTTGCCCTCTATTTTATACCTTACGATAATTGGATTTGCGATGGATGCCGTTAATGCGTCTGAAGCCTGGTTTGTTACCTGAACACTGACAACCCGGTAAATATCGATGGCCGATTTCTGGACCGATTTATCCGGCAAGACAACATCCATCAAAAGTGCATTAGGAGCAGGAACAGCGCCAAGAGTGGTATAGACCGTAAAAGTTAACCCCACAGAGCTACCCTTTTCAATCTGTCCGGATGAATTGAGAAATTGGGTTCCTATGTTTATTTTTATTGTGCCTTCACCTCCCGGGGTTCGATAGTTAAAGTTATCAATAAGTTCACCATTCCCATTTAAATTTAACTGAACTGAATACTTTTTAATTCCCGGAACATCAACAGTGGGTTTCTCCATTACAACACGATATTCGTATTTTCCCGTTGAATCAATTTGGAGTGAAAGGCTCGAGGCTTTATAATTTGCACTCGTGGCATCGATCTGAAAGGAAAGCAGGTTCTGAGAAGATGGTTTCCAGGGATCTTTGGGATTCAACGCAAGGCTCAAAAGGCCAAAGACCGATTCGTAGGTATCCTTATGATTTCCCAGCTGATCGACAATCGCCGGCGAAGCGCTTCCCGTTATCTGAACCTTTACCTTTTCTGAGCCTGTTTGTCCAATGGGCAAACCGGTAACAGAATCAACAAAACGAAATGACAAAAAAGTTTTAAAAATATTGTAGTTAACCAACACTTTGATCCCCTCAAGCGGAGATTTCAAATCAGACAGATGTATGCATGATGAAAAAAGGAGAGCTGTCAAAACAAGCTGAAACCTTACCGATTTACTAAAGTATTGCTTTATAACCTTCATAATTTTATACGGTAGGATAATCGCAACGAAATATTCGGATAATATATAACAGGAGAGATATTATTCTCGATTATTTTTTCCTGATCGACATTGGCTGTTGGTTCAAGCATCCCTGTGGCGGTGAGTTTCACTTTGGGTGCCCCCTGGAAAAAAAGGCCCATCTCGATTGCAAAACTCAACTTTTTATTTCTACGGAAACAAAAACCTCCCCCGAGATAGGGGTCAATTCGCGATCCGGGTATAATTTGAGCCTCCACAGTACCAATATCCTGTGGGTCGAGTACAATATCCCCGACATTCATCGACTGAGCCTTTAACGCATGAACAGTAACCGTGGTCAGGTTATAGGATAATCCTGTTGAAAAATAAAAAAATCTGAAAATAAAATAATCAAGATTTAATCCAATTGCACCAACCTTGAGTCTGGCATCTCCCTGTAAATCACTTTTGAGTTTATGCACATCATAGTTATAGGCTAAATAAGAACCATTTAACCTTAAATCCAACCGGGAGGAGAGGTTTTTTGTTACACTCCCGCCAAAACCCAAGGTTGAAAGGTTTAAACCTACAAGGATCTCTTTTTTAGGCTTTATCATATCTTCGGCTTCATTTCCCGGATAAGCAAAAGAACTTTTTAAACTAAACAGTAAAATGGTGATACCAATTACTGTATTTCGGAGCCTTATCCACATAAAATTTGATTTTCAAGGAAGCTTTAAGCCTTACATGGCATAAAGCAATCTGTAAATTAGCACAATTCCTTCTCTCATTTACGTTATACCGTCACCAAAAATAACCATTTTTTTTGTAATTTTGCAGTTCACAAAACATGGAGTGCAATGTTAACGCGTATAAAAGAGTTACAGCAGGAGATCGAAGGGATCGTTGCGAAATCGGTAGAAGAAGCCGAAGAACTTCGCATTAAGTACCTGAGTAAAAAAGGGGAGATCTCGAAATTATTTGAAGAATTTCGTAATGTTTCTGCCGATCAGAAAAAAGAGGTCGGACAGGCTGTGAATACGTTAAAGGAATTTGCACTTGAAAAAATAAACCTCTTAAAAGATGGTTTACAAGAGGATAAATCGGCCGGATCAGGCATCGACCTCACCCTTCCCGGTGAACCGATGAAACTGGGTACGCGCCATCCTATCTCGATCATAAAAAACGAAATACTCGATATTTTCAAACGATTAGGCTTTGTGGTCTCTGAAGGTCCGGAGATCGAGGATGACTGGCATGTATTTAGTGCACTTAACTTTCCGGAGGAACACCCGGCCCGCGACATGCAGGACACATTTTTCATTCAGCGCAATCCCGATGTTCTGCTCAGAACCCATACCTCTTCGGTTCAGGTTCATGATATGGAGACGATGAAACCACCTATACGCACGGTAACACCCGGACGGGTATTCCGCAACGAGGCGATTTCGTACCGCGCCCACTGTATGTTTCACCAGATTGAAGGGTTGTATATCGACGAAAATGTCTCCTTTGCAGACCTAAAGCAGACCCTTCTTTATTATGCCAAGGAGTTATTTGGTGAAACAGCAGAGATCAGAATGCGCCCCTCCTACTTCCCATTCACTGAGCCCTCTGCAGAGGTTGATGTATCGTGTTCGATATGTGGCGGTAAAGGTTGCAACGTTTGCAAATATACGGGATGGCTCGAAATCATGGGTTGCGGAATGGTTGACCCCAATGTTTTGGAAGCATCAGGAATTGATTCCAAGAAATATACGGGCTATGCTTTTGGTATGGGAATCGAACGAATCGCCATGCTGAAGTTCGGGGTGAACGACCTGAGGCTCTACTTCGAAAATGATGTCCGGTTTCTGCAACAGTTCGAGGCAGCAAACTAGAAAACCATTGACCCAATCTTAGTTAGTGTAATTTTGTGTTTTCGTGCCTTGGTGGCATCCTATTTTTTTATTGCGTTTTAGGACACAACATCCATATTAATCTGAAAATATTAATACAAAAAAAGGGCATCCCGCAAAACGGAATGCCTTTTTTATATTTATCCAAAACGAACTTAGACCAACTTCCAGCCCGCCCTGTATTGGTAATGCAATTTCTTTGTTGCTGCCCCATCAACATCATCTACAAAAGTTTCGGTTTGTGGATTCCATTTAATGGTACGCTTAAGATCCACCGCAATATTTCCAAGCGAACAGACGGTACAGCTGCTATGTCCGATTTCGACAGGAACTATTGGATCCTTCCGGTTTTTAACCGCTTCCACAAAATTAACCTGATGAGGAATCTTTGTTTCATAAGGGCCATCATTTTTAGGTTTTTCAGACGGATTAAACTTAGGATCAGAGGCATTGAAATAACCCCTTGAAACTTCGATCCACCCTGTTTCGCCAATAAATTTAACCCCCTTGGTTTTCTTTTCATCAAACGGCTCAGAGGTCATCACTACGCCATTGGCATAAGTCCAGGAGATATATTCAGATCCGTCGCCGATAGGTGAGATTTCAACAGGGCCATTCCTATCCATTCCAAGACCCCATTGAGCAATATCGAACATGTGAGCTCCCCAGTCGGTGGTGAATCCGCCTCCCATCTCTTTATACCAGCGCCATCCTCCCCATGTTGTCTCTTTCACTTCGGGATCGAGTGTAATAATCGGATCCAATTCCTTATTATAATGAATAGGAACTGCCAGAGGACCTAACCATAAATCCCAGTTCAAATCTTCGGGAAGCTTCTCTTCAGGAAGATCATAAGGTTTTGGAGGCGCCCCAACAAAAGCCTTTACATTGGTTATTTTTCCAATTGCACCCGTTTGTACCAGGTTTACAGCATGCTGGAAGTTCGGATCTGACCGCTGTTGGCTACCCAATCCAAATACTCTTCCGGTCTCACGAACAACTTTCTTTAATTCCTGCCCCTCTTTAATTGTAAAGGTCATTGGTTTTTCAAGGTAAACATCCTTGCCAGCCTTAAGGGCCGCTATTGCAATATACGCATGCGAATGGTCAGGAACAGCAATTACCACAGCCTGAATATCTTCACGTTTGAGCAAATCACCATATTTTTCGTAAGTATCTACTTTCACTGCACTACCTGCTTTGGCATAGAAGGCATTAACCCGACGTTCGAAACGTTTGCGCTTAATCCCATAAACATCACAGGCAGCAACGGCTTTAACTCCGGGTATATTCAGGAATCCATCCAACAAAAACATCCCCTGACGCCCCAATCCTATAAATCCAATTTTAAGATCTGTATCAGCTTTTGTGGTACAACCCGTTAAGGCAGGCAATACGGCAAGTCCTGCCATTCCTAAGGCTGAGGCACCTAAAAACTTTCGCCTTGACCATCCATTTTTCTGTTCTTCCATTGTTCTGAATTTAGTTCTACTAAAAATTTATCCCTAATAATTCTGCAATTTTAGGAATTATTCTTCGTGTTAATTAGTTAAAGTTCATAAATTTTTGAGGATTATTATTTACTATTAGCTAAATCGGTAAAGTAGGCAAAAACTACCTCAAAAAAAATCTGAAAATAAAATTTAAGATCCTACTGTGTTAATGTTTTTTAACTAATATTGTCAAATATTAAATCAATCTGAAATTGTCCTGGAATTTAGGAAAGGATTTCAGGAAACAAACAGAAATTATTAATTATCTCAATTATAACATGCTAAATTTTAATTAATTAGCAATTATTACAACTAACAAAAATTATTTATGATGAAAAGGAAATTGCTTAAAGCAATGTTGCTGTGCTTTTTTGTTGTGATGACTCACTCCATTTTTGCGCAAAATGTTGTAACGGGAAGTGTCAAAGATGATACTGGTCAGTTTTTACCCGGAGTCAGTGTGGTCGTTAAAGGGACAACAAACGGAACTGTAACCGACATTGACGGAAAATTCTCATTATCAGTTGGAAAAAATGTCACATTAGTCTTTTCGTTTGTTGGATTAGAATCAAAGGAGGTTGCCATTGGGAACCAAAACAACCTCGAAATTTCTCTTGCATCAAAAGTAATCGGTGTTGATGAGGTTGTTGTAACGGCTCTTGGTATTTCACGAGAGAAAAAATCGCTGGCCTATTCTGTATCTGAAGTAAAAGGTAATGAATTATCCCGGGGAGCAGGTTCAAACCTTATAAAATCACTCGATGGTCGTGTAAGTGGGGTGAACTTCACCTCCTCGAGTTCAGATCCCTCCGGATCGGTGTTTGTTACCATTCGTGGTGCAACCAGTTTAAATATCTCCGGATCAACGATGGCCGCACAACCATTGTTTGTAGTCGATGGCATCCCACTAGGTACAACGGCTGTTGAAAATCAAAATGGTGCTGACTTTGGCAACCTTTTATCACAGTTAAATCCTGAAGATATTGAGAGTATCTCCATTCTGAAAGGTGCCAGTGCAGGTGCCCTTTACGGTTCATCCGCGGGTAACGGTGTAATCATGATCACAACCAAATCGGGTAAAGCAGGAAAAAAAGGGATTGGTGTATCTGTAAATACTTCAATGGTATGGGATCAGCCACACAGCTTCTTTAAAACTCAAACTTTATATGGTGACGGTGCCCGTTCCAACTATTTAATTCCGGGTATGGGCTATGACTGGGGTGCAAAATTTTCAGATTTCACAAATTCTACAATCGACCGTTACAATACGTTGACACAGCGGATTGAAACAGTTCCATTTGCAGCAACCAACGAAATCCGATTGAAAGAGTTTATGCAAACTGGTGCTACACGTAATTACAACGTAAGTGTTGCCGGAAATTATAAAGACGGCGGTTTCCGCTTCTCCTTAGGAAAAATGTCCAACCAGGGGATTATGCCGAATAACCAGACTGACCGTATGAACGCCAACCTTAGCGCGGAATACAATATTACCAGGAAATTAAAAATTTCGGTAAACAGTAATTACACCGGTCAGTTTACACCTAATAAAACTTCACAAAACAGTGATGTTGTTGAATTACTTACCATGGACTTCCTGGCCACCATGCAGCCGATCAAAGAGATGCGCAACATCTGGAAGACCGGTTATGAGGGATTACGTCAGAATGCTCCATTCTATGAAAATGACGGATCGCCGAAACTGGATAACCCATACATGTACTCCTACGCTGAGATCAATACTTACCGTAAGGATAACTTCTTTGGAAAAGTTCAGTTGGATTATGAAATCATCAAACCTCTTAAATTTATGGTTCGTTCCGGTATTGATTACAACGGCAACAACTATGAATACAAAAGAGCTAAAGGATTTACCGATTCAGATAAAAAAGATGGTAAATACACGGTTACTTCATCCAATGGCCTTAGCGTTCAAAATGATCTTATGTTAGTTTGGAATAAAGACTTTGGCAAATTCTCAACCAACGCCACAGCGGGTTATAACTATGCCTTCGGTCAGTCCTATGGAACATACGCGAATGCTGCCAAACTGGTTCGTGTTAATGACTACTCTTTAGGAAATGCCGTTGCCAACACACTTACTGCAAGCAGCAGCTGGGATATTGGAAAATCACAGAGCGGATATGGCACTGCACAGGTAGGTTTTGCAAACCAGATTTTTGCTGATGTATCGGGACGTTATGATATGAGCGGAATTCTGGAAGAAGATAAAAGCAATCATTTCTATCCATCTACTTCACTAAGCTGGTTGCCATCCTCAACATTTACCCTCCCTTCAGTAATTAACCTGTTAAAACTTAGGGCTGGTGTTGCCCAGGTTGGTCACGGTATCGGAAGACCAAGGAGTAACAACACCTATGGTTTCTCTCCGATCGATTATGGAAGTACAAAAATTGTAAATATCGGAGGATCGCTTGTTGATCCAAAAATACAGGCAGAGGTAACCACCTCTTACGAAGGCGGATTTGACGTTACCTTACTTGACCGCCGCGTATCTGCAGAATTTACTGTTTATCAAAAAGTGCATAAAAATCAGCAGGGTTCAATTCCAACATCTCCGGCAATCGGTTATGGTGGTATGTTAACTAATGTTGGAACTGTTCAGGCTGATGGATTCGAGTTCTCACTCAACGTTGTACCTGTCCGCTCAAAAGACTGGAACTGGGAAATTGGTTTCAACTTTAGTAAGGTTGAATCAAAAATCACTGAACTTTCTCCCAAATATGTACCTAACGGATATACATTCTACGGAAATGGTCCAAACGTTTACCTGAAATTAGCCAAAGGGGAAAAGATTGGAACAATGTATAACAGACTTACCTTTGAAACCATGCCTTCAGGAAGTAAATATGCAGGTATGAAAGTTTTGGACAATGACGGTATGTGGAAATATACAGAGGCTGAAGCAGTCCGCAAACCTATTGGTAATTACAATCCCGATTTCATCCTCGGAACTCATACATCTGTTTCGTGGAAGAATTTCAGGTTAGGTATGGTAGGATCTCTTCGTATGGGTGGTCAATACATCTCGAACGTAGAACGACGTGCAGTAACCAATGGCCACTCTTTAATGTCTATTGGAGACAAATTTAACGGACCAAATGAGTACTCTGTTGGGGGACGTGATGCCGCTTCCGGAGGTTTGGTTTGGCCAAATGCAAGTGATATGAAATATCCCAACATGGCCAATCTTATTGAAACATTTGCCACTTACGGTACCGATGCCGTTCCACAGGATGCCTGTTATAATAAAGGTGTTTGGTTAATCCCGGGTATGGATCCTAAAAGTGATGCAAGTTACATCGTCAATGGTGCGGACCCACTTGCGACCCTTTATGGTTTCCCTCCATATATCTTAGGTGCACAGGTTTGGGATTTCACCCAATCACTGGTTCGCGATGCAACAAACTTCAAACTAAGAGAGATCACTCTGGACTATACGCTTCCAAGAAAAATCTCAGCAAAACTGAATGTGGAAAATGTTGTGATTGGATTTGTGGGAAGAAATGTCTTCCAATGGAACAAATCAGGGAACGATGTCGATCCTGAAGCAGCTTTTGAAGGTATCGGAGTAAATCAGGGAATTGTCGGAAAGGCATTGCCTTTAGTATCTTCCTATGGCTTCAAAGTGTCATTTGATTTTTAATGCTTAAAATACAGCTATTATGAAAAAACAGATATCAATAATATTACTTCTCTCGCTCTTTGTTATGACAGCCTGCGAAAAACAGCTGCTCAGACAAGATGAGATCTTACAAAAGCGTGATGCAGCTGAGTCTGCAACACCAAGCTTGCTCTTATCCTCTGTAATTCAAAAGTCCGCTTTCACCTATCAGGCCGAAGGGGGAACAAGCAATAAAATGTTGGCAACTGCTGTTCAATTTATGCAGGGAAACAGAAATTCAGATGATAATATCTATAAAAATTTCCTTAAACCAAATTCTGATTTATATGCTTTTACAGCTCAGATCAAACTGGTACAGGCTTCAATTGACGATGTTCATAAGAAAGGATTGAAAAACTACGAAGGTATTTTTACGATTTTCAAGACTTTACTTTGGGCGACTGCAACCGATCTTTATGGTGACATCTACTATACAGAGGGTTTACATGGTCAGGATGGTATCTTGTTCCCTAAATTTGATGAGCAAAAAACCATTTATCCTTCCTTAATTCAAAACCTAAAGGATGCCGATGTGCTGCTCACAGAGGGAACTGAAGAGATAGACCAGACTTATGACATTCTTTATGGCGGAAATAAGTCAAAATGGATTAAATTTTCCAACTCACTACGCTTAAGACTTTTAATGAAATCTGCTAAAAACCTTCCCGGAGCAGCGGCCGAAATTGCAACAGTTGCAGCATTGCCCCTTATTACAAGTAATGATGAAAATGCGGCAATTGAATATAAAAGTGGTGATATAACTTATGCGTGGCCTATGGGTTCATCAAACATGCCATTCCAGCAAAACTACCTTATTATGCGTCCCTCGAAAACACTCGTGGACACTTTAAAGGCCCTGGGCGATAACAGACTTCAGGTTTGGTGTGCTCCTCTTGAAAAACCCTGGACTCCTGATAAAAGTCAAGATGGGGTTAATGTGACCACTACCGATCCTAGCGGTTTCAGCTATGTTTCAACATGGGAATATATCGATCGTTCAAATCCATTACTAAATAATGAAGCGGAACATATTGTCGATTCACTTACCCTTTATGCAGGTTATCAGGTTGGTATGTATGCCGATGTGCTTTATGCAAACGGAAGCTACGATTTCCCTGACACCAAGTGGAACTACAAAATCTCGACGTTCTCTAAATTATTGAATCAGGACGCTCACCCACTTTTAAAAGCAACAATGATTCAGGCCGACGAAGTTCATTTCCTACTTGCTGAAGCATCCGTTAAAGGGTATATCGCCGGTGCCAGTGCAGAAGCTCTCTACAAAAAAGGGGTTGAGCTTGCAATGAACCGTTGGGGTGTTTCACTTCCTGAAGGCTATTTTAACAGCGCCGTGGCTAAATATCCTTCATCCGGAAGCAATGATCAGAAACTGGCCATGATTGGACTTCAGAAATGGCTCGGACTATTTATGATGGGAACTGAAGCTTATACCGATTTAAGAAGAACCGGTTATCCTGCAATTCTGAAAAATGGTCAATTGAGTAAAGGTCTTTACCAATTCCCATTACGTTTAAGGTATCCTGAAACTGAAATGGCCAACAATGCTGAAAATTATACAACTGCAGTTTCCAGATTAGATAAAGCTGACAATGAACAATCTAAAATGTGGTTGATACAATAGTCTAAGAAAGATTATTATCATACTGTTTTATTTAAAGACAGGTCTGAAAAGGCCTGTCTTTTTTTTGATCCTTAGCGAGGGCCTTACTTTGAGTCTGCCCCTCGCTATTAACATAAATAAATCTCAATTAAAATAAAATTCCACTTTGAGAATTAAAAACAATTATTAATTTCACATGGTTTTGACCACTAATTCAATCATAATTAAATCTTAAACGAAAGGAGATCCACAAATGGCGAGAAGAATTATCGGTATTCGGGAAAAGCTGCCCATACTTGAGAGCTTACCCCTTAGTTTCCAGCATCTCACAGCAATGTTTGGTGCCACAATCCTGGTCCCGATCCTGTTGGGAGTTGACCCTGCGATTGCATTGTTAATGAATGGCGTTGGCACGCTGCTTTACTCCTGGGTAACCAAAGGGGGGATACCTGCTTACCTGGGCTCAAGTTTTGCTTTTATTGCCCCAACAATGCTAATCATTGCCTCTTATAATGGTTTTAGTCATGCCCAGTCAGGATTTATCTTTTTTGGACTTTTTTTTATTGGAATCTCCTTTGTGGTTAAGCATTGGGGAATCAAGTGGATCGACATTGTAATGCCACCAGCTGTCATGGGTGCAGTAGTTGCAATTATCGGACTTGAGCTTGCTCCTGTGGCAGCTCAGCAGGCAGGACTTGCACCGTGGCCCACCGCAGTTGGTCAGGTAGTTGCCCCATTTACCGTTGCCCCCAATGTTGTTCTGGTTTCGATGTTCACCCTCTGTATTGGAATTATCGGCTCAGTGTTATTTCGTGGATTTATGCAGGTTATACCAATCCTGATTGCCGTTATTGCCGGATATCTGCTTGCGCTTGCTGTGGGTATGGTCGACACTGCAGCGATCAGCAAGGCAGCCTGGTTTGCACTCCCTAAATTCCAGGCACCGGTGTTTGACTTCAATGCCATTATCATAATAGCTCCGGCATGTATTGTGGTGCTGGCAGAACATATCAGTCACCTGATCGTCACAGGTAAAATAACAGATACAAACCTCATGGAAAATCCGGGGCTCCACCGTTCGTTACTTGGTGATGGAATCAGCAATGTCCTTTCTGGATTTGCCGGTTCACCTCCAAACACAACCTATGGTGAAAATATCGGTGTAATGGCAATTACCCGGGTATATTCAGTATGGATTATTCGCGGTGCGGCTCTTTTGGCAATAGCCTTCTCCTGTATCGGAAAAATATCTGCTGCCATTTCCACAATACCTTCTCCGGTGATGGGTGGCATAACCATGCTTTTGTATGGTGTAATTGCAGTACAGGGATTGAGGATGTTCGTGGAGCAGAAAGTCGATTTCAGCAAGAACAGCAATATGGTTCTCGGAGCCATTACCTTTGTTGTGGGCGTCAGTGGTGCGAGTGTAAGCATTGGCACCGTTCAATTAAAAGGGATGGCGTTCTCAGCAATTATTGGCGTAGTTTTATCTCTGATCTTCTGGTTCCTCACTAAACTGGGAATAATGAATAAGGAGGTATAATTTTTTCAATAATAAAAATTGCCACCAAATCACGAAAACACGAAAGTATTACCAAAACATATCAGCTTAAGGATTCTTTTGGTGCCTTGGTGCTTTGGTGGCAAAATTATTTTGAAACTATCCCTGATAAGTATTTATCCCGGCAGTTACCATGGAACGATCAACCTTTTTAACCAATCCCTGAAGCACTGATCCCGGACCCACCTCGGTAAATGATGTGCAACCATCGGTGATCATATTTTTAACCGTTTGGGTCCAACGAACCGGAGCAGTCAATTGTGCTATCAGATTTTCTTTAATAACTTCAGGATCAGTAACAGCAACTGCATTTACATTCTGGTAAACAGGACAACCCGGCGTACTGAAATTCGTAGAATTAATAGCCTCTGCCAATTCTGCCCTGGCAGGCTCCATGAGTGGCGAATGAAAAGCACCGCCAACACTAAGCTTTAAAGCGCGTTTAGCACCAGCTGCAGTAAGTCTTTCACAAGCCAAATCAATACCTGTAATCGAACCGGAGATGACCAGCTGACCAGGACAGTTATAATTTGCAGGAACGACAACCTCATCGATTTCACCACAAATATTCTCAACGATTTCATCCTCAAGACCAACAATGGCAGCCATCGTCGAAGGTTCTGCCTCACATGCTTTTTGCATCGCCAGGGCACGTTTTGAAACCAGGAGAAGGCCATTTTCAAAAGAGAGCGCTCCACTTGATACCAGGGCAGAGAATTCACCAAGAGAGTGACCTGCAACCATATCGGGCTGAAAACTATCGCCAAGTGATTTAGCTAATAGCACAGAATGAAGAAAAATCGCAGGCTGCGTTACTTTGGTCTGCCTTAGATCCTCATCGGTTCCGGAAAACATCAGATCGGTTATCCGAAAACCCAGAATCTCATTGGCTTGTTCAAACAACTCCCTTGCCATCAACGAATTATCATACAGGTCTTTGCCCATACCTACAAACTGAGCTCCCTGTCCGGGGAAAACGTATGCCTTCATAATTTTGCGTTCTTAAAATTAAGATGCAAATTTATAAAAATCATTGGAAACTAAGATCGATTTCTTTGGCAGAGTATGCAGATTAGCAACTGGCAGCTGGTGGCTGGCAACTAGCAGCTGCCAATGTGTAGCTCGCGACTGGCGGCTGGCTACTGGAACTAGCTGCTGGCAACTAGTTTCTTGACAAATAAGCATTACGATCCCGACAAATTCAAAATCCGTAGAAGCCAGTAGCCAGCAGCCATAAGCAATCAGCCAGAAGCAAGCAGCCAGTACTACGACAAATTCGCAGAAATCAATTTTATAAACTCCTGCCTTGTCGCCTCTTTCTGAAAGGCTCCTGTGAAATCAGAGGTCGTAGTAACCGAGTTTTGCTTTTCGACACCCCGCATACTCATGCACAAATGGCGGGCCTCAATAACCACCGCTACTCCAAGTGGATTCAAAGCATTTTGAATACAATCCTTGATCTGTGTGGTGAGTCTCTCCTGCACCTGCAACCGCCGGGAGTATGCCTCAACAACCCGTGCAATCTTGCTTAAACCGGTGATATATCCATTCGGAATATAAGCCACGTAAGCCTTACCGATGAAGGGAAGCATATGATGTTCGCACAACGAATAAATCTCAATATCCTTAACGATAACCATCTGACGGTAATCCTCCTTAAATAAGGCAGATTTGAGAATCTGATCCGGATCCATATTATATCCCTGAGTTAAAAACTGCATTGACTTAGCAATACGAACAGGAGACTGAAGTAATCCTTCCCTTTCTACATCTTCTCCAAGTAATTTCAAAATCTGGCGATAATGTTCAGCCATCTTGAGAACGTTGGTTTCGTTGTACATCTCAACTTTGCTGTAACCAATATTGTCTTTACTATTCAGTGAAAATTTCATTTTAAACTATTTTATATTTATTTTAATTAAAGAAGATAAACAACTGGAATCTTTAAAAGTTCAGACCAAATGACATATCTGTGAACACATCCAAAATAAATATACAGAATCATATCAAAGTTAAATAAAAAATTAATAATGTACTTAAATCTGTACCTGATTAATAATTTCAAACTCAAATAATGAACGCAGCAAATTACACTGAATTCAGAGCAATGCACTTACTTAGATCAAAGGCAAATTCAGATCGATTATTCGAATCTATCGAACAAATGAAAACCGGAAAATCTTTTTATCAAGAATTAATAGTTGCAGGTATCATTACGACAAATAGCTAGTCGATTATTAAGCTGAATTCATCATCAAATTCCACCCTCCCGTCACGTTTAAACCCTTCATCACCAGAAAAACCGCTAATTTTCGCAGTTTTACCTTTAAGGACCAATTGTTCCATGTTATTTTCAGACAAATTTTTCCCCAGGAATACAAAGGGAATCCGGAATGTGCATCCGCTGCGAAATTCTGCGCATCCCCAGGCCGCCTTCCCCTTTATAATCAACCCTTTTTTACATTTCGGGCAACGAAGCTCTTCGGGAGCCTTGGATTCAAAAGAGAGTGTAAAATCGCGGTTCAGAATTACATTGCCGATTTCCTCATTCTCGCCTGATCCCGTTTTCAACTCGGCGCTTCTTCCTTTCCGGCAAAGCAGTTTAATATTCGTGTCACTTAATTTTTTTCCGGAAAATTCAAACGGAAGACGGAATGCGCATCCATCACGATAGGAGGTGCAACCCCAGGATTGTTTCCCTTTTACCACCTCCCCTTTTTTGCATTTAGGACAAATTATTTTCTCAGTTGCAGCAGGGAGTACCGGTTTAATCTTCTTTTGAGGCGAAATCTCATTTTTAACGACAACTTTCTCATCCTGAACAGCCACAGAAATAGCCTTGCCTGAAGATTGCTTAACCTGCAGAACAATCTCAGAAACCATCTCCTTAAGTTCGGTCATAAAAGCGGCAATTTCGTATTTTCCCTCTTCGATCTGGCGGAGTTTTTTTTCCCACATCCCGGTCAATTCAGCCGATTTAAGCAACTCATTTTCAATAATCTGGATCAACTCAATCCCGGTAGAATTGGCCACTATATTTTTTTTATTACGATAGATATATTTTCGCCGAAAGAGGGTTTCAATGATATTTGCCCGGGTTGAAGGTCTACCGATCCCATTCTGTTTAAGCAGATCCCTCAGTTCTTCATCATCGACACTTTTGCCAGCGGTTTCCATTGCGCGCAGTAATGTCGCTTCTGTATAAAACTTTGGAGGCTGGGTCATCTTTTCTCCAAGTTCAGGTTCATGAGGGCCGTGCTCCCCCTTTTCAAACAGCGGGAGAATATTTTCATCGGCAGAGGCTTTGCCTGAGTCATCCTTATAGACTTCGCGCCAACCGGGCTCCAGAATCTGCTTGCCGGTAACCTTAAACTCAACGGTATTTGCCTCACCGATAACCGTAACATTAGACACTTTACAATCGGGATAAAAAACGCTGATAAAACGACGGGCCACCATATCATAAATTTTACGCTCATCAGGTGTCAATGAATTAGAAATTACCCCGGTCGGGATAATGGCATGGTGATCTGTAATCTTCTTATCGTCAAATATTTTAGAGCTCTTCTTAATTTTGGTGGCGAGCAACGGAGCCACTAGCTCCTGATATGGGGTAAGTTTAGCCAGAATTCCGGGAACTTTAGGAAAAAGATCCTCCGAAAGGTAGGTTGTATCAACCCTTGGATAGGTAGTCAGTTTTTTCTCGTAAAGACTTTGGATTAGTTTAAGAGTCTCTTCGGCAGTAAATCCATATTTGCGGTTACCGTCGACCTGAAGCGAGGTGAGGTCAAAAAGTCGCAGTGGTGCCTCTGCACCGGTCTTTCTCTCATAAGACAGGATATGAAATTCATGGCCGGTAATATCCCGTAGCTTTACCGCGGCCTCTTCGGCAGTAGCAAAACGACCGGAAGTGGCAGAAAAGATTACTTCGCGATATTTTGTTTTAAGCTCCCAATATGGTTCAGGTTTAAAATTGTCAATTTCAAGCTGACGTTTAACGATTAACGAAAGCGTGGGTGTCTGCACCCTTCCTATCGAGAGGACCTGTCGGTTTTGGCCATATTTTAAGGTATACAGACGTGTTGCGTTCATTCCCAGCAACCAGTCCCCAATAGCCCGTGCACTCCCTGCGGCATAAAGGTTATCAAAATCATGACCGTCACGTAAATGTTCAAATCCCTCCCTGATGGCCTCCTCGGTAAGTGAGGAGATCCATAACCGTTTCAATGGTTTGTTATTTCCCGCTTTTGAGAGGACCCACCGCTGGATAAGTTCCCCCTCCTGCCCGGCATCCCCGCAATTAATCACCTCATCAGCTTTATTAACCAGCTTTTCGATAATTCCAAATTGCTTTTTAACACCGTTGTCATTGATCAGCTTAATTCCAAAGCGCTCGGGGAGCATTGGAAGGGTTCGCATGTCCCATGATTTCCATCGGTCGGTATAATCATGAGGTTCTTTTAAGGTACAAAGATGTCCGAATGTCCAGGTTACCTGGTATCCGTTTCCTTCAAAATAGCCATCCATACGGTTTTTAGCCCCTATGATAGCAGCAATCTCCTTGGCTACACTTGGTTTTTCAGCAATACAAACTCTCACCTTTTCAATTTCAGTTCCAGGATCAAAGGTAGTTCACTTTATGGTTAATGGGAAACCTTTGGTAAATATTATAAAAAAAGAGGGTATGGCAGCAATATAAATTGCTTATTTTTGACCGCAGAAAATGGGAAAAATCAAGCAACTATACAATCGCAATATTTACGGGGTAATTACCACGCTCATTTTCCATATCTTTATTTTTCTGTTCCTTATTTTATCCCATTTAAATCTTAGCGATGAAAAAAAGGAGGATTCAATTGTACTGGATCTGTCTCAAATTGACCTGAAAATTCCCGAACCCGAAAAAGAGAAGGAAAAAGAGAAGAAAGATCAGCAGGCAGCAGCCACACCTCAACAAAAAGCAGGTTCTGCCAAACTGGCATCTAACCGTGCCGTAAATGATGCAGCCAAAGGTAACGATGAATCGGCATCATCGTCGAAGGATCCCTTTTTCGATAAGGCCTATAAGAACGAGATCGCTGCGGCAAAAAAACTGATTAGTGATGTCAATCAAAATCTGGCAAGAAAAATTCCCGAAATAGGTGATATTCCGATGCCTGCCGATCATGCAGAGGGAAAGACACGTGAAGAGGTGAAGCAATCGAACTATAAAGGAAAATCCAATATACACTATTCAGTCGAAAACCGTTATCATGCCTATCTCCCTATTCCTGTATACCTTGCAGAAGGTGGCGGAGAGATCATTGTGGATATTATCGTAGGGCGCGACGGATCGGTATTGAAGGCAGAACCCAGACCTAATCCGGCAATTGCAGATCTGACCACATTCGCGTATGCCAAACAGGCGGCCGAAAAAACGATCTTCAATGAGGATCCCAAGGCACCGGAAAGACAAAAAGGGACGATTACCTATATTTTTCTGGCACAATAGGCGGAGGAAGGGCAAATGCCAAAAGTAAAATGCAAAATGAAAATTCAAACCTCAAAAAATAATTTGAATTTTAAGTTATTTTTAATTCCCTAATCTCCTCTTATTCAAAGTTTTTACTCACACAAAATTGCGGAAATATTTCATAAACTGCACCCGTTCCCAGGCGGCAGGATTACCACTGTTAGATTGGCTTAGACGTCCGCGGAATTCTGAAATTGAATTAAACTCATGAGCCACCATCCAGTTCGAAAGTTCATCAATCATCTTCGCAATATGATTTTGTTCAGTAGTATACAATGCCGAGACAACCTGACAAACCTGTGCCCCGGCCAAAAGTTGCTTAATCACTCCCGATCCGTCATGGATCCCTGTAGAAGCCGCAATGTCACATTTTAACCTACCCGAAAGGATCGAAACCCAACGAAGCGTGCTCCCTAAATCAGAGGGCGAACTAAGGACGAAACCCGATGAGATAACCAACTGATTAATGTCAATATCAGGAAGCCAGGAACGATTAAACAACACAACTCCTTCCACCCCGGCCAGATCAATAGATTCACTATAACGGATCAAATTAGACTGATAGGCACTAATCTTAAGAGCAACAGGAATCTTAACAGTTTTCTTTATAATTGCAATTATTTCAGAAGTCGTCTCAGCAATCTGCTTTTCTCCGCGTTGTGTGTCAGAGGGGAGGAAAAACAGGTTAAGTTCAAGGGCGTCGGCTCCCGCTTTTTCAATCGCCCTGGCAAAAAAGATCCATTTCTGGGAGCTCACACAATTGATACTGGCAATAACCGGAATGTCAACCGATTTTTTTGAGTTTGAGATTAATTCAAGGTAATCGGCAAGGATATTGGCAGTTTCAACTGACTCCATGTAGTCCATGGTCTCCGGAAAAACAAAATGACGGTTGGTCATTGAGTGGGTTTGTTCCTCCATCTCCATTAATATCTCCTCTTCGAAGAGCGATTTTAAGACTACAGCCGCAGCTCCCATCTTTTCAAGCTTAACGATCTTTTCAACAGAATCAGTGAGTCCGCTGCTTCCAACAATAATCGGATTCTTAAGTTGTAATCCTAAATAGGTAGTGGATAAATCAGGTGCCTTCATAAGCGATTATTTTTTATCACGTAAACTTTTTAAAATTATGAATTAAAACTTAGTCTGCATAAAATTATCACTTATATTTGAGTTTTGATAGAATAATTCTAACTATGAACCCTGATCCCAACTTATTACTTCTTCTGACCTCTACCCCAATGCCATTTGGGAAATACAAGGGGAGTTATATCTGTGACCTTCCTGTTTCGTATCTTGAATGGTTTGAGCAAAAAGGGTTTCCGAAAGGTAAACTTGGCATTCTACTTCAAACAATTTATGAAATTAAATTGAATGGCCTTGAATATTTGTTGGTTCCACTCAAAAAAAGCAGATTTACAAAATGACCACGGCATCATTACCCGAACTACGAAGAGGAATAAATAATGTTCCATCAGGTGATTTACCTGAATTATGCCTCCGTCTTGCCCGTTTCAGGAAGGAGAATAAAGAACTCCTCTCCTATCTGCTCTTCGAAGCCGATGATGAGCCGGAATATATCCGGAAAATAAAAGCAGAGCTCGACGACCATTTTAGCGAGATTAGCCGAACCACCCCCTACCTGGCAAAAAAGGGAATACGAAAGATCCTCGCCTTCACCAATCAGCGAATCCGTTATTCGGGGCAGAAAAGAACCGAAGTAGAATTACTAATCCATTTCTGCAGGAAATTTAAAAAGGAGGTTCCCTTCAAACACAATATTCAGATAAAGAATATTTACCTGCGCCAGATCCAACGAATAAAAAAAACGATTGGGATGATGCATGAAGACCTTCAGTTTGATTATAGCCAAGAGGTTAGTTCACTCGAATAAAAACAGCAGAAGCACTTGTTTAATAATCAATATTATATTCAAAGAATAAGGAACCAATCAATTAATTATGCTAACCAATAAATCTCTTCAACGGTCTGCTGGATGTTTGCTCATTATTATTGTTTTTCTGACCAGTTTGAATTTAAAATCTTTTGCACAAAAGGGCGATACCCTTATAGCCGGAGTTCGTATAGCCACCTTTGATGTTGATGCTACACCTCCGGTTGGATCGCTGTTGACCTACAACAAGGAGATTAACAAATGGGATCTGGGGCTCAGGGCAAAGGGTATTATTCTGCTGGGATCGGGGAAGCCTATTGTGCTTTGCGCTGTCGACTGGATCGGAATAGCAAACGAAGGGCAGGATCTGTTCAGGCAGGCCCTGGCAGATGCAGCAGGGACACTCCCCTGGCGGGTTGCACTGCATACCGTTCATCAGCATGATGCCCCAACCTGTGATTTCGGCGCGGAAAGAATGCTTCTCGAAGCAGGGTGTGATCCAATGTGTTTCGAAGGGACCTTTGCCCGTGAAATGATTATCAGACTGCAGACGGCTGTAAAGAATTCGTTGGAACTTGCCCTGCCGGTAACACATATTGGATTTGGTGAGGCGGAGGTGTACAAGGTTGCTTCGAACCGTCGCATCATCGGAAATGATGGGCTTATTAAGGCCACGCGGTACTCAAGTTGCACAGATTCAGCACTGATTGCAGAACCTGAAGGACTTATTGACCCCATGGTTTCGCTGGTCAGTTTCTGGAATTTGGATAAACCCATTGCAGTACTTAGTTATTATGCTGTTCACCCTCAAAGCTATTACCGAACTGGAGTTGCCAATCCTGATTTTCCGGGGGTAGCCAGATTTTTAAGGCAGCTTGCACTACCGGAGGCGCTCCATATCCACTTTAACGGTGCGGGAGGAAATATTACTGCAGGAAAATATAATGACGGTACTGCACCGATGCGTGGAGTTCTTGCCTCACGCCTGGCTGACGGCATGAAACGGGCCTGGGAGGCTACAAAACGGGAACCATTAACGATGGAGGAGATCTCGTGGAAAGTTGAACCTCTGGCACTCCCATTACTTAAAAACCAGGAAGAGATGCAAACATGGATCGCAACCAAAGACTCGATGTTTCTAAGTAACAATCTATCTAAACTGGTTTTTCTTAGAAGATTACAGGCAGGCAAACAACTCGATATCAAGTGTCTTAAACTTGGAAGAGGGCGAATCCTGTTCGCACCCGGTGAATTATTCGTAGAGTATCAGCTGGCCGCGAAGGCTATTCGTCCGGATTTATTTGTTGCCATGGCAGCTTATGGCGATTATGCCCCGGGATATATCTGCACCTCTGCTGCATATAAGGAAGGGGGATATGAATCAGGAATAGCTTCAGGTGTAACTGCAGATGCCGAAATCATCGTTATGA
>CANJNY010000035.1 GCA_947475715.1 Prolixibacteraceae bacterium
GTTTTACCGGTAAATTGTGTGGGATATACCAGTCTACTGCCGGCATTCAGATAAACCACAGTATTGTCGGATAATACAACATGCGATTGATTTCCATAAGGTATAACCAGTTGGTTCATAATGTGCGAATCATCCTCGGAAGTTGAAAGTACAGAATCGTTATTTAATACGACGGCTCCTTTGCGGGTATAATCAATTGTAGAGTGTGTTTTTTTAAGTTCTACATTTTTACCATTTGATGTTATTAGCAGAGGTCCATTTGTTGCCAATGAACCCGGGATAGACTGGTGCGTAAACGTTTCAAATCGGTTGTCTTTCTTTGTATTGTAATAGACCAACATTCCCCCGATTACTGTAAAGATCAACGCAACCGCTGCATATTTCATGAATGTGTTCAGGATCAATCGACGCTTATTTCCTTTTAATTCCTGACTTAACCTTTTTGTAATCAGGGTTTTCAACTCATATTTTTCTTCATTGTCCAGGGTTTCATTCGAAAATCGGAGTTCTTTCAGTCGCTCTTTAAGTTCAAGCAGCTGATCTCGTTCTTCTGGATTTTCACGGATGTAATGTTCCCAATAGGTTTCAACTAATGGATTTGTCTTGAATACCCACTGCAAGAACTGTGGGTTCTCTATGAATTTTTGATCGAATGGATTCATTTTTTCTGGTTTATACTTCTAAGAGGAGGGGAAATGGGAAAAGGGACAGATTTTGGGATATTTATTTTTTGTACCAGTTTGAATGAGGGAGGGGGCGAATGGGCGAATGGGCGAGAAGGTGACAGTCCTGAAGAGAATGTGCGAAGAGGAGAATGGGCGACAATTCTATATTTTCCTGATTTTCTCAGGGTTCTGCCTGCAATCAAACACAGATGCAATAGTGATAAGGTTATCCTTCTTCCAATATATTATCTTGTAGTTGCTTTCAATAAGGTACCTGAAATCTTCCGGATATTCGCTCAGAAGTTCTTCTTTTGGGCCAGCTAAGGGGGTGCTTGCCAGTATAGATACTCTATCAATTATTCGGTTAATCAGCTTTCTGGCGATTCCGGGGCTTACCTCTAGTGAATAGTAATCAAATACGTTCTTGAGTTGTCTTTCCGATTGGTTAGACCATTCAATCTTTATTTCCATGATTTGACCTTCTTCTTCAGCTCTTCTTGAGAGATAACCAGACCGGAGTCGCTATCTCTTTTTGCGTGGTCTATCATATCACGGAACTCGTTTAATGACATGGGTTTTAATCCCCTTTCGTGAGAATTCTTCTTCTCTTGTTTAATAAATAATTCAAGTTTAGCGATGAGGCTTTCGTCACTAATATGAAGAAATTCTTCAATTAAAACCAGTTTTCTAGCTTGAATATTCATGTCTTTAATTCTTTCTGCAAATATAAAGATTTTCGAAGGGAAAAGCCTCATTTTGTAAATTTTCAAATTCTGCCTTCTGATTATCCCTCCCGGCTGTCCGCTTTAACCCAAATCACGAGCAATTCCATCAATTGACTTCCAAATTTGTTGCGCAGATGATCGAGTGTCCGGTATACCTGCTTCTTTACGGTATCAGGATTCATCTCTAATAATTGTCCTATTTCTGAATAATTTAGCCCGGTACTGAATTTGAGGAAAAGCAACTCCCTCTTTTGTGGATCAAGGGTTTGAAGAATGCTTTTTAGTTTCTCTATTCTAAGCCGATCCGATTCTAGATCAAAATCATCCTGTTCAATAGTAAACTGCAGACCAAACACTGCCATCTCCTGATTTGACAGGCTATCTGTCTTTTTGTTCTCTTTAAACCGATGTAGGATTGAATTTCTAAGAGATTTAAATAAGTAAAATTCAATATATTCCGGATGGTGAAGATTTGGGTTTAGACGTTCAAGGTCGATGAAGATATCCTGGATGCAATCTTTAACCAGTTCACGGTCACGGGTTATCTTGCTGCCATAGGCAAACAGAGAATCAATAAACTCTTCATAGATCTCACCAAAAGCATCACGGTTACCCGTTCGGAAACGGGACCATACTTCCAGCCAATGGAACCTATCTTTGATTGAATTTATCACAAATTTTGCTCAGTTAGTTTCTCGTTATCGGGTAAGAAACGGTCAAAGATATTAAAAAAGTTTAGACTCGTAAATTGTCTGTTTTGGAATTCTAAAATTTAAATTGTTATTAATTGGTGGTATTGCGAAAGTTGTTCTTCAGGTTTTAAGGGGTAATGTCGGAACCAGGCTCGTTATTTAATGGTTAAATATCAGATGTCTACCCTTGATTCTGAAAAGTTGTTTAAAAGGACTTTGATATCCCTCCTTGTTTATTGCGACTATAGCAAAAAAAACTTTCCTGCGATTTAGACCACACTTTCTTGCTATTTTAAAATTGGGTAGATTGGTTTCAGCTAATTTTCTTGGCTGATATGCACCCCTTTTAATGGGCTCAAAAACCATTACAGAATATTTTTCTCCCTCTTGTAAATCAGTACTGTTAGACTTCCACGAAATCTCCCATCCCTGTGGTGATTTGATTACTGAAAACCCATCAGGTGCTTTTATATTGTTGTTAATCTGTAATTTGAATTTTATATTCGCTGAATCTGAGAGTGATCTTTTCTCCGCAAAAACAATGGTTTCCGGCACTGATATGTTCGTCTGCTGAGCTATGATCTCCAAATTATTTGGCTTGACAGCCAATTCAGGAATCTCGATTTTTGGAGGCATTAAGATGTTTGTCAACTCTGCCAGCGCCGTTTCTGAAAGGCGTGTAAGATGCGAGGCGCTATACAAGGCAAAACCACTTACATTTTCAAATTTCCGTAAGATGGCAATTTGTTCAATGATCTCTTTTGGATTTTCGAAATCTTTGTCTGATCCTGTTGCTTTAAATAATGCCTGACCGATATACAATGGTTTTCCAAAGCTGTGTTCGCTCCACCATTTTACCATACCGGCAAAATCGCCAAACTTGTTCCCCTGTTCCCAGTAAATCTGAGGAATAACATAATCAATCCAATCACTGGCAAGCCATTGATAAACATCTGCGTATAAATCGTCATATGAACTTGTACCTTTAACACCTAATGATCCATTTGGATCGTTGCTTTTATTTCTCCAGATGCCAAATGGACTGACTCCTATTTTTACCGCAGGTTTTACTGCTCTGATACTATCGTGTATAGCCTGTATAAACTGATTGATATTATTCCGGCGCCAGGCACCCATTTTGTTTGGATAATACCCTTTGCCATATTGATGAAAAGTTTTCTGATCGGGATATTTAATACCTGCTTTAGGATAAGGGTAGAAATAGTCGTCAAAGTGTATGGCATCAATATTGTATTTACGAACAACCTCCATGATCACTTGGCAAATGTGGTCCCTGACTTGTGGAAAGCCCGGATCAAGAAATAATTTATGATCATATTCATGCGCAAATTGTGGATTCAGAACTGCAAAACTATGTGGATCAAGTTTGTAATATCCTGCATTTCGTACTCTGAAAGGATTAAACCAGGCATGAAGCTCCATCCCTTTTGAATGGCAAAGATCAATAGCATATTCAAGTGGATCGAAGGGAGTGGAGGGTTCCAGCCCTTGCTTTCCCGTCAGAAAATAGGACCATGGTTCTGTGTCTGACGCGTAAAAGGCATCAGAGGCTGGCCGAACCTGAAAGATCACTGTATTTAGATTTAGCTTCTCAATATTTTCAATGAGTTCCTTTAGCTCCCTTTTTTGTACCTCTATTGGCAGACCAGGAGCTGAAGGCCAGTCGACATTATTGATTGTGGCAATCCAGACGCCGCGGAACTCTTTTTTTTGAGGATTAGCCGCAAAACTCTCCATAACAGCGAAAATCTGCAGAAACAAAATGATTCTGCAGATTTGTCGCTGTCCTGGATTAAAAAGCGCGATTAAAAATCGCGGGACCCGTCTCAGGGTCACGTTTATTCTCAAGGATAATATTTAACAAAGGCTTCCATCGCTTCGTATTCGGCCATTCCCAGTTCGTCGTATAATCTTGCGGTTGCACGATTTCGTTGTTCGGCACGTTCCCAGAATTCACGATCATCCTCACCCATAAACATTGCACCCTCTTTTTGTGACTGATGTCTTAGAATTGCTTCCCGTTTTCTGGTCAGTTCGATCGGACTGATTGGTACCGACATCTCAATTTCATCGGCCTCCCACTCTGCCCAGGCACCCCGATAGAGCCATACCCAGCAATTTTTCATCCAATCTGTATTTTTGATCTGTTCAAGTGCGATGAAAATAGCATCCAGACAAACCTTGTGGGTTCCGTGTGGATCTGCAAGGTCGCCTGCCGCAAATATCTGATGAGGTTTAACCTCATTAAGCAGTTCCAAAATAATTTCTACATCCGCTTCTGCGATTGGAAGTTTTAGTTTCATCCCCGATTCGTAAAATGGAAGATCCAGAAAATGGCAGTTTTCATCCGGAATACCGAAGTAACGTAAAGCAGATCTGGCTTCCATTCTTCTTATCAGACTCTTAATTTTTTTTAGTTCAGGAATATCAATCATATTCTCTTTTTTATTTTTTATAAAAGAGAGAACTTTTTGTTCCTGTTCATTCGCTTTGCTGTTATTTGAATCGTAGTAGTTTATATATTCGGCGTGAAAATCGAGAAAACGGGTTACATACTCATCTGATACGGCATAATTTCCAGATACCTGATAAGCCACATGCACATCATGGCCTTGCTCTACTAATCTTAGAAGTGTTCCACCCATAGAGATCACATCGTCATCCGGATGCGGGCTGAAAATGACAATTCGTTTCCTGGCAGGTTCGGCACGCTCGGGTCTGTAAGTGTCTTCAACACCTGGCTTTCCTCCCGGCCAGCCGGTAATGGTATGCTGCAAATCATTAAAGACTTTAATGTTAATTTGGTATTGCGCTCCTACCATTGCTAAAAGATCGCCTAATCCGTAATCGTTATAATCCTTCCCGGTAAGTTTTAAAATTGGTTTTTTGGTCTGGCCACAAAGCCAGAGTACCGCTTTACGAACCAACCTGTCATCAGTCCAGTCTAGGCTATCTAATAACCAGGGTGTTTTGACTCGCACTAATTGGGCAGATGCGCTGCTGTCAAGAATAAATTTAGCATTGGGGTGCCATTGGATAAATGATGCCGGAATCAGGCTGTCAGGATCTTCTTCTACTGCTTTCTGGATTACCTTCGCTTTATATTCTCCAAAAGCGGTCAGGATAATTTTTCGTGCGCTTAAAATGGTATCTATTCCCATGGTGATCGCCCGGCGAGGGACATTCCCAATGCCTTGAAACTGGTTAGCATCCTCCTGGCGGGTGACGGTGTCAAGCGTAATTATACGAGTATGGGTATTCCGCCCCGAACCCGGTTCATTAAATCCGATATGGCCAGTGCGGCCAATTCCCAACAACATTAAATCAATTCCACCGGCATCTTCAATTTTTTTCTCATATTCCCGACAATAGTCATGCACCGTTTCAAGAACAATTGTTCCGTCAGGAATATGAATATTCTCAGGAAGAATATCAATATGATTAAAAAGATGCGTTCGCATATATTGATGGTAGCTCTGAAAGGAATGAGATGAGATCGGATAATATTCATCAATATTAAATGAAATTACATTTTTAAAGCTTAATCCTTCTTCCTTGTGTAACCGAACCAATTCGCCATATATTCCAATCTGTGTAGAGCCTGTTGGCAGGCCGATAACGAATTGTGCTCCATTTTTTTGTTTCTCCAGGATTAAAGAGGCTATTTCTGCAGCAACCGCAACTGCAGCTTCTGCACTTTCCGAATAGGTATAGGTTGGTATTTTTTCATATTTCGTCAACATATCTCTGTGAGTCAGGTTTTTAGGCAGAAACGAGAGGGAGCTGTCAAAAATCGGATTATTACTTTGAAGTTTAACTGAGAGATCCATAATGGTGGTGTTTATATTTTTCGAATGATCTTAAACTATTTGTTGATGTTGCGAAACTAGTAAAAATATTTTAATTATACTCGCCGGCACGGAACCTTTGAATGACATGTTCGATCATTTTATTTTCCTCCGGGTCATAGGTTGAATTCAGATTTGCTCCAGCCATAAATCCAAGCGATTCCCATAATAATGCGTTAAATCCTCCGCGATAGGATTTAATAAGATTGTAGGGTGTCTCGCCTGTTTCACGATGGATTAGTTTGAGCAATAATCGTCCCTGTGTAGCATTCAGCGTTTTCAGGGAGTCTATATAGGTCTTATAGACATATTTCTGATACCACTTAATATAGGTTTTTCTTTTGGTTCGATCGAAAGAGCTATTTTCAAATTGTTCATTAACAATTTTTAATTCGTTGCTTACAATCAGTGCCAGCGGATAGGTCTTTAAAACATCGATCTCTGTTTGATGGTATTTTCTTTCTTCCCGTTTATTTTTAAACCGGTAGGGGCCAATTACCTCGATCGGTCCCAGGTTAACATGAAGAATACTGTCATGTGAAGGAAAGATAAACCCTTTGAATCCTGATTTTGTTTGAACGCCTTTATTCCGGGCATTAACTGGCAAAAGCAGAGTCAGTAGCATAAGAAGAGTCAGCGTAATGATTTTCATCATCCTTAGAGCGCTATTTTAATGTGAATGAGTTATGAAAAAACGCAATGTCTGGACATTTATATCGATAAGGGAGATCGCGGTCCCCTTGTTTAATTCAAAAAGGTATTTTTTGTTTGTTCATTTACCCTACTCGAAAGCCCACTTTTACTGTAGATAGCGGCGAATTGCGAATCCAGCTCAATCGCTTTTTCAAAATCAATTATTGCACCCTGATGATCCTGACAATAAGTTTTTAAAATCCCCCGAAGAAAATAAGCATTTGCAAACCTGGGGTTAATTTCTATGGCCTTGTCAAAGTCTGCAAATGCCCCGGAATATTTGCCTAATATACGATCAACTCCCATGTTTTTTCCCTGCTGAAATGCTTCTCTTTGCTCTGGATCAATGGGTTTATTCTTTAAAATAAGAATTATTTCCTCGCAAAGGTCCTGCGAATACATTTTCACAACCCCCCGGCTGCAGTATGCTTTAGAATGCTTTGGATTAATTTGTATTGCCATGTCAAAATCAGAGATAATACCTATGAAATCTTTTGCATGGTATTTTATTGCCTGAACTTCATCATAACTTCCGGTTACAAACCTGTGATCAACTTCAATGGTTTTAACCGGACTTTCCAATTCGTACTTTTGGTTACGGAAATAGTTCTTAACCAATCCCCGACAGTAATATGCGTCTGCAAATTCAGGATTGATATTTATCGCCTTGTCAAAGTCTGCTATGGCCCCTGAATAATCTTTAATTTGATTGTCAATTGAGAGTGCTTCCATAATTAATGCACCGGAGAAATTCAGATCTATTTCCTGAACCTTTAATAAGTCATCATTGGAAATTGGATGCGGTGTTCTGAGGTTTTTGGCAAGTCCACGGGTATAATAAGCCTCGGCAAATTCAGGATCAATTTCAATGGCTTTATCAAAATCAGACATCACTCCGGCATAACTCTCATTCCAGAGATCATCCAGCTGATTTTTTTTGAGTTTAGACCTGCCATTGTTAAATCTTCTGTCAAGGTATTTGTTTTCCAAATTATTGGTTCGATTATTAAACCCGCTTTTTATCCTTCCTCTGCTATAGTAGGCTTTAGCATACCATGGATTAATTCCAATTGCTTTGTCAAAATCTGCAATTGCTGCATTTGCGGTATGTGAATCAGTAATAAAACCTTTTTGAAAGTTTATTTCAGATTCGACGGAGTCAGAATCCAAACTTTTATTGAAATTAAACGAACCATCATGATCCTGATTGAAATTTTTTGCAATCCCTCTGTTTAAGTATGCCCATGCAAAATTCGGATTGATCTCTATCCCTTTGTCGAAATAGACAATTGCTCCTGCATAGTCTTTGTAGGATATTTTTTTCTTGCCACGGTTAAAATAATGCTGCGCAACTTTCATGAATTCTGGAAGATCATTTGCGCAAATTTATTAACAATATCGGGATTTGCAAAATGCTGCTAAACGTTGTGCATGGCAGGTACCTCTATTTGATAAATATCTGCATATTATTTTTTTAATTCACCCCTTTTGTCTTCATTCTTAACCCATATACCGATTTTTCAGCCGTGATAAAAAGCAAATGACGGTCTTTCCCTCCAAAACACACATTGGTCGTCCAACTTTCTGCTGTTTCTATTTTTGAGATCAAAGCTCCGTCTCTATTGAAAATAGTCACACCGTTCCCAGTCATATAAATATTCCCCTGATTATCAATGGTCATCCCATCAGATCCTTGCTCCGCAAAGAGTTTTTTTTCGGTTAGCATTCCGTCTTTTTGAATAATGTAGCGCCACGTTTTTTTTTCTCTGATATCTGCAACATATAAAAATTTCCCATCAGGAGTTCCAATAATTCCGTTCGGTTGTTGAAAATCATCCACTACACGTACAAGATTTGTGGCTCCGGGTGCAAGATAATAAACATCCTGGCCCTTTAGCTCCGGTTTATCATGGTTCCACCATGGCCTTTTATAAAATGGATCGGTCAGATAAATTCCACCGTTTGGAGCGATCCACAGATCATTGGGTCCATTGAGTTTCTTACCTTCAAAATCCTTTATAAGAACCGTTATCTTATGGTCGGGAGTTATTGACCACAGTTCATTTCTCTCATCCGAACAGGTAATCAGGTCTCCTTTTTTATCGAAATAGGTTCCATTTGCCCGTCCTGAATTATCCGTGAAAAGTGTTAATTCCCCTTTGGTTGTCCAAATCATTATCCTGTTGTTGGGTTGATCGGTAAAGAAAATATTCCCTTTCGGGTCACATGCCGGTCCTTCGGTAAACTTGAAATCTCCGGCAAGCTTCTCCGGTTTTGACCCTTTTGCAAATAACTCCTTACTTTTTGTTTTTGAAGTAACCTCAAGATAGGATAACAGCATAATTAAAATCACGGCTGCCAGTCGCGCCAATGATTTAAAGCAAAAACATAAAAAACCGTTATCGCTTAGCTCAATTTTTTTAGATTTCATAGGTATTAATTAGTTTGATTCAAAGTTGTCACTAATTATTCAACTTTTAATCACAATTTTTTATAATTTTGATCAGAAAGTTTAATCCACAAATTTTTAAGTAATTATAAAAATGAGATGTCATGAGTAAAGAAAAAAGTCCAACCAAGGATAAGAATAAAAAGGAGCCGGAAAAAAATCTGAAAGAAAAACGGGCAGAAAAAAAAGCTAAACGGGATAATAAGCGGTAGTTTAAGATTGAAAATCCGGGAGCAGAGAAGCGTAGTATGCGAAATAGTGAGAAAAATAGATTTGAAATACAAGACGATTGATTCTTTTTGCAGGTAAAGGTAATTTCTCTTCTAAAATTACTTTCACCTATATTTCAACCCTTTTTTTGCATTTTTGATTTTGTATATTACGCTTTTCGATTTAATTTTTAGCTGTAATTTCTGATAAGTACTTCAGAAATAGCGATCAATTGACAGATTCAATGTACCTTTGTGCCGAATTAATACCGGATAAAGGTGATTTTTGAAGAATTAAATTTAAGTAATGCGTTGCTCAAAGCGTTGGGTGATCTGGAATTTGTAAATCCCACTCCAATTCAGGAAAAGGCATTTCCTGTAGTCATGTCAGGAAAGGACGTTATTGGAATTGCCCAAACCGGAACTGGCAAAACGCTGGCTTATTTACTTCCCATCTTACGGCAATATACGTTCTCAAACCAGAAGGATCCGAGGATTTTAATCCTTGTGCCCACCCGTGAACTGGTTTTGCAGGTTGTAGAGGAGATCCGTAAGTTAACCACTTATATGTCTGTAAGGGTTGTTGGTGTCTACGGCGGAACCAATATTAACAACCAAAAGGAGCAATTATATGCTGGACTTGATATCCTTGTTGCAACTCCCGGACGCCTGGTCGACCTGGCCATGACCGGCCTTCTTCGGCTAAAATCGATCCAGAAACTGGTGATAGACGAAGTTGATGAGATGCTTAATTTAGGGTTCAGACCACAACTGATCAGCTTAATGGAGATCATTTCTCCCAAAAGACAAAACCTCATGTTCAGTGCTACACTGACCGAAGATGTAGACCGGCTAATTAACGATTTCTTTTCGAACACGCATCGAATTGAAGTTGTACCTCATGGGACTCCTCTGGAGAAAATTTCTCAGGTCGTTTACCGTGTTCCAAATTATTACACCAAAGTCAATCTTCTCGAATTATTGCTAAAAGAGAATTCCGACTTTAAAAGGGTTTTGGTTTTTGTAAACAAGAAAAAAACCGCAGATCGATTGTTTGAAACAATACAGGATAAATTCCCCGAAAAGATCGGAGTTCTTCACTCCAATAAATCACAAAATTTCAGAATTAATGCGTTAAAATATTTTGAAGACGGTGTCTACCGGGTGCTTGTTACTACTGATCTTGTGGCACGCGGATTGGATATTAGTAATATTTCACATGTCATTAACTTCGAGATGGCGGAGACTGCAGGAGATTATGTTAATCGAATCGGTCGTACCGGCAGGGCTGATAAGGCTGGCGCGGCAATCTCATTTGTAACAGAAAAGGAACGTCCCGACCAGCTTGCTGCTGAGGAGTTAATGAATTGGATTATCGCAGAACTCCCTTTACCCGAAAATCTGATTATGTCTCATGTTTTTACTGAAGAGGAGAGCCCTACGACATTATTTGATAAGAACTATTTTAATTCAACCTCCGCCTTTAAAGAATCACAGGGGGCTTATCATGAGAAAAAATTGAAAAATAAGAAGATTAATCTTGGAGGACCCGGAACGAGGAACCCAAAATTCGGTGTCAAAAAGAAACAACCAACTCCGGTTATCAAACCTCCGAAGTTTAAATTCTAGTTATTCGATTGGTCTATGAATAGTGAACAGAAAAATAATCCTTTACACGGAGTTACACTGGAGATGATTCTCAATCAACTGGTTCGTCATTATGGATGGGATGAGTTGGGGCAAAGGATCCGGATTAATTGTTTTATAAGTGATCCAAGTGTTATGTCCAGCCTTAAATTCCTGCGAAAGACACCCTGGGCCAGGACAAAGGTTGAGGAGCTTTATATCGAATGGCTGCGAAACGACAGCTAATATATATTGTCTGATAAATTAAATTGATGGAACGAACATATCTTGAAATAATTTTTCTTTGCGGTATGGTTTTACAGGTCATTCTTCTTTTACCTTACCTGCCTGATTATATTGCTAAAAAATATCATCATTTTTTCAATCAGAAAGAGCGAAAATTTTTAATGTTTATAGTTTGCGGATATCTGATTTTACCCGCTGTCTATGTTTTTTCCACCTGGTTCTCATGGTTTGATTATAATCTTCCCAAATGGATTAGCTTCCCCGCGGCGTTCCTCTACGGATTCGGATTCTGGATTTTTTACCGGGCTTATGTCGAATTAGGCCCTTCATGGTCTCCCGGTTATGAAATCAGGGAAGGTGGTCATTTGCTTGTTACTTCCGGTCTTTATAAATGGGTGCGCCATCCAATCTATGCTTCATTTCTTGCACTTGCTGTGGCTCAGGTTTTCCTTCTGCAAAATTGGATTGTAGGTCCTGCATTTTTATTGCTCGGTTTTCCCTTTTACCGGTATCGTGTTTCAAGAGAGGAGAAATCCTTGTCGCTCCATTTTGGAGAAAAGTATGAGAGTTACCGAAATCAAACCAATGCCCTGATTCCGGCAATTGATCAAATTGATTTTGCTCAGTTAGTTGGGAAGTTTAAAACCTTTGTGCGTAAGAGATTTAAAATTTTGATTCGTAAGAAAGCGAATTAATTGAGTTGATTTCTGGTGTGATTACTAATTCTATGCACTATTTGATTACAGCTTTCAGATCACGCTGCGCAAGTGCTCTTCGCATTGGAAGTAAATAGTTTTTTGAGCCCCGTTTAACATCGCATTTTCCTTTGTAATGTATGAGATAGGTACATTGGATTGCCTGAATTGAATCGAGCTCACAGATTTCGATCAATGATTCAATCACATAGTCAAATGTATGATAATCATCATTGTGAAGAATTAAGGTAAACGTATTCTCTTTATCGATATCGGTCGGTAAATCCTGATCTTTCTGCTTTTCAATAGTCATGCCAGAGGTAAATTAACCGGTTTATTTTAAAGGTACATCTTTAACTACGGATTTCATAGGGACCCTCTCCCCATTTTTAAATGCCGCAAGAAATGCCCCTTTAGTCCCCTCCATTATGAGTTGATTCTTAAGTAAGGTTGCATCTTTGTAATCCGAAAAATTACCAATCGTATAGATTTCGTATTTCTTTTCGTCGGTGTATTTATCAATCTTTCTGAATTTTGATAATTTGGCGTATCTTACTTTGAATTCAGGAGTTAGTTTTCCGCTAAGGAATGAGCCAATCTGAACCTTAAATATGATAACCTCCTTTTGTGGCGAAGTTACGATGCCCGGAGTTTGCTCTTTGTCGAGTGAATCGGTCAGGATCTCTGCAGATTTTAAATCAGCGGATAAAGATGGCGGGGTAATTGCAACCTCAGAGGGGGTGATTTCTGTTTTTTTCTTTTCTGCCAGCATCTGCTCACCGCGAATCCGTTCCCGCTCCGTAATTTCAGTTATAAAATTGGTCATCGCTTCAGTTCCTGTCTTTTCCCAATATCCCGATTCTTTAACTCTTGCCTGCTCGAAATATTTCTCCCGATCACGAAGTAGCTGGTAAGATTCCTGTTCCGCTTCTACAATTCGGGCAACCAATGCAAGTCTGGCCTGAACATTGTTCGTCTCTTCATGTGCTTTCCTCAGAAAATCGGTATTGGTAACTATCGAATCATTTTTACCCGTTGCTATCCATGCTTTTGCGAAAAGGATTCTGGCTGCTTCACTTCTGAAATCGGTAATGCTATGATAGGTTAACTGGTTGTTTATTTCAAAATTAAACCATTCGGTTTTCAGCGAATCGGGAATAGGGAATATTTTTTCGTCTGGCGGTGGAGCCGGAGTTTTAATCGTATCAACAAAAATATTTTTATCATCCCCCTTGTCTACATTAAAAGGATTAATATGCTTCAAGCACAAGTTGAGATATTTATCATATTCAAGGGCCATTCGCTCTTGTTTATTTCCTTTATAACGCTTGTAAAAATCAAGCGCTTCAGCCCAGTTTTCAAGCGCATGAAAATAATTTCCCAGATAAAAACTGGAATTTGAAGGGGTTTTATCCACTACTGCATTGAGTAACGCTTCTTTTGTTGCAGTTTCATAATGATTATTCTTTAGAAGTGTTACACCATAATAGTAATTATACATGGCATTATCGGGTGAACTGTTGATGAGCTCTGTAAATAATGGCAATGCTTTGTCATATTGTTTTTGCTTGAAGTATTCGACTGCAAGATTCAAATTTCCAATGACTTCCTGAGCTGATGTTTGTTGCGGAAGAACCAGGATTAGACCTGATATCAGAATAAAATAGATGCTCTTGTAAAAACGGATCATGACTTTCAATACGGGTAACAATAATTTTATAAAATTATACATTTTATGGAATTATTGTTTCTTAAAATTATTTTTTCTTGTTTAAATGTTTTCAATATCGGATCCATTTTCTTAATATTCGTATATTTGTATAATATATATCGATTTGGAGTCAGTTCTATTTTTTCCGCGGCTCTTTCTTAATTTTAATAAAATTATTTTCGTTCCAAATTGATTGGGAATTCAAACTTTGTGCACCATCAGTTTGTTGAACTGTAAATTTTAAAATACTGTATCAATGAAACAATTAGTTGAAGGAGCAGCTGCTCCAGATTTTTCGGGAGTTAATCAGCATGGTGAAACAATCGCCCTATCGTCATTTAGAGGGAAAAAAATAATACTCTATTTTTACCCCAAAGATAATACCCCCGGTTGCACCGCTGAGTCGTGCAATTTGAATGATAATTATGATTATTGGATCTCAAAAGGGTATGAGATTGTTGGCGTTAGTCCTGACAGCGTCGCATCACATGTGAAGTTTGTCGATAAATTTGGTTTAAAATTTAATCTGATTGCCGATACCGAAAAGGTCATCCTTCAGGATTATGGTGTATGGGGAGAGAAGATGAATTATGGGAAGAGTTATATGGGAGTAATTCGCACTACATTTGTAATCAATGAAGAAGGAATTCTCGAAAAAATACTTGCTAAAGTTGACACGAAAGAACATACAAGTCAGATTATTAAAGAGTTATTAATTAAATAAATACATATTTTTAAACATGGCAAAGGAAGATGCGCAGAAGGTCAACTTAGAGAAGTTGAAAGCCCTGCAGCTTACAATGGACAAAATTGAGAAGAGCTATGGGAAAGGCTCAATTATGAGAATGGGAGATAAACCTGTGGATGATGTTCAGGCGATTCACTCCGGTTCAATAGCCTTGGATATGGCCATGGGGATTGGCGGTTATCCCAAAGGTCGTGTAATCGAGATTTTTGGTCCTGAATCTTCCGGAAAAACAACCCTGGCTATTCATGCCATTGCTGAAGCTCAAAAGGTTGGAGGTATTGCCGCATTTATTGATGCTGAGCACGCTTTCGATCCTACTTATGCCCAGAAACTGGGCGTAAATATTAATGATTTATTGATTTCTCAGCCCGATAATGGGGAACAGGCACTTGAAATTGCTGATAGTTTGATCCGCTCCGGAGCTATTGATATTATTGTTATTGACTCTGTTGCCGCCCTTACCCCAAAAGCAGAAATTGAAGGGGAAATGGGAGAATCTAAAATGGGTCTTCAGGCTCGTTTAATGTCACAGGCACTGCGCAAACTTACCGGAAGTATCAGTAAAACAAAAACCTGTGTTATCTTTATTAATCAATTACGCGATAAAATTGGTGTAATGTTTGGAAATCCTGAAACTACAACCGGAGGAAACGCCTTGAAGTTTTACGCTTCAGTGCGGCTGGATATCCGGAGAATTGGACAACTCAAAGATGGAGATGACGTTCAGGGAAGTCATACCCGTGTTAAGGTTGTTAAAAATAAAGTGGCACCACCATTCCGAAAAGCTGAATTTGATATCCTTTATGGTGAGGGGATCTCTAAAGTCGGTGAGATTATCGATCTTGGAGTTGAAATTGAAATCATTAAAAAGGCCGGATCATGGTTTAGTTACGGTGAAACCAAGCTCGGACAGGGTCGCGAAGGGGTGAAATCACTTCTTAGAGATAATCCTGAATTGATGGAAGAGCTTGAAAATAAGATTCTTGCTAGTTATGTTCCGGTGCTTGACAAATAATTTTTTGTAAACTTCCACAGAAATCTGAACCGAAAATTTTAAGGTTCAGATTTTTTTTGGACTTTTGTGTGCACTATTTGGATTGTATTTAGTTTTCCCTTTTAAAGAGGCTAAATGTTTCAGGGAATGGCGTTCCGGTTAAAGCCGGAGTTTTTAGAATTAAAAATTATCGGATGAAAATATTAAAATTTGGAGGAACTTCTGTTGGTTCTGCTGAAAATGTAAGACGGATTGGCGAAATTGTTCTGAATCAACCGGAAAAGATTATTGTAGTGGTTTCCGCTCTGGGTGGAGTAACTGATTTGTTATTATCTGTGGCACAGAAAGCGGCCTCCGGAATAAAAATAAACGGCGAATTAATTGCCATTCGCGCCCGTCATGATGAGATGATTTCTGCCTTGTTAAACAGTGAAAATGGGGCAAATACAAGTGATGCTCTTAAACCACTCTTTGATGAACTCGATAAGATCATTCAGGGGGTAACCCTTATTGGTGAGCTCACTCCAAAAACATTGGATAAAATCCTGGGTTTCGGTGAGCGGCTCTCCTCCCTGCTAATTAGTCGTTTCTTAAATGTACCCTTGATTGATAGCATGTCTGTAATCAAAACAGACAAGAATTTTGGAAAGGCTAATGTCGATTTTGATCTAACCTATCAACTGATTTCAGAGGCCACCCAAAAGGTGGAACACTTCGCTGTAGCGCCCGGTTTTATCTCTTCAGCTTCGGATGGTTCAATGACCACCCTGGGTCGTGGCGGTTCCGATTATACCGCGGCACTATTTGCTGCTGCTGTAAATGCCCGTCAACTGGAGATCTGGACCGATGTGGATGGATTTATGACCGCTGACCCCCGTGTGATCAGTAAAGCTTACACTATTCCAATGCTAAGCTATTCCGAAGCGATGGAGCTCTCCCACTTTGGCGCCAAGGTGATTTATCCCCCAACAATACTTCCGGTTTATCAAAAAAATATACCAATTCATATTAAAAATACACTGAATCCTGATGGGAATGGAACCCTGATCGGTCATTCAGATTCAGCCGGAAAGGATCATCCCATAAAAGGGATCTCTTCGATTTCAGGCATCTCACTCTTTACGATTCAGGGATTGGGAATGGTTGGGGTAACCGGTATTTCAATGCGTCTCTTTGGGGCCCTGGCACTTAAAGAGATTAACGTAATTCTAATTTCTCAGGCCTCTTCCGAAAACTCAATTAGCTTTGCAATTGATTCCCATTTTGCAGCTGATGCAACAACGGCGATATCCTCCGAATTTGAGCGCGAAATCGCTTCCGGACGGATCAGTAAACTGGCTTGCGAAAATGAACTCTCTATTTTAGCTATCGTAGGTGAAAATATGAAACACTCTGCCGGTATAGCCGGAAAACTTTTTCATACGATAGGTAAAAATGGAATAAACGTTGTAGCCATAGCACAGGGCGCCTCCGAACAAAATATCTCCTGGGTTGTTAAAAATTCCGATTTAAGAAAAACGTTAAATGTTGTGCATGAGGCATTTTTCCTCTCACCCTATGTTGAACTAAATGTATTCCTGGTTGGTATCGGTACTGTGGGACGCGATTTACTAGATCAGATCGGCAGACAGCAAGATAAATTAAGAAAAGAGCATCGGTTGAATCTAAAACTGACTGGTGTTGCAAATTCACGCAAGATGATTTTCGATCGCGAGGGACTTGACGTTTCAAATTTGAAGAATACGATCGTTCAGTCTGAAATAAAATCAGATCTGAAGCTGTTTTGTAAGACAATGGTGGAGATGAATATGTTTAACTCAGTTTTTGTGGATTGCACTGCCGATGACAAAGTAGCCAATCATTACCTTTTTGCCCTTGAGAATTACATCTCGGTGGTTGCAGCAAATAAAGTTGCGGCATCTTCTGAATATAGCCGTTATCGTGAACTCAAGGAGATGGCAGCAAATCATGGGGTAAAATTTCTGTTTGAGACCAACGTCGGCGCAGGGCTGCCATTGATCTCTACGATCAATGATTTAATGCATTCGGGGGATCGTATAGTTCGTATTGAGGCGGTACTGTCAGGGACGCTCAATTATATTTTCAATACATTAAGCAAGGATATTCCTTTTAGTGTGGCGGTTAAAATGGCCAAGGAGATGGGCTATGCCGAACCCGATCCACGCATCGACCTGAGCGGAATTGACGTCATCCGGAAACTGGTGATTCTGGCACGTGAGTCTGGTTATCGATTGGAAAAAGAAGATGTTGAGAATAACTCTTTTATTCCTGCAAAATATTTCAGTTCCTCCATGGAGGAATTCTGGAATACAATCAGTGAGATGGATGAAGTTTTTGAAAAACAACGGCTCGTTCTTGAGGCAAAGCATCAGAAATGGCGTTTTGTGGGAGTAATGAATGAGGGTAAAGCCTCTGTCTCACTGGTTATTGTTGATCCCGGACATCCATTTTATGACCTTGAAGGAAGTAATAATATTTTATTGCTTACAAGCGAACGGTATAATGAATATCCCATGTTAATTAAAGGCTATGGTGCAGGTGCTGCAGTTACTGCAGCCGGGGTTTTTGCCGATTTAATCAAGGTTTCGAATATCTGATAATTAAAAATTATTGATCAGAAAACAAGCCATGTTTAAAATTTCTTTTCATATCCGAATAGCCGGCCGGTTACTTCCGGCAATTAAAAATTAAATTATAAAAAGATGAAATATATAGTTATTTTGGGTGACGGGATGTCTGATCAACCCGAGGTTGAACATGATGGGCTCACTCCGTTGATGGCAGCTAATATACCCAATATTGACAGGCTCGCAGCGTTGGGAAGATCAGGGTTACTAAAAACGATTCCTGAACGGCTGCATCCCGGAAGCGAAGTCGCCAATCTTGCCGTACTCGGATACGATGTGGAGGCTGTTTTTGAAGGACGTGGTGTAATTGAGGCTGCCAGTATCGGTGTGGCTCTCGAGGAGGGTGATCTGGCACTGAGATGTAATCTGATTTGCATCGCTGACGAAAAAATTAAAAATCACTCAGCCGGGCATATTTCAACACCTGAAGCAATCGAGTTAATTGATGCCTTGAATGCCGAATTTGGGAATGAAAAAGTCCGGTTTTATCCCGGTGTTTCCTATCGTCATTTACTGGTTATCAAGGGTGGAAATAAGTCCTTGAAATGTATTCCACCTCATGACGTTACGGGTACTCCTGTGGTGGATGTTCTGCCTGAAGCTTCCAATGCGGCGGGTGAGCAGACTGCCTTACTTTTACTCGATCTGATTCATAAATCGAGAATACTGCTCGAAAAACATCCGGTAAATTTAAAACGTACGATGGACGGTAAAGATCCGGCGAACTCAGTTTGGCCCTGGTCTCCCGGATATAAACCATCGATGAAAACATTAAAAGAGATGTTTGGTATTGGATCCGGATCTGTAATTTCAGCCGTTGATCTGATCCAGGGAATTGGTGTATATGCCGGTCTGGATGTCATCAAAGTTGAAGGTGCCACCGGATTGTTTGATACCAATTACGAAGGTAAAGCGGAAGCGGCTGTTGAAGCACTCAAAACCTCTGATTTCGTATATCTGCATATTGAAGCCAGTGATGAAGCGGGTCATGAAGGAAATTATGATCTTAAGTTAAAAACTATCGAATATCTTGATAATCGGGTGGTTAAGTATCTTGTGGAGGAGATCGGAAAGATGGAGGAACCTGTGGCTATTGCTATTCTGCCAGATCATCCTACACCATGGAAGCTTAAAACCCATACGCGTGATGCAGTCCCTTTCCTGATATGGTATCCCGGAATTGAGCCTGATGCAGTAATTCATTATGATGAAATATCTGCCCGTGAGGGTAACTATGGAACTCTGGAGAGTCAGCAGTTTATGGAGGAGCTCTTGAAATCAGGCAAATAACCCATTTCTATGAAATATTACAGTACCAATCATAACACTGCGGATGTAACTCTTGAATTGGCAGTTACCCAGGGTTTGGCTGCGGATCGCGGCCTGTTTATGCCTGAACGAATTGATCGTTTACCAGAATCCTTTTTTCGCGAAATAGGTGCAATGAGTTTTCAGGAGCTCTCCTTAGAGGTTGCTAAAAAATTCTTTGGGGAAGATATTCCTGAATATACCCTTCAAAAGATTGTGTTTAATACGCTAACTTTCGATACCCCTTTGGTTGAAGTCGATCCAAATATATTTTCGCTTGAACTTTTTCATGGTCCCACCTCTGCGTTTAAAGATGTGGGTGCCCGCTTTATGGCCCGCCTGTTATCCCATTTTCTTGGAAAAGAGAAGAAGATGGTTCATGTTTTGGTAGCCACCTCAGGGGATACCGGAAGCGCTGTTGCCAACGGATTTTTAGGCGTCCCTGGAATTAAGGTTCATGTTTTGTATCCTAAAGGAAAGGTAAGCGATATTCAGGAGAAGCAGTTCACCACATTGGGGCAGAATATTACAGCCCTTGAAATCGATGGTACATTTGATGATTGTCAGGCACTTGTTAAGTCTGCTTTTATGGATGAGGAACTTAAAAAGAAAATCACGATAACTTCTGCCAATTCAATTAATGTGGCGCGGTTTCTCCCGCAGGCCTTCTATTATTTTAATGCCTGGGCAAAGCTGGAAGATAAAACCCGCGATGTGGTTTTTTCGGTCCCAAGTGGCAATTTCGGTAATCTTACCGCAGGGCTTTTTGCAAAAAAAATGGGGCTTCCCGTCTCTAAATTTATCGCAGCAAATAACCTTAATGATATTGTATTCAATTATTTGAGAACCGGAGTTTATGAACCCCGCGCCTCCGTTTCGACCATTGCCAATGCAATGGATGTTGGTGATCCAAGTAATTTTGCCCGTATCCTGGATTTGTATGGACACAATCATCAGGCTATTTGCGGAGAGATGATCGGCACCACCTATAGTGATGATCAAATCAGAGAAACCTTGTACGCTGTTTATAAGAATACCGGATATCTAATGGATCCGCATGGCGCAGTGGGCTATCGCGCGCTCCATGAATTGTTAAAAGAGGGGGAAACCGGTATTTTTCTTGAAACAGCCCACCCGGCCAAATTTACCGAAACTGTTGAACAGATCATTGGTATAGGGAATGTCCCGATGCCGCAGAAACTGAAGAATTTTATGAATGGAGTAAAGCTTAGTATTGAGTTCTCTTCAAAATATGATTCATTCAGGGAATACCTTAATGAATTGGAATAAGTTTTCTATAAATCAGCACTTTTTTTTGTATAATTAATTGAGAATCGCCTTGCGGTACCTGTTTTTATAATGCTCTTTTAAAGTATAGGCATATCCAAATGAAATCATTTTAGCAAGTGGATTTGAAGTTCCGTCGGCATTGCTGTTTTGAATAGGGGACATACCATAATAGATGCCCATTTCAATGAATATTGCTTCCTTTTTATTTAATTTATAGGATAATCCCAGGATCCCATTTAATCCTAAATTTAATCCATTCAGTTTCTGAGAGCTATTTCCTAAAACTTCTTGAAGTGTATAAGGAAGTTTGTTTTTTTTCTCCGGATCTGTATAGATATTTTCGTCGCTAATTTCGTCACGATTAGCACTTACTAATAACCCAAAACATGGTCCTATACCACCATAAGCTGACAAGTTAGTGTTAATTTTCAGTCTCTGTCTGATCAAAACAGGAAAAAGAATATAGTTCAGATTAATGTCGCTCGAAAAATTTGAATACAATTTTGGAAATAAACTGGATGGTGTGAAAGATTGAGGTGTGGTAAGAGTTGTGAATTTATTTAACCCACCTTGCGTTGAATACTCAATTCCTATTGAATAGGATAGTGTTGGGGTGACATGTAACTCTCCGTGTATTCCAAATTCCTTACCTATTTTTAGCGTATTACTTCCAAAAAATGGATTGTCTGAGTTTGTTCCTGTCAAACTTGAAGAGTTCATTCCTCCTTTGGCCCCTAACGTTAATCTCTGGGCTTTTAAATTACTATAAGGAAAAGTCAGGGCTATAATAAATAAAAGAGGTGCAATATTTTTCATTTTTATTAGTTGTAAATTGATACTTATTGAGGTGATTTGGGCTAGTATTAATCAAAACCGGACGAAATTAACATTTTTAGATCGATTTATTTGGTTTTATAAGGATATATTCCTGAAGTATTATTGCTGTAGTTCTTTTTACTAATAATTCTTTAAAATTCATTGTTTGGCCTTATTTTTGATTAGAATTAATTGATAGTTTTAGACATTATGAAACTATATCTTCAGAGATTATATCTTTTTTTAAATTAAAAATTTAATACTATGAAAACGACAACACGAATCTTTAATGTTTTCCTCACTTTCATGATCGTTTTGGTTGTTCTTTTTTCTTCATGCACCAAAGAAAAAGATTACTACTCAATTGGTGATATTTTCGTTTCTTATGGTGTAATTGAGAAAAGAAGTGAAACGATAAATGATTTTATAATTCATCTTGATGACGGAAACAATGTTGTTCCTGCAACGACATCGGAATCGTCGTTCCGGATCAAAGATAATCAGCGGATCTGGGTCTACTTTAATCCGCTGAGTGATACTAAACTCACCGATTCAACAGTGACCTATATTTCCAGAATTGTTAGCCTGAAAGAAATTTTGTTTAAGGATATCAAAAATAGTGCACAGGTTTCGGATGACAGCATGGGACATGATCCTCTCATTGTCAGGGATGCATGGATATCTAAAACAGGTGGAATACTAACCCTTGATCTGAAATATTTCACACAGGGGAGCCTTCATTACGTTAACCTGATTGATAATGGGGAGGCTGATGGAATCATCAAACCATTTGTTCTGGAGTTACGTCATAATGCCCGCGGTGATTCGCCTGCATATCCTGCAACTGCTTTGGTCAGTTTCAAGCTGAATTATTTAAAGCTTACCGGTCAGAATATGACAAGGTTTTATATTCGATATACCGATTATGATGGACGGAGAATCGATTTGCCATTGACATACCATTATTGATAAAGCACTTTTTTTGATCCATTCAGTGATTGATTAATACATTCTAGTTTTTTTTATTTATGTTTGCGTAATTGATAAACTGATCTGAAATATTGTGTTTTACATCGGAAGTTTTTTCTAACCAAAAATATTCCAACCTTGTTTTTTTAGTGTTTTATATAAAACTTTAATACCATTTTCAGACTATGAAATCAATTCTAGCCAGAAAAATCTCATTTGGATACTTCTTAATTGGAATAATATTTTCTATTTCAGGCACCTATGTTTTTTCCGAATATGTTTTAAATGGTTCTGTTTTTGGCCATTCCTTTACTTCACTAACGGATGAAAAATTCAATTTAAATTGTAACTACGATGTGAAACGATTAAATGGTTACAATTATATTAAACCTTTAATGTTTGTGGATAATGAGTGTGAATCGGAGGATCTTTCCTCTGTAAAGCAGCGTGTTTATTCGCTAATCGAACAGTATAAAGTTTCAGGTGATTTAATTTCCTGCTCTGTTTATCTGAAATCCTATCAAAAAAATGGATGGATTGGTATTAATGAAAATGAAAAGTTCAGCCCGGGATCATTACTTAAGGTGCCGGTATTGATAACCTTTTTAAAAATGAATGAAACATCCCCGGGTATTTTAGATAAAACACTAACGTATGATCATGTTCTGGTTTCGAATAAAAATGCCGAATTTCTTTCCAGTCAAATCCAATTAGGGCATAAATATTCAGTTAGAGAGCTGCTTACCTACATGATCGCTTACTCTGATAACAATGCAACCAACCTTTTAAATACGGTTATTGATGTTACTATATTTAAGAAAATTTTTACCGATTTGGGCTTAGCGCCTCCTGATTGGAAATCGAATAATTATCCGATTTCTCCAAAGGATTATTCATTATTTATGAGAGTTTTATATAATGCATCATATATCTCGAATGAAGATTCAGAGTTTGCCACTGAATTATTAACTCATTCAGATTTTCATAATGGCTTAATAAAAAACCTCCCATCGTATATAAAAAAGGCCCATAAGTTTGGTGAGGGTGGCATTAGCACAGAGCCAGAGCTTTCCGAGTCTGCCTTTATCTATCTTGAAAACAAACCTTATTTACTTACAGTGATGACCAAGGGGAAGAATAATCAGAAATTAGCTCAAATAATAAGTCAGATTTCAGATATTGTCTACCAAAGTATGTAGGTTGTTTTTTTCTCAGAAAAAAAAACTATTTATCGTCTTCAACCAGAATAAGCGCGACGGAGAATTTCATGTCATAATTTGGTTGTCCTTATATTTTATTTCCCCGGTTTTTTAATGACCTTTCATTCAATTCCGTTACTTTTGCAGGAAATAAAATTCAGCCGATGAAACACCTGCCCGTTTTTTTTCTGATTCTCACCATTTTTTCAGCCTGCATGAAAAGTGAAAAACCTGCCCCCGTAAAAAACAATTACACTCCGTCAACTCCTCTGCTCACTTCGGATATTATGACACCCGAAGTGCTTTGGTCATTTGGCCGTATTGGTGGAACTCAGGTTTCGCCTGATGGGAATTCGGTTGTTTATGATGTTACTTTTTTTAAAATCGAGGAGAATAAATCGTATCGGGATATTTATATTGTACCTGTTTCCGGGGGAGAGGCAAAGAAGCTGACTGATACTCCTGAAAAAGAGGGTGATGCACAATGGAGGCCCGACGGTAAGAAGATTGGTTATATTTCGTCAAAATCGGGAAGTGCTCAATTCTGGGAGATGGATCCTGATGGATCAGGAAATACGCAGGTTTCCAATGTGACTGAAGGGATTTCAGGATTCAGCTATGCTCCTGATTTAAAAAACATTCTTTATATTAAATCGGTTAAACTGGATAAGAATATTCATGACCTTTTCCCTGATCTTCCATTGGCAAATGCCAGGCTTGAAACTGACCTGATGTACCGCCACTGGGATAGTTGGCATGATTACACCTATCAGCATATTCTTGTAGCCAAATACAGTGAATCAGGTTTGTCCGGTGATAAGGATATAATGAAGGATGAACGTTTTGATTCCCCGATGAAACCGATGGGTGGAATCGAGCAGATCACCTGGAGTCCCGACGGGAAAGTAATTGCCTACACTTGTAAGAAAAAGGTTGGTGTGGCTTATGCAACTTCAACAAATTCGGATATCTATTTTTATAATCTGGAGAGTGGGATTACCACTAATTTTACGGAAGGGATGATGGGATACGATATCAATCCATCCTTTTCACCTGACGGTACGATGGTCGCATGGGAAAGCATGGCCAGAGATGGTTATGAGGCCGACAAAAACAGACTTTTTGTCGCTGATCTGAAGAACGGAACTAAAAAGGACCTAACCAATACCTTTGATCAGAATGTGCAAGGAATAACATGGACGGCCGACAGTAAATCGATCTATTTCATTTCTGATATTCATGCCACGGACGAAATATTCAGAGTCGATCTGGCTGACAATAAATTCACCCGGATAACCGATGGAGTTCACAACTACCAGAATGTATTTACTGCCGGGAATAAGTTGGTGGCTTCAAGAGTATCGATGTCGCATCCTGCTGAAATATATCGTATTGATCCTGTGACGGGTAAGGATGAGCCAATTACTACGGTTACAAAAGGAATTATGGATCAGTTGACTTTCGGGAAAGTGGAGAGCCGCTGGATTACCACCACTGATAAGAAGAAGATGCAGGTTTGGGTGATTTATCCACCCCATTTTGATCCGGCAAAGAAATACCCTGCTCTACTCTATTGTGAAGGTGGGCCTCAAAGTACGGTTAGCCAATTCTGGTCGTATCGCTGGAACTTTCAGATGATGGCTGCAAATGATTACATTATTGTGGCTCCTAACCGTCGCGGACTTCCAGGCTTTGGCCAGGAATGGAATGAGCAGATTTCAGGAGATTATGGGGGTCAGAATATGAAAGATTATTTAACAGCTATTGATACCCTTTCAGCCGAACCTTTTATCGATAAGAACCGTCTTGGAGCCGTGGGGGCAAGTTATGGCGGATATTCGGTTTATTACCTGGCTGGTCATCATCAGAAACGTTTTAAAGCATTTATTTCACATTGTGGTATCTTTAACCTGGAGTCTATGTACTCCACAACCGACGAGATGTGGTTTGTCAACTGGGATAATGGGGGTTCTTACTGGGATTTGAATAATAAAGTGGCCCAAAATACCTATCGGAATTTCTCTCCTCATAAATTTGTTCAGAATTGGGATACTCCGATTCTGGTAATCCATGGTGAAAAAGACCTTCGTATTCCGTATACTCAGGGGATGGGAGCCTTTAACTCTGCTAAGTTGAAGGGTATTCCGGCCCAATTCCTCTTTTTCCCCGACGAATGTCATTGGGTATTGCAGGCGCAGAATGGTATCCTTTGGCAAAGGGTTTATTTTCAATGGCTCGATAAGTGGCTGAAAAAATGATGTGAGAGAGTTCGATTACTCATTCCGAACGAAGTGGGGGAATCTCATTAATTAAATAGTCAACTGAAGGTTGTCATTAGTAGGAGATATCGTTATACAATCTTTATTACATTGAATTATTCTATTTTTTTCACTCTTTTATTTTCTAATTTTCTCATTCTTTCATTTTACCATGACCTTGCGCACCTCCGGCATCCTCTTACACCCCACCTCCCTTCCCGGGAAATATGGGATTGGCTCATTGGGCGAAGAAGCCCGCCGTTTTATTGATTGGCTGGCTGGTTCAGGACAAAAAATCTGGCAGATTCTCCCCCTTGGTCCAACCGATTTTAGCCACTCGCCCTATCAATGTTATTCTGCATTTGCCGGAAATTCTGATTTAATAGATCTTGATGAACTGGTTAAAATGGATTTGTTGCATGGTGAGATACATCCTCCTGAAAAAGCTTTTCCGCTGGAGAGTGTCGACTACCATCATGTACGGAAATTCAGGGAGCCACATCTTCAGAAAGCATTTCACCGTTTTCGCGAAGTTGGAGGTTTTGGCTGGGATGACTACCTGCGTTTCTGGGACCAAAACAGTTGGTGGCTCGAAGCGTGGTCGCTTTTTTATGCCTGTCGTAAAAATATCAAAGGAAAGGACTGGAGTTTCTGGGAGGATTCACTGCTTATTCATAAACCTGAGACACTAAACTTTTATTACAGGACCTATCGTGAAGATGTTGAATATCAGCGATTCATGCAGTTTGTCTTTTTCAGGCAATGGTTTGCCCTGAAGCGGTATGCAAACAGTCTGGAAATTAAGATATTCGGTGATATTCCACTGTATGTCTCCTATGACAGTGCTGATGTGTGGACGAATCAGGAGATTTTCATGCTCGACAAAAGCAGAAAACCGGTTATGGTTGGCGGGGTGCCTCCTGATTATTTTAGTGATACCGGACAGCTTTGGGGAAATCCACTATACGACTGGCAAAAGCTCCATTCGCGTAATTATGATTGGTGGATGGCCCGTTTACATTTTAATCTTAGCCTCTTTGACCTTGTTCGGATTGACCATTTCAGAGGTTTGGAATCGTTTTGGGCTGTCCCTTATGGTGAGAAAACAGCTATAAACGGGGAGTGGTTAAAGGCAAATGGAAATCAAATGCTGAGCCTTTTGCAGAGTCAGATTGGCCATTTACCTATTATCGCGGAGGATTTGGGAACAATTTCCAAAGAGGTCCACCATTTGCGTAAGAAATTCCATCTTCCTGGTATGAAGGTTCTTCAGTTTGCTTTTGCATCAGGTGGAAACAATGAACATCTTCCCCATAACTATGAACTGGATTTTGCTGCATATACAGGAACCCATGATAATGATACTACAGCCAACTGGTTGAAGCGGGTAAAAGGGGAGGAGAGGGACCATCTTCATCACTACTTTGGTACCACATCCATTGATCACTGGAAGGTGATCAGGACAATTATGGGCTCCGTTGCTCAAATGGCAATCATTCCCCTGCAGGATGTTCTTGGTCTTGATTCTTCAGCCCGGATGAACATCCCGGGAACGATAGAGAGTAATTGGAAGTGGAGGATGACAGAAACAACCGATTTGAAGGAGTGTGGTGAGAAATTAAAAGCGCTGACCGTGTTATACAACCGATAATAGAGCTTCAATAAATTTTTCAGGTTGTTCGGCATGTAACCAGTGACCGGCATCGGCAACATCAATGATCCGGGCTTCGGGATAAATGGCTTTTATCCCCGGCAGATCGTCGTTTGATATATAATCTGATTTCAATCCCCGAATAAAGGTAACGGGGTAACCCAGAATAGGGGACCGGTCATCAAACCATACGCCCGATACTCCGCTTGTAATGGATACCAAAGCATGTTTTAATACAGGAACATTAATCTTCCATTCAAAATAATTTTCCTTATTTCGGTGGATATTCTTAATCAGGAATTGCCTCAGGGTGCTGTTGTGCAACTTTTCTGCCAGAAAATGGTCAATCTCCTTTCGTGATGTAACCGAAACCAGATTGAGCTCTTCCATCAGGCCAAGAATCAGCTCATGCTCCATAACTGTTTTGTAGGGTACATCATTTTTATTGTAACTCTTCGGAGCGATGTCGGCTACAATCAGTCCGGTTACATGTTCGGGATATTCGGCCGCAAACATCATTGCAACTTTTCCCCCCATGCTATGTCCCATAACTATTGCCTTGTCAATGTGATGATCCGTAAAGAACATCCTGAGATCATCCACCATGTCCTGGTAGGTGTTGGTGGTTGCATGCGGTGAGTGACCATGATTCCTCAGATCGGGGATGTAAACGGTAAAACGATTCTCCAGTTTCCGACCAATGGTGATCCAATTATCCGATGAACCATAGAGTCCGTGAAGGATTACCAGGGGTGCGCCGTGTCCCGACTTTTTGAATTTTAAAGTAACGGGCATTACCTAAGACACTCTTTATATTTCAGAATTGTAAGCTCCAGTCCCAAATATAAGGCATCAGAAATCAGGGCGTGCCCGATTGAAACCTCCAGTAAATTAGGGATAGATTGTTTAAAAAATTTGAGATTTTGCAGATTTAAGTCATGCCCGGCATTAACGCCCAGATGAAGCTCTTCTGCCGCTTTTGCTGCAAGAATAAAAGAGTGGATTGCCTGATCCGGATTGAACGGATAGGCTGATGCATAAGGTTCAGTGTAAAGCTCGATCCTGTCGGCGCCGGTAAAAAAAGCACCTTCAACCATTTTTATATCCGCTCCTACAAACAGGGAGACACGGATTCCGGCCTCTTTCATCTCCGCAATAATGTCGCTGAGTAATCCTTTATTCGCAACGGTGTCCCATCCTGCATTTGAGGTTATTGCGTCGTGTGCATCAGGGACAAGTGTAATCTGATTTGGTTTAACCTCAAGAACCAGGTCAAGGAGCGATCTGTTCGGATATCCCTCAATGTTAAATTCGGTGGTAATGATTGGTCTTAAGTCTCTTACGTCAGAATAGCGGATGTGCCGTTCGTCTGGCCTGGGGTGCACAGTAATCCCTTCAGCCCCGAATTCTTCACAATTTATAGCTGCAAGTTTCACATTCGGCATATTTCCCTGCCGGGTGTTACGCAGTGTCGCTATTTTATTTATATTTACGCTTAAACGTGTCATAGTTTTGTTTTACTGATTTGGTGTGCAATTTACAACTTTGAATTGATTTTTATAACAAAATAACACAATAATCGTGATAGCAGAAAATCTGATTTCCGAATCAATTCCTACCGTAACTCCTGATGAGATTGGCTCAAAAGTACTTACGCTGATGGAGATATTTCGTGTTTCGCACCTTCCTGTTGTAGTTGGTAACGAGTATTTTGGTGTTATCTCTGATCGGGATATTTATAATGCCGAAAATTTCGATGAAAAAATCGCGAAGTATATTTCCCCCTCTCTTTTGCAACCCCATGTGCATGTTAATCAGCATATTTTTGAGGTTGCCGGGGTGGCTTTGGGCTGTGGTGTGTCGATTGTTCCGGTTCTTCAGCATGACCATTCCTACCTGGGTTCAATCACCCGAACCCATTTGTCCTTTATCCTGGCAGAACTCTTTTCATCGAATGAACCCGGTGGGATTATTGTCCTTGAACTTACCGAGGCTAACTATTCCTTGTCGCAAATTGCACAGATTATCGAAGGGAATGATGCACGTATCCTGAGCCTGTACATCAACAGACCATCTCCCTCTTCAAAGGAACTTGACGTTACAATTAAAGTCAATGTAGTGGATCTTTCAGGAATTATTCAGACTTTTGCGCGCTACGATTACCTCATTAAGGCGACATATATGGATCAATCTCAGATTAAAACACTGTTTGATGACCGTTATGATCAATTTATGAGGTATATAAATGTTTAATATTTAATTGGATAGATGAGAATAGCAGTTTTTGGACGAAATATTACCCCTGTTTTTTACGAAAGTTTGAAACGTTTGTTCGGGATATTGCATCTTCATCAGGTAGAGATTATCGTGTATCGCCCCTTTTTGGAGTATATGCAGCGTGAAATCGCTTTTTATCCCAGAGAGACAGCTGATTTTTCGGATCATACCGAATTGAAAGGTGTAGATTTTTTCTTTAGTATTGGCGGCGATGGAGCTTTTCTGGAGGCTATATCTTTAGTGAGAGATTCAGGGATTCCAATGGTTGGTATCAATAGCGGCAGGCTGGGGTTTCTTGCAGATGTAGCTCAGGAAGAACTTGAAAGCGCACTGGAGCGATTTTTCGAAGCCAAATATTATTTACAACCCCGTTCTTTGATCAAACTGGAAAACGATTTGGGATTGTTTGGCGATTTTCCCTATGCACTGAATGAGTTTACGGTTCATAAACAGGATACCTCGCAAATGATAACGGTTCATGTCGAAGTGGGAGGCGATTATCTCAATTCTTATTGGGCAGATGGACTGATCGTCTCTACCCCTACAGGTTCTACCGCATATTCATTGGCTGTTGGTGGTCCGATTATCACCCCTACGGCTGCAAATTTTATTATTGCCCCTATTGCTCCCCATAATCTGGCTATTCGGCCTGTGGTAATATCAGATAATGAAGAGATTAAGTTGAAGATAGAGGGTCGTGGCGGTCGCTATCTCGCCTCGCTGGATTCCCGTTCGGATGCTTTTGGTGCCAATGTTGAGATGCGTTTAAGTAAAGCGGAGTTCGCTATTAATGTTTTACAATTTGATAATCAGTCATTTTACAGTACCCTCAGAAATAAACTCAATTGGGGAATCGATAAACGGAATTAATATTTATCACATGTTTTATGATGCCGCTCTAATTTAATCCGTTAAATTTTGTCCGAAAAAAGGGAAATTTGGGTTAATCTATTACTTTTGTAACCTTTAGTAAAATTTTGCGCCGTTAAGGCGTTTCAATTTTTAATAAATTTATTGAATATTATTTCACATGAAAAAGTTGATTGTGGTCTTAATGCTAATTTTATCAGGTGTTTACGCTAACGCGCAACATACTGCTGACATTGGCGTGCAGCTTGCGGCAGCCACTTATTGGGGAGATATTCAAAATGTTAATTATTCAAAATCAATCACACCTGTAGTTGGAATATTAGGCAGATGGAATTTTAACCGGCGTTTGGCCATACGAGGACAGTTGTTAACTGGAAATATTAAAGCAGCGGGATTATTGGAAAATGCACTTTTGTCACAGTCTGGAACACGGGCACCCTCTTTCCCTAATGATCCTAGTAAAAGTTTTAATTTTAACCGTTCGTTTCAATCGGTAGAGGGATTGTTGGAGTTCAATTTCTGGAATTATAAATTGGGAAATTTGAAAAAAGACCGGTTTACCCCTTTCGTAGCTATTGGATTAGGAGCATATAATTCATCAGCCCCTCGTATGGGTACATTTATCTTGGATCCAAATATTGAAATTTTGGCCAATCCTGCCGCAATTCCGCCAACCTTCGATCAGTATCTACCTTTTTCGGGAATTCCTCAAAATGCACTACCCTTAACGAATGGATATAAAGTTTTAACTTTAATTGTGCCGGTTGGTGCAGGTTTTAAGTTTAATTTTAGTAGAAGATTAGGGGGTCTTGTTGAAGTAATTATAAGGAAAACTTTCTCCGACAACATCGATAATCTGGATGATCCCAAAAGATTTCAAAATCCCATCAGTGTTCCGGTTACTCCAGCGACTACTCCTGCCACATTTATAAATACCTATTCAGATCCGATTCAAGGGATTAACAAAAAGGATTGGTATGCCACTCTTGCTGTTTCATTGACGTGGCAATTATGGAGTGAACGAGGGAATTGTCCAATTTATGATAAGATCAAAAAGAAGTGATGATTATTGATCAGGTAAAGAAAAATTATATTCCCCGCCACGTCGCAGTGATCATGGATGGAAACGGCAGATGGGCAGAGCTTCATGGCAACGACCGCATCTATGGGCATCGTCAGGGTGTGGAATCTGTGCGGTCTGTAGTGGAAGGTGCCGGTGAGCTTGGGATTGAGTTCCTCACCTTATATGCTTTTTCTACCGAAAACTGGTGTCGGCCAAAAGAGGAGGTGGATGCTTTGATGTCATTGCTGGTCGATGCAATCGTTAGGGAGGTTGCGAATCTTAATGAAAAGAATGTAAAAATGAATGTAATCGGAAATATTGATTCTTTTCCGCATGAAGTTCAGCTCAAACTTAAAGAAGCGATTTATAGCACCTCGTCCAATACCGGTCTTAATTTGATTCTGGCCCTTAGTTATTCAGGACGATGGGATATCCTTCAGGCGACACGACAAATTATCCGAAAGGCGTTAGCGGGAGAAATCACCGAAGAACAACTTGATGAACCGTTTTTTATCGATCACCTGTCTACATCGGTTGTACCCGATCCTGAATTGTTAATCAGAACAAGCGGGGAATACCGGATTAGTAATTTCTTGTTATGGCAGAGTGCTTACAGTGAATTTTATTTTACATCTATATTTTGGCCCGATTTTCGTAAAGAAAATTTGTTTGAAGCCATCGTCGATTTCCAAGGCAGAGAGAGAAGATTTGGAAAAACAAGTGAACAAATCAGAAGTTAAAAATGTACAAAAAATTAATAATTTTTTCCCTGGTATTACTAGGCAGTTTGAACCTCTTTTCCCAGGTTGTTGCAGACAGTACTAATTTTTCGATTAATTACGAGACTGCAAAGAAATATACCCTTGCCGGAATAGAGGTTAGTGGTATCCGATTTCTGGATACAGAGGTGCTCAAAAACCTTTCGGGGTTCTCTGTCGGGGAAGAGATTACAATTCCTGGTGATGCAGTTACTTCTGCCTTAAAGAAATACTGGCATCAGGGCCTTTTTTCCGATGTTAAAATATCGGCTACTAAAATAGTTGGTGATAAAATCTGGATTGATATTTATCTTCAGGAGCGACCCCGTCTGTCGCAAAAGAACTACAATGGAGTTAGCAAAAGCGAAAAAGAGGATATTGAAAAGAAGGTTATGTTGCTTGTCGGTGGACAGGTTACCGACAACCTGATAAATACTGCTAAACGACAAATACTCGGTATCTTTCAAGGTAAAGGATTTTATAATACCGATGTGGATATTATCCAGCGTGATGATCCCACAAAAGAGAATCAGGTGATGCTGGATATTAAGGTGAACAAAAAAGAGAAAGTTAAAATCAGCAATATTGAATTTTTTGGAGTTAAAGCACTTAGTCCAAAAATTCTGGAGGCTTCGATGAAGAAGACCAAGGCAAAAAAACTACGCAATTTTTTCTCATCCAAAAAATTCCTTGAAGACAAATTCGAGGAGGATAAGCTCAACCTGATAAAAAAATATAACGAAAAAGGGTATCGCGATGCAATCATTGTGGCTGACTCGATCGTTAAAGATACTCTCAGAAACAAGGTTGTTCTGAGGTATTATATTGAGGAGGGAAAACAATATTATTTCAGAAATATCCGTTGGGTTGGAAATACTGTTTACGGAGATCCTCAGTTAAACCGCGTTCTTGGGATCAAGAAGGGTGATATTTTTGACCAGAAACTTTTGGATAAACGATTAACGGAGGACGATGATGCTGTATCCAACGAATACCTCAATAACGGGTATCTGTTTTATAATCTCAGCCCTGTTGAGGTGAATGTTCAGAATGACTCCATCGATTTTGAGATGAGGATGGTTGAAGGGACTCAGGCTACGATTGACAAAGTGGGTATCAAAGGGAATACCAAAACCAATGAGCATGTTGCCCGTAGGGAACTCTTTACACGTCCCGGACAGTTATTTAGCAAAGAGAATATTATTCGTTCAGTGCGGGAGTTATCGCAAATGGGTCATTTCAATCCTGAAACCATTAAACCCGATGTTGTACCTCATCCTGAAGACGGAACTGTAGATATCAATTATGAGCTTGAAGAGCGTGCAAATGACCAGATCGAGCTCTCAGGTGGCTGGGGTGCAGGTATGTTTGTAGGTACCGTCGGATTGAAATTTTCAAATTTCTCGATCCGCAATATTCCCAATAAAAAAGCATGGAAACCACTTCCTACAGGTGATGGACAAAATGTCTCTCTCCGTGCCCAGACAAATGGTAGTTATTACCAGTCCTATAGTTTATCCTTTACGGAACCGTGGTTAGGTGGCAAGAAGCCAAATTCATTAACATTTTCCGTTTATTATTCCAAGCAGACCAGTGGTAACCAGTCGTATAATTACAATGGTAATTATTCCGGATATGGCAGTGGTTATGGAGGTGGATACGGCAGCGGTTATGGCAGCGGTTATGGCAGTGGTTATGGAAGTGGTGGTGGCTACGGGAGTGGTTACTATAACCCATATAACTACGTAATTACTCAAAAGATGGGTGTTATTGGTGGATCTCTGGGATTGGGTTACCGATTGAAATTTCCTGATGACTTTTTCACCATGTATCATGAGTTGTCGTACCAGTTATACGTACTTGATAACTGGCAATATTTCTTCTTTAAGAACGGTACTTCGCATAATATGAGTTTTAAAACCGTTTTCGGTCGTAATTCAACCGATAATCCATTGTATACCAAATGGGGATCGAACTTTTCTTTTATGGTTCAGTTTACACCCCCTTATTCGTTATTTTCAAGTAACAATTATGCCGATCCAAAGTTAACACCTGAGGACCGTTACAGACTCATTGAGTTTCATAAGTGGGTTTTCAAGGGAGATGTATATACACCGTTTACGGCGAATAAAAAACTGGTTTTACGTTCCAAACTGGAAACAGGATTTTTGGGTTATTATAACAAAAACCTTCGCTCCCCATTCGAGAGTTTCCGCGTAGGGGGTGATGGTATGTCTGGATACAGCATGTATGGAAGTGATATTATCGGATTGAGGGGTTATGCCAATAACTCGCTTACTCCTGCAAATGGCGGGAATATTTATGAGAAAATTACCCTTGAGTTGAGATATCCAATTACGATGAGTCAATCGGCGACAATATACGGTTTAAGCTTTTTTGAAGCGGGTAATTCATGGTTTGATTTTGCAAATTATAATCCTTTTAGCATTAAACGCTCTGCTGGTTTAGGAATCCGTATTTTCTTACCGATGTTTGGTTTAATGGGCTTTGACTGGGGATATGGTTTTGACGATGGGTATACCAAAGGAAGCGGTGGCAGTCAGTTCCATTTTATAATGGGACAACAATTCTAGTTGTTAATTAATTTCTTTTTGGTCTGATTTTTGATAAACTATTTGAGAATTAAAAAATTATTCGAAATGAAAAAGTTAGTAATCTTTCTTCTGCTTCTGACCGCATCTGCCGGTTTTGGCTTTGCTCAGAAATACGCTTATGTGGATACCCAATATATTCTTGGAAATATCCCTTCCTATAAATCTGCTCAGGATCAGTTGGATAAAATTTCGCAGCAATATCAGAAAGAGCTTGAGACTATCCATGCGGAACTGGACAAGATGTATAAGGATTTTCAGTCTGAGGTCGTTTTATTGTCTGACGATATGAAACGCAAAAGGGAAGATATCATTATTACAAAGGAAAAAGAGTATAAGAAATTGCAGCGTCAGTATTTTGGAGCTGAAGGTGAATTGTATCAAAAACGGCAGGCATTGGTTAAGCCTATTCAGGATGATGTTTTCAAAGCTATTGAGGAAATTGCTGAGCAGGGTGCCTATTCGATTGTTTTTGATAAAGCGGGGAGTTTGTCAATGATTTATACAAATTCGAAATACGATTTAAGTGATCAGATCCTGCAGAAACTTGGATATAAAAATTAAAAGTATATATTTGCGTTCAAATTTTAAATCAAAAAGAAACATGAGAAATTTTTTTAAAGTAATAGTATTTTGTGCGGTTTTTTTTGTGGGTAGTAGCTTGTCAGCCCAGACTCTAAAATTCGGTCATATTGATTTTCAGCAGTTACTTGCTGCCATGCCGGAGAGAGATTTAGCTAAGGTAGCTCTTGAAAAGGTTCAGGCAGATCTGGAATCCAAGCTTCAGGCAATGCAAAAGGAATATCAGGAAAAAGGTAAAGAATACGTTGCTTTAGCTCAGGCGAAAGATGCTAATGAAGCTCTTGTAAAAGCAAAACAAGATGAAGTTCAGAGCATTCAGGAGAGAATTCAGACTTTCCAGCAAACCGCTCAGGAGAGCCTTCAAAAGGAGGAATCCAAACAATTCCAACCGGTAATTGAAAAAGCTCGTAAAGCAATTACGGATGTAGCTAAAGAGCAAGGTTTGATTTATGTTTTTGAAGCAAATCAGGTTTTATTTCATTCTGAACAGTCGATTGACCTGACACCTCTGGTTAAAACAAAGCTGGGTATTACGAAATAATAGGTTGACCTGTCAACATTTAAAAAGGGTACCATTTTTGGTACCCTTTTTCTTTATCGCTGTTTTTTAGATATTAAATTATTGTTTTAAGAATTCTTTTATTCTTTTACTTTTTTGTGTACGTTTAGATCACTAAAATATGAATAAGGTGCAGCAAAAATATCAGCCAATAGGGATTTTTGATTCGGGTTACGGAGGACTAACGATCCTGAAATCTATCATGCAGAGGCTCCCCCAATACGATTATATCTATCTGGGAGATAATGCGCGCACTCCTTATGGATCCCGTTCGTTTGATGTGGTATACGATTATACCCGTCAGGCAGTGGTTACCCTTTTTTCAATGGATTGTCAGCTGGTTATCCTGGCATGTAATACCGCCTCGGCAAAGGCATTGCGAACGATTCAGCAAAATGATCTTCTAACAGGGTTTCCTGAACGTCGTGTTTTGGGGGTAATCCGTCCGAGTGTGGAACAAATACCGCTCTTCACTAAAACTGGCCATATTGGCGTACTAGGTACCTCCGGCACTGTGCTCTCAGATTCTTATCCGATGGAAATTGCCAAAGTTTCGGGAAATCACCTGGTTGTTACCCAGGAAGCTTGCCCGATGTGGGTCCCCCTGGTTGAAAATGATGAAACGGATAACAAGGCAGCAGATTATTTTGTTCACAAAAATATTACGAATCTTTTTCGCAGGGACCCTGAAATTGATACCCTGATTTTAGGCTGCACGCACTATCCTTTGCTGCGAAAAACAATTGATAAATTTCTCCCGGCTCACGTTACTGTTCTGGAACAAGGCCCCATTGTGGCAGAGAGCCTCTCTGATTACCTTAATCGTCATCCGGAAATGGATCAAAAATGTTCAAAGAATGGTTCTGTTCGGTATATTACCACTGAATCAGTTGATAATTTTGAGCCCAGAGCCTCACTTTTTATGGGAAATCCGTTAGTGGCGGAAAAAATACAGTTTTAGATTCTTGCAAACCTTATTTTTGTATTTTTAACCTTAGTAGCTTTGGTTTTATATTATCCCAAACCTTATTTTACACCGCATATTTAGATTCAGAGGATTCCATATTAATTTTTCTACTGAAAATTAAGGTAATAAGGTTGGTTTTAGTTGTCTGATTCTACTACTAAGGTTAAAAAATAAGATAATATAAGGCTCCAAGTTGTTTTAAGAGCTTTCCACTATTTGAATTATATGCGTCTAAATAGGGTCTGCTGTTAAACTCAGACCTGATATTTTAGCTCAACTTGTTTAGAGTAGAGCATTTGTATGATATTTTTTAAGTTCCTCAGAAATTCTTCGACAGAAAGAGATAGAGCTATTTTAGCCTGTACTGAAAAACTTGAAAGTATATAAAAGATAAGAGACGGGAGTGCCGCCCCGGCCAATTTGACCAGGTTAAGCACCAGGATGATGCAGGCAATCCACGATTCGCTGGTTTCTCTAAGCCTGGCTTTTACACGGTTTAACCCGTATGCTGTTTTAGCTTGACCAAACTTACCTTCGATTGGATTACGTTCTCCCGGACTTACGTGTTGTTGCACAGCCGATGGCCTACCTAGTGGTTTGGCCAGCAGCCTGATTCCTTTCTCCTTCAGGGCAGCCCGGTTAATACGGTTGCAGTAGATCTGATCAGCCAGAACCTCCTTGGGATAAAAACCAAAACGATTCCGGTATTTCTTGATGTATTCCATCATATGGCTTCCTTCATTAAAGGCATCCCAGCTCAGCTCATCCAAAAAAGAGATCCCGTCAATGAGTGAGAGGTGGATCTTTGCCCCAAACTCGACTTTTGCCTGACTTTTCCCGCGAACGATTGGTCTGACATGAGGTTGATGGATACTGACGATCCTATCATCAATGCGATGAACGCCATTGCTATACATTTGCTTCTGTTGCGCATAAAATGTGTTTAGCACCAGAAGGTATTTATGGCTTTGCGGTTTGAGCGGAATCGTTTGATATGAGTCTAATAACCTGTTGATTGAATTAAGATTGCGCTTTAAAAATCTTAACTGGCTACCAGTAGCTTTGCGAATTTCTTTGTGAGTTTTATTCTTCTTCTGAGCAGTTTTCAAATAACGTTTACGGGCAACTTTTCGGTAAGTCCTGGGCTTTTTCTCATGCAGGACAGGGTTGTAGAGTTTGTCGATCAATTGCTCCGATTTCTCTCTCGCATCTGATAACAGGTCCAGATCCGTTGGATAGGCGATATCCTGAGGGCAGGCAGTTGCATCAAAGATGATTCTGCCTTTGTTTTCAACCTGAGAGAAATTAGAAAGGTTGTCCGAACCGGATGAATCCCCGTCATCTTTTTCGGGTTTTCTTTTATCGTTTTGCGAAACAAAATTAGCCCTTAATTCAGCTATCTTTTCGTTCATTGCATTCAGGCTATCCATGCCAAGTTTCTTCCGGAAATCAACAAACAGAGAGGCATCAAACGGTGGTTCTTTGATGAAGCTTGTATAGCCCAGAAAGTACTGCATATAAATGTTTTCAGCTATCTGATCAACTGCCTCACGATCGTCAAGATTACACATGTGTTTAATGATTAGAGAACCTATAACAATTCTAGGATTTAACCCAGGACGTCCCGTATTGCTCACAGGTACATTCTTGAGATATAACGAACTAATCTCGTCCCATGGAATCAGTCCTGCGAGTACTACCCATCTGTTATTAGGATTAAGTTCACGCTCGAATGGACTCTTAAAAGCATCCAAAGTAAGTTGATTCGGACTCATGTAGGCTGGAGCAGGTGCATGCTTTCTTTTTGACTTTCCCATAATTCCTTGCACTTAGTTATCCAAATATCGTTATAAATATTTAAATTTCAGCATTCAAATAGTTTTTAAGCAGACCCTA
>CANJNY010000036.1 GCA_947475715.1 Prolixibacteraceae bacterium
AAAAAGCTCCCTGAAATCGTGGTGCAAATGTAAACGGTTTTCCTCCCCATATTACCTTTCTGAAATAAAAAATGATTTTATTTTTACTTTTATCTATATCAAACGAGCATATATCATCATTTCAGCAGGATAGCTATGTTAACTAAATGTTAAGGTGATAAAAGCAGCTGAAAAAATAGTTGATTTAGGGTTAAACAGTCATCAGGGAAAGGGGTTCAGATGGCATTAGAACCGAATACTTCAGCAAATTTCTCCAGAACAAGCTCTTTTAAATGTTCAAAATCCTGCTTGAAGCCCAGTTCTTTTTCAATCGAAGTAACCCCTTTGTCCGAAAAACCACACGGATTAATATGTTTAAAGTATTCCAAATTGGTATTTACGTTCAATGCAAAGCCGTGCATGGTGACAAAACGGGAGCTTTTTACCCCGATTGCACATATTTTTCTCGCTGAAGATTTTCCTGCATCGATCCAGACACCGGTTGCATCCGGATCGCGTGAAGCTTCAATACCATATTCAAGGAGTGTCCGGATTACCGTCTCCTCGATGTTATAAATATACTGTCGCAGTCCAATCCCGAAATTCTCAAGATCCAGTATTGGATAACCCACAAGTTGTCCGGGGCCATGATAGGTGATATCTCCCCCTCTGTCAGTTTTGAAAAACAGAGCATCCTTTGCCTGTAGTTGAATGTAATTTAACAACAGGTTATGCTCGTCACCACTTTTACCAAGCGTATAGACATGGGGATGTTCTACAAAGATCAGATAATTGGGTGCCGGGGCCAGGGAGTCATCATCAATATTGGATTGTCCTTTCTTCAGATCCACAATCTGCTTCATCAATTCTTCCTGCCGTTTCCAGGTAACCATATAATCGGATATCCCTAAATCAAGATATTTTACGTTTTTATTTTTCACTTAATACAATTTGATTTTTAAGCTTCCATGCTTCAGTTTTGATCACCAAGAAGAGTTGAATTTTTCAGAGTACCAAGATATACATTTTAAAGTATCCCTAAACTGTCGGTTCTATTCCAATTTTTCTAATTTTGAGCTTTTTAAAACCGGAACTGAATGAACATAATCACTGTATTAAAAAGATACCCCACCACTTTTTGGATCGCGAACATGATGGAGTTATTTGAGCGATGGGCGTGGTATGGCTTTTATATCATCTTTGCCCTATACTTAACAGGTTCAACCGACGAGGGAGCATTAGGCTTTTCACAAACACAAAAAGGGCTCATTATGGGGATAGGTACCGCCTTTCTCTATCTGCTCCCCATTGTAACCGGTGCACTGTCGGACCGGATAGGTTACCGAAAAACGCTTTATATGGCATATACGATATACACTATTGCGTTTTTATTGATTCCCATATTCAAATCATTCAACTCCGTCTTTGTCATTTATCTGCTTCTTGCCATTGGAGCAGCACTCTTCAAACCGATTATCGCGGCAACGGTTACCAAAACCACAGATGTACAGACCTCCTCCATCGGATTTGGCATTTTTTACATGATGGTAAATATCGGTGGATTTATCGGACCCTTTGTAACGGGATTTGTGAGAAAATTTTCATGGGATTACGTATTTTACTCCTCAGCTGCAGTTATTGCCTTTAATTTTATTCTGCTCACCTTCTTTTATAAGGAACCGGTTCAGAAAAAACCGGAAGATAAGCAGCATTACACATTCATGGAACAAATCCGACATATTTTTGGAAATATTGGCAAGGCGCTGTCTGACTGGAGATTTGCACTGTTTCTCGTGATCATCGCCGGATTCTGGACCATGTTTATGCAATTTTATATGACCTTGCCGGTATTTATCGACCAATGGGTAAACACAGCACTACTCTACGATTTTTTGAATTCATATTGGCCCTGGCTTGCCAGCCAACTGGGAACAAAGGAAGGAACTATCCCGGCCGAATATATTTTGAATGTTGATGCCGGATACATTATTCTGCTTCAAATAGCTGTTTCTGCAATTGTGATGCGATATAAACCATTAAGTGCCATGATCGCCGGAATCCTCATTGCATCAATCGGACTGGGATTAAGCATGGCAACACAAAACTCATTATTTATTATTATCGCTTTACTCGTCTTCTCAATCGGCGAGATGATGAGTTCTCCAAAAATTACAGAATACATTGGCCGAATAGCACCTTCGGATAAAACCGCACTCTACATCGGATGTTCCTATATTCCGGTTGCACTGGGAAATCTTTTTGCAGGGATTGTTTCCGGAAATGTTTATCAGAATATCTCGGATAAGATAACCCTTACTCAAAAAGAGGCATTATCCCGCAATATAGACCTTCCTGCCATTAGTGGACACTTTACAAAAAATGACTATTTCAGAAGTGCAGCAGCAAAGATGAGCATGAATACTGATCAGCTTACCCAATATTTGTGGGATAAATATCACCCATCCTCTTTTTGGTTTGTCGTCGCCGGTATTGGAATCGTTGCTTCTGTTGTTCTGCTTATTTATGATCAGTTTATTATCAAAAGAAGGTAAATTTGTACATCCCAATTGTTGTCATCATGTTGAAGCTACAAATATTAACGATCATTCATAAAATATTCCGGATTGGATTATTAATCCTTCTGCTGGCCATCACTGCTGAATCAGCTATTGCTCAAAATGACTATTCCTTTTTTAAAAACTATGAACCGTTTAAACCTGACACTTGCAGAAAATTTCATATCGCCATTGACAATGTAAACTTTTTCAAAAACAATGAAAATAAACTAAACCGTCAGGCCGATTATACGATTACCGGAACTTTACTGCGTCCTAAGGCGGTTTATTATGCCGATCAAAGACTCAGGCTTGAACTGGGCGGGCATATTTTGAAATACAATGGAAGGGAAGATTATGCTCATATTACTCCCTGGTTCAATGTCCATTATCAGCCAACTGATAAAATTGCTGTTATTCTCGGGAATCTTAATGCCGATCAGGGTCATTTACTTCCGGAACAACTTTACAATCCCGAACGATTTTACACAGCAATACCAGAAGCCGGACTTCAGGCCAGATATAACACGAAACGATTTTCAACAGATCTTTGGATCGACTGGCAGCAGATGATTCTGCCCGGAGATCCCTACAAGGAGAAATTTGTATTTGGAGCGAGATCCAATCTTGAGATTTTGAGTAATAACAAAACCTTGTTATCCTTTCCGTTTACCTTTTACGGTAAGCATGAAGGTGGAACCATTGGAACAGCGCCAGGTTTAGCCAAAAGTTTTATAACCATAACCCCCGGACTAGTTTTCAATAAAATCATTTCAGGATCAAAAATCACTGACTTCAAATTTCTTACCTCTTTTTCACTTTCGACCTATCCAAAGGACAACGTGATTTTTAACCAGAGTAATGGGTGGGGGTTCTACGCCAGCGGATCTGTCAATTCATTATTCGGCGGACTGACCGCAGCGTTTTGGCATGGACATCTCTTTTACACACCACAAGGGAGTCCGATATTTCAAAATTATTCCGGAAATGGATCTGGTTGGTTATCGAATCACGAATTTATTGATTTAAAGTACCACTATCAGCATCAAATAATGAAAGAGACCTACTTTGGATTCATGTTTGATTACTATTTCGATACAAATCGAATGACAGCCGTGAATAGTGCAGGATTATACCTGGTTGTGAATTTAAAGGTGGTTACCAGTCGGAAAAAATAAGTCAGAAACGTCCTGTAAAACAATTCAGACTCCGGGAAATGGTTTGCATTGATTTAGTTGAAGTTATTTTTCTCAGGAAGTTGTAAAATCAAAAATATTCTATACTTTTGCAGTCCCGATTTTATCTTTATTTGCTGAAGTATCAATCGGGTATGGTAGCAACCTTAGCAAAATGTTATTAACAATTCATTGTTAATAACACTGTTACAATACCTATTGATCGTGTGAATCAGCAAAAAAGAGATTATGTCACATTTAATAATTTGAAACGAAAGTGGATACTTTAAGTTACAAAACGATATCGTTGAATAAAGCAACGGTAAACAAAGAGTGGGTCGTGATCGACGCCACAGATCAAATTCTGGGTCGTTTAGCCGCTAAAGTGGCAATTGTCCTCAGAGGCAAACACAAGGTAGGTTACACCCCTCACGTAGATTGTGGTGATAACGTGATCATTGTCAATGCTGAAAAGGTACGGTTAACCGGGAATAAATGGAAATTGAAGGAATATATCCGTCATACGGGTTATCCTGGAGGTCAGCGCACCCAAACAGCAGCTGATATCCTGAAGAAATATCCTGAAAGACTGATGGAAAAGGCTGTTAAGGGGATGCTCCCCAAGAATAGCCTTGGAAGCAAACTTTTCACCAATCTGCATGTTTTTGTTGGCGCAAATCATGACAAGGAAGCACAGCAGCCAAAATTTATAAACCTGGACAATATTAGATAAGTATCATGGAAATAATTAACACTATTGGCAGAAGGAAAACCGCTGTTGCCCGTGTATATCTCTCTGAAGGAAAAGGAAACATCACCATCAATAAAAGGGATATTAACGAATATTTTCCTATTGGAACATTACAGTACATTGTACATCAGCCTTTAAATCTTTGTGAGGTTGCCGGACAATACGATATCAAGGTCAATCTTGATGGAGGTGGTTTGAATGGTCAGGCTGAAGCCCTTCGCCTGGGTATTTCACGCGCACTGCTTAAAATTAACGAGGCTGAGTATCGTCCAAAGCTTAAAGCTGCCGGATTTCTGACCCGTGATCCACGCGAGGTGGAACGTAAGAAACCAGGGCGTCCGAAAGCACGTAAACGTTTCCAGTTCTCTAAACGTTAATCGACAGATTACAAGAATTTTTAATAAATATTGTTTAGCATCTAAATTACCCGGACTCCAAATCTTTTGGACTACCGGGTAATTGACTGAACAGAACGTAAACAAATCATTATTATGCCAAGAACAGAATTTAAACAATTGCTAGACGCAGGGGTACATTTTGGTCACCTCAAGCGCAAATGGAATCCAGCCATGGCTCCTTACATCTTCATGGAGAAGAACGGAATCCACATCATCGATCTTCAGAAAACAATCGTTAAGATTGACGAAGCTGCAGAAGCACTGAAGCAGATTTCAAGGTCAGGTCGCAAAATCCTTTTTGTTGCCACCAAAAAACAGGCTAAATCGATTATCGCTGAAAAAATTACAGCCATCAATATGCCATACGTGGCAGAACGCTGGCCCGGTGGAATGCTTACCAACTTCCCTACAATCAGGAAAGCGGTTAAGAAAATGTCATCGATCGACAAGATGATGAAAGATACAGCCTGGGATAACCTTTCAAAACGTGAAAAACTGCAGATTACCCGTCAAAGGGCTAAACTGGAAAAGGTATTAGGATCTATCGTTGATCTTACCCGTCTTCCTGCTGCACTATTTATTGTTGACGTACTGAAGGAGAAAATTGCTGTTCGTGAGGCTCAACGTCTTTCGATTCCAATTTTTGCAATGGTTGACACCAACTCAAATCCTGAAGGAATTGACTTTATCATCCCGTCAAATGACGATGCATCTCAGTCTATCGACTTAATCATCACTACGATGTGTGAAGCCATTAAAGATGGTCTTTCGGATCGTAAAGTTGAACGTGAAAAAGACGAGACAGACGAGAAACCATTGGCACTTAAAAAAGGTGGTCGTAAGGCTGTTGTTAAAATTATCGTAGAAGACGACATTGAAGAGATCGATGAGAAAGAAGATGAATTATTGGACGATACAATTGCTGATTTATTAGCCGATGATGATCTTCTTGACGAAGAAGTAATTGATGAGGAGATTGCTGAATAATTAAGCAATTGATTTAAAATAAGATAGTTTTTAAATTGTATAATAAAATTTTTGAACAATGAATATTACTGCTGCTGATGTTGCAAAGTTGCGTAAAGCAACCGGTGCTGGTATGATGGATTGCAAAAATGCCCTTACAGAGGCTGAAGGCAATTTTGACCGTGCCATCGAAATCATCCGCGAAAGAGGTAAGTTGGTTGCGAGCAAACGTGCTGACAGAGAATCTTCTGAAGGTGTTGCAATGGCCAAAGTATCTGAAGACAAAAGTTTCGGTGCGGTATTGTCCTTAAACTGCGAAACAGACTTCGTAGCTAAAAATGATAATTTCATCGCCCTTACCGATAAAATCCTCTCTCATGCCATTGCTGCTAAATGTACTACACTTGATGAAGTCAAAGCATTGGTAATGGATGGCAGAACAATCGGAGAACAAGTGCTTGAACAGACAGGTATTATCGGAGAAAAAATCGAGTTGCCATACTACTCTTTTATTGCTGCCGAAAATGTAGTCGCTTATATCCATTCGGGAAATAAACTTGCAACGCTTGTAGGTTTTACAAAATCAATTGAGAATCAGGCAGGAAGAGATATCGCAATGCAAATTGCAGCAATGTCTCCAGTGGCTGTTGACAATGATGATGTGGCTCCTGAAATTGTTGAACAGGAATTAAAAATTGCCAAGGAAAAATTCCGTCTGGAAGGAAAGCCTGAAGCGATGCTTGATAAAATTGCCCAGGGAGCGCTGAACAAGTTCTACAAGGATAGTACCCTTTTGAACCAGGACTTCGTAAAGGACAATAAAACCACTATTCGTCAATATCTTAATAGTGTTGACAAGGATGTAAAAGTTACTTCATTTATCCGTTACACACTTAACGTATAACCGATTACAGATCGGATTTATTAAAAGAGCCTCATAATTGAGGCTCTTTTTGATTAAACTCATTTTTGGTGTAAATTTGTTGCGCTAAACATTTCAGATGATAAAATATAAACGAGTCTTGCTCAAGCTATCCGGCGAATCATTAATGGGAAACCAGCAGTATGGAATAGATCCCTTAAGACTAGCGGATTATGCTGCTCAGATTAAAGAGGCTGCTGATCTCGGGGTCGAGATCGGCATCGTAATTGGTGGAGGAAATATTTTCAGAGGACTAAGCGGCGCCTCCAAAGGTTTCGACCGGGTCAAAGGAGATCAGATGGGGATGCTGGCAACGGTAATCAACAGCCTGGCTCTTCACTCTGCACTCACCGTTGCCGGGGTTAAATCGAGAGTTCTGACAGCTATCCGAATGGAACCCATCGGAGAGTTCTATTCCAAAGACAAGGCGATAGAAACGCTTGAAAAAGGGGAAGTTGCCATTTTCTCAGCCGGGACTGGTAATCCATATTTCACTACGGATACCGGCTCATCGCTTCGCGGAATTGAAATCGAAGCTGACGCCATGCTCAAAGGGACCCGCGTTGACGGAATCTATACTGCAGACCCGCATAAAGACCCGAATGCTATAAAATTTGATGAAATCACATTCGACGAAATCTATACCCGCGGATTGAAAATCATGGATCTTACAGCCACCACAATGTGCAAAGAGAATAATTTACCCATTGTAGTGTTCGATATGGACACTGTGGGAAACCTGATTAGGGTACTAAAAGGTGAGCCGATCGGGACTGTGGTTCATAACTGATTTCAAAGGGCGGCTTGCAACTGGCAACTGGCGGATGGCAACTGGAATTTAGCAGCTCGGGGCTGGCAGTTAGGTTTACAAATAATGTTTGAGTCAACTTCAAAAAGTATAATACAATAAATTGCCATCAAGTCACGAAAAATCGGGACGACAAAATCAAACTGTAGCTTTTTAAGCCAGCCGCCAGAAGCCAATTGCCAGTTGCACTCCGTAAACTGATCGACAGTTAAATTTCGTACACATTTCATTCAGGAGCTGCTTTTCAGATTTTATTTTTATCGTACCTTTGTCCTAACAATAAGTTAATTTATTCGCCATATGAACGACGAAATACAAATGATCATTGATGATTCCACGGAAAGAATGGAACACGCCATTGCACATCTTGACCATGAACTCGCACACATTCGTGCCGGCAAAGCCAGTCCACGAATGATTGAAAGCGTGATGGTTGATTATTATGGAGTTCCAACTCCAATTATGCAGGTTGCAAACGTAAACACCCCCGATGCGAGAACAATTGCGATACAGCCCTGGGAAAAGAAAATGATTCCAGCGATCGAAAAAGCGATTATCAACTCTAATCTTGGTTTTAACCCGGATAACAATGGAGACTTTATCCGTATAAATGTCCCTGTTCCAACGGAAGAGCGACGCAAAAATCTTGTAAAGGATGCCCATAAAGAGGGGGAGACTGCAAAAGTAAGTATCCGTTCTGCCCGTAAAGATGGGAATGACTATTTAAAAAAACTCCTTAAATCGAAAGAGATCTCTGAGGATGAAGAAAAAGATACAGTCGAAAAAATTCAGATTCTGACTGATCGGTTTACCAGAAAAGTGGATGAACTTATTGCCTTCAAGGAAAAAGAGATCCTTACCGTATGAGAACTATTATTTCAATTATTTTCTGCTTTTTTTTGTACAATGGATTCAGTCAGGAAATTGTTACAATCTACAATCCGGATAGTGATGTTGCCTCTGCCATCAATCAGGGAGTCCGAAAGGCAAAGGGTGAAAACAAACACATCTTTCTCCAGATCGGAGGTAACTGGTGTTCATGGTGCCGGAAATTTCATAAAATCTGTGCTGAAGATCCTGACATAAAAGCCCAAATGGATAAGAACTACATCACGATCAGGGTCAATTACAGTAAAGAAAATCGGAATCTGGAGGCCCTGAAAAAGCTGGAATATCCCCAAAGATTTGGATTCCCTGTATTTGTGATTTTGGATTCAAACGGCAAAAGAATCCATACGCAAAGCTCTTCCTACCTCGAGGAAGGCGATGGCTATTCGACAAAAAAAATAATTGAATTTCTAAATCAATGGTCACCCGAAGCGCTAAATCCAGGGAATTACAAGGAAAAGTAATGATCATTTACTAAAAGATTAGAAAAAAGTATACAATGACCCGGTGAGTATTCCGAAAGGAACGCTCCCCGGGATATATTTATTTTGACCCTATCCTCAATTAAACCTATTTGACTTTAATCGGTCAAAGACCTATTCAGGTTCAATAAATTGAATCTTAAAAAAGCAATCCGCTGCATGAAATTATCTTTATATGTCACTCTCACATGTGCAGTAATATGTTTATTATCATTTAATTACATGGCCAGTGCACAATCAGAAACGCAATCACAAAATGAGAACGTATTAAGTAAAACCAAAGACATTGTCGATATGTTACAGGGCGGGTTTAAGACCCATTTACGTAAGGACAGTGTTTTATCCAAAGGGAACGGCCCATTTATTTCGATTATGCCCATTATAGGGTACGCCATGCAATCGGGACTAACCGGAGGAATTGTGACCAATACTTCATTTTATACCGACGAGCATCGGGCGAGATATTCAAATCTGCTTATCAATGGTTATACTTCCCAGTACCATCAATTTTGGGTTACTGCCAACAACAGTATTTTTTTTGAGAAGCAAAAAATCCATCTTTTGGGTGATATCCGATATTATAATTTCCCCACCCAGACCTTTGGATTGGGAACAAACACCACCTTAAATGATGCGTTGGATATAAAATATTCCTATCTGCGCATATCTCAGATTATCTACCGCGAACTGGCACCCAATATCTTTGCAGGAGCAGGATTTAATATAGACTATCATTGGAACATTACTCCGGATACGATTCCCGGGAAGGCATTAAGTGATCTGCACGAATTCCAAAAAGGGAGCCGCTCCTTCTCTTCAGGAATCTCCTTTAATCTTCTTTATGATAACAGAAGAAATTCTGTGAATCCGAAAGAAGGGTATTATGCCAACATCCAATTTCGTCCAAATCTGACCTTATTGGGAAGTGATACGAATTGGCAATCCTTATTGATTGACCTTAGGCATTATATTAAGTTTCCGGCCTCATCACATAATGTTCTTGCATTCTGGAATTACAATAATTTTACGTTGAATGGGACACCGCCTTATCTTGATAAACCCAGTATAGGGTGGGATTCATTTTCAAATACAGGGCGGGGATATGTTCCGGGAAGATATACCGGAAATAATATTATCTATCTGGAATCAGAATACCGGTTTGGCATCTCCCGCAATGGGTTACTTGGGGGAGTAGTCTTCGGTCATGCCGAAAATATCGTTCAGAATTGGTCCGAAAAACATTCGATTATTCCGGGTGCAGGGTTTGGATTACGAATCAAGATGAATAAATATTCAAACACAAACCTGGCCATAGATTACGGATTTGGAGTAAATGGATCTCACGGATTCTTCTTTAATCTGGGCGAAGTATTTTAATCCTGCCAGATCAAAATAAAAAAAGAGGGAAAACCCTCTTTTTTTATTTTTTAATCAACAACCACGAATCTCCATACTTAGGAAATTGCTGACGAATTTCACCAAGTTTGGCACGGGCAGAAGACTCATCGTCATAACTATTTACGCAAACGCGATAAAACCCAGCCTCATTAACAAGAATTCCGGGAAAGAAATCTTCTGCAGCCAGCGCTTTTTTGAACTTCTGAGCATTTTCGTATACGCCAAAACTGCCTAAAATAATATAAAATCTTTTGGATCCAAGATCACTGGCTTCTCCCTTAGCCGCAGTTATACGCTCTTCTTTCCCTTTTGCAGTAGAACTTCCTCCGGTACTGTAGGATTTAGCAACAGTTTCCGACTTTTTGCTTTCCGATTTCGTACTTTCCGGACTTACGCTTTCCGATCTTACAGGCTCAGGCTTGGGTGCAATTTTTTGCGTTTTGCAACCTACTGCCATCAAAACAATTAAGACAAGGAGAATACTCAGTACTTTCATAGGATAAATTTTTTGGTGATTTTATTCAGCGAAGATATAAAAAGAATTTAAAACTTGAATTATTCAAATCAATTTCTTAAATTTACATAAGTAACCAGGGCATTCTCAGCTTATTTTGAGTCCTGGCAAACAAGACCAATCACTGATATATTAAAACTATATGAGAAATCAAAAATATCCGCTTATCTTTATTGTTGAAGACAATCCCACCTACAACAAATTGATTTTCAATCATCTTCGAAGTCACAAGCTCATCAATACCGAGAGCTATTTAAGTGGTGAAGAGTGTCTGAAAAATATCCATCACAAACCAGATATCATTATTCAGGATTATCTGCTTGATGGAATAAGTGGCCTTGATGTACTCGTAGCGACAAAAAAGAAATGTCCGTCAACCGATTTTGTATTCCTTTCGGGACAAGACAATATTGAGATTGCCATAAATTGTATGCGTTTCGGAGCCTATGATTATATTGTAAAGGATCAATATGCCCTGATTAAACTATCCGATAAGATTAATAAGATCCTTATACACCGCGAGCTGATTAATAACAATAAACGTTTTAAACGCGGGATACTATTCTTTTCTATCGCCCTGTCCATCATTATTCTAATCTTTGCGATACTTGCGATACTATACCCAAACACATTTTCGGTTCACTAAAATTTATCTCCTTAAACCTCCAGTTTATTTTTTCGGATGAAGTGTCGTTGGCAATAAAGCAGAAGAGTATTCTGCCGGTGAATTTAACAGCGATAGAACGCGTTTGATCTCAATATCGGTTCCCAATGCAGCAATAATTGCCCCTTTTTGGAAATAATAGCGTGAAACGATTTCATCTTTAATCAAGTCGCGAATCTCATCACTAAACTTTCCAAGATCAAGACTCAGATTTAAAGTTAACCCTTTTTCAAGCGCTGCAAATTCATTTTGTGCCCCCTCGAAGTACCTTTCCCTTTTGGCTGTTTCAATCAACGTTTTTAGTGTTTGTTCACTGCGCGATTGATATGAAAACTTCTTTTCCAGGAGAAACTGACGAAACTCATTATAAATATCGTCACCCACCACAAATTTTTCAGGAGCTTCAATAGTCTTCTGTTTATAGGCAAAATCTGTTGCAAAGTCAAAAATCATATAATCCTGAACCAGCTTATAAGCCAGCGTACTGAGGGTATCCTGAAAAACCCGGATATCAGGAGTTACACCACCTCCGTCCTTAACTTTGCGTCCGTTTTTAGTCTTAAACTCCGAAGTAAGTGAGTCAGGGATATTCCCAACACTTCCATCGGTATTCCGATGGGAATAATCGAGCGCCTGTATACACCTCCCGCTGGGAATGTAATATTTGGCGGTTGTTACTTTTAATTTGGTATTATAACTGAGATCTCTCGTTGTTTGAACCAATCCTTTACCGAATGTACGATTACCGACAATTACTGCCCTGTCAAGATCCTGAAGGGCTCCGGCGACAATTTCGGAAGCCGACGCAGAACCACTATTTACCATAACAATCAGAGGCATTATTGAATCGACGGGCTGATCTGTTGCCCGATAGGTCTTATCCCATTGCGAGACTTTTCCTTTGGTAGTGACAATCTCCTGACCGTGATTTACAAACAGATTAGTCACCTTTACTGCTTCACCGAGCAAACCACCCGGATTACCGCGAAGATCAAGAACCAATGAAGTGGCTCCCAACGTATCCCTAAGGTTTAAAATTGCCTTTCGGATGTTTTCCGAACAACCATCGGTAAAGCTCGACAACCTGATATATCCGCTTTTACCGCCAATCATCCCGTAATAGGTTACCGGGTCAATCTGAATCTCTTCGCGAACGATATCAATCGTAAAAGGCTTTTTCTCCCCCGGACGCTGCATCTTCACCTTTACAGGATTTTTAGCAGGTCCCTTAAGAATTTCCGAGACATCCGAAACAACCATCTTATCGACCGGTTTCCCATCGACTTCAAGGAAAATATCCCCGGCACGCAAACCACTCTTTTGCGCAGGAAATCCTTCGTATGGCTCTGCCACAATAATCTGATTCTTCCGCTTACTGATCATCGCTCCGATTCCGGCATACTCCCCGGTAGTCATAAACTTAAAATCATCCATCTCCGATTCCGGGATAAAGACAGTATATGGATCAAGGGTATCAAGCATTTCATCAATCCCCTTTTTGATCAGTTTATCAGGTTTTACTTCGTCAACATAGAACAAGTTCAATTCCCTGACTAGGGTGTAAAAAATGTCCAGATTTTTGGAAATTTCAAAATTCTTCTGGTCGCTTTTAAACCCCCAAAAAGAGAGCCCAAGTATAATGACAATGGAAACTCCAAGGGCCCCTTTCAATATTTTGTTACTCATTTGATATAAATCGGTTTATAATTATCATTCATCGTGTAAGTATGCAAAAGTAATAAATCAGACTTAATAAAATGATAATTGATCAATAGAATCAACAACAGTGTAGGTTCAAAAGTTTAGCGTATTTTTATCCCGCAAAATAAATTTTTAAATTGGGTAAAGGATTAGTCATTCGGTCAACAGGAAGTTGGTATTCGGTAAAAACGGATACCGGTGAGTTTATTGATTGCCGCGTAAAGGGAAAGCTTCGGATGAAAGAGGTTCGCACAACCAATCCCATTGCAGTGGGAGATCGTGTCGAATTTGAACTTTTACATGATGCCACGACCAAAGAAGGGGTGACAGGAATCATTTCAGGAGTTGAGCAGAGGAAAAACTATATTATCCGAAAGGCCTCTAATCTGTCACGTGAAAGTCAGATCATAGCCGCAAATATTGACCAGGCATATATTGTTGTCACAGTTAATTACCCGGTAACTCTGCCGGGATTTATCGACCGGTACCTGGTTTCGGCCATGGCATACCGGATCCCGGCAGCCCTAGTATTTAACAAGCTTGACCTTTATAATGAGAAAGATTATGAAAAGCTCGAAGAGTACCTTCAAACCTATGAGTCTATAGGTTACAAATGTTTTCAGGTTTCAGCCGAAAAAAACTTCAATATAAATCTTTTACAGGATGATATTCAGGGAAAAATCAGTCTCTTTTCAGGTCTTTCCGGCGTGGGAAAATCTTCAATTCTGAACCGCATTGACCCCGATTTAAAACTCAAAACCGGAATTATATCCGAACATCATCAACAGGGAAAGCATACCACCACCTTTGCTGAGATGTTTGAAACGAACGAAGGAACCTTTATCATTGACACCCCCGGAATCAGAGGATTCGGAGTGATTGATATGGAGAAAGAGGAGATTCCACACTATTTCCCCGAGATGTTTGGACTACTTGATCAGTGTCGGTTTTTCAACTGTACCCACACCCATGAACCAGGCTGTGCCGTGAAAACGGCCTATGAAAAAGGTGATATCCCGGCAACCAGATATGAGTCTTACCTGTCGCTGATCAATGAGGATAATGGACGATACCGGCAAGGATAGGACCACCCATTTGGGAGAAATTTATCTTCGTATGATTTCAATAAAACTAAAATAACAGATCCAAAACCTGTCCAGGGGAATTGACCCGGAACTGATTAAAATCATCTTTTTAAACAAAAGAATAGTTGAATGGTTTTTTTTTCAATTATTATTTTTAATTTTACGCCAAATAATAATAAAGATTAGAATGATTATAAACAATACTTTTTACTTTTGGTTTGGTTATCTCGGCCTTCGTATGGGGACTGGACGGTAAGGTATTGTCGAACAAACAATATTAAATCAAAAAGAGGTCTCCAGTTTTGGAGACCTCTTTTTGATTTAAAGAATTCAGAAATAAAAAAATTAGGATAATGAAACTCGCAGTAATTGGACTTGGGCTCATCGGCGGATCGATGGCAAAAGATTTGCGCAGAACCAGATTTGCAACTGAGATCATAGGGGTTGATAACCATCCTCTGAATGCCCGGTTAGCGGTCGAAATGGGTATTGCTGACCGCATTGAGCCTATTGAGGTTGCTGTGAAAGAGGCTGATATTGTTCTAATTGCGATTCCTGTAGATAAAATTGTCTCTTTACTCCCTTACATTCTTGATCACATCTCCTCCTCCACAACGGTGATCGATGTTGGATCAACCAAGCGTGAAATAACTGAGGCTGTTAAGGATCACCCCTTACGAGGTAATTTTATCCCTTCGCATCCCATGTCAGGAACCGAAAACAGCGGACCATCGGCAGCGATTGAGCATCTTTTTGAAAATAAGATCTGTATAATCTGTGATCATGAGAAGTGCAGGCCACAGCATCTTGCTCTTGCCGAAAAAATGTATCAGTCACTGGGAATGCCCATTGCATACATGTCGAGTGATGAACAGGACCACACTACCGCTTTTATCTCCCATTTGCCACATGCCACATCCTTCGCACTGGCAAATGCAGTATTAGCCATCGAAGACCGCAACATTATTTTCGATCTGGCTTCAGGAGGTTTTCAATCGACCGTGAGACTGGCCAAAAGTTCACCCCAGATGTGGTCCCCCATCTTTTGGCAAAACAGAGATTATATTTATGAAGCTCTTGAGGTCTATATCCGCCACCTTGAAGAGTTTAAACAAACCCTCAAACAAAATGATCATGAAGGACTCACCGCCTTGATCATAAATGCCAATAAAATCAGGGGTGTACTCGAAGGAGAGAATTCATCCCTAACAAAAAACGAAGAAACAATTATTAAATTTTACACAAAATAAATAAACATGGGATCATTATTAGACATCCGACCGATTAGTCACTGGTTACCAAATATAGATAATCCACTGCTAATAAGCGGGCCTTGCAGCCTTGAATCGGAAGAGCAGACAATGGCGACAGCGAGGGAACTTGCAAAAGATAAACGGGTAATGGTGTTCCGCGGAGGAATTTGGAAACCGCGCACACGTCCGGGTTCATTCGAAGGAATGGGTACCGTTGCCCTGAAATGGCTTCAACAGGCTAAGGAGGAGACAGGCTTACTCACTGGCACAGAAGTAGCTAATGCACAACATGTTGAAGAGTGCCTGAAAGCCGGTGTGGATATTCTCTGGATTGGAGCAAGATCAACGGCCTCCCCTTTTGTGGTACAGGAAATTGCAGATGTCCTAAAGGGAACCGATCAGATTGTGATGGTTAAAAACCCGGTAAATCCAGATGTACAGTTATGGATGGGGGCATTGGAAAGACTAAATCATGTCGGAATAAAAAATCTGGTTGCGATTCATCGCGGCTTCACCCCCTTTGGCGATTCAAAATACCGCAATTATCCAAACTGGAAAACAGTGATTGAGTTAAGGCAATTAATGCCAAACCTCCCGATCATCTGCGATCCGAGTCATATTGCCGGCAAACGTGAATATCTGTTCGAAATTTCGCAAAAGGCTTTTGATCTTGGATTAGACGGGCTCATGCTTGAATCACATATTGACCCTTCGTGCGCGTTAAGCGACAAGGATCAGCAGGTAACTCCTTCGGAATTAGGAAAAATACTGGATAAGCTGGTTATCAGATATGCCAGTTCCAATGATCCGCAGTTTGAAAATATGCTCGATGCACTTCGTTCAAGGATAGATGGGATTGACCATGAGATCATGGAAATTCTTGCTTCAAGAATGGAGATTGTTAAACAGATCGGAACCTACAAGAAAGAGAATAAAGTTACTGCCCTTCAGATTAACCGCTGGACTCAGATTATGGAGGATCGCCTGAAGATTGCACGCAAACTAAACCTCGATGAAACACTGGTTAAATTAATGTTCCAGCTGATCCACGAGGATTCTGTGCGCATGCAGACCGAGATAATGGATAACGATTTATAAATTCAAAATTGATTTCGATAGTGACCGGCTGACTACAAGTTACCCGGTCACTTCTTTTTAATCAAATCGGCTTTGGGATTTCCTGATTTGATTTAAATCGTGCGATAATTTTCACCATCGCTTTTTCTATCTGTGCAAAGTCAAGCTCCTCCTTTGCAATATAAACAATCATAAGGGCCAATTGGTGACCGCTACCTTCAAATAAATCGTAAAGGTGGTGCTTATGGATTCTATAGCCCTCCCTGAGTCTGCGCTTAAGCAAATTCCGGTCATGAGCCCTCTTAAAAAGTCGTTTGGGAACACTAAAGACAACCTGAGCAGGATTTGATACGATTAATACCTCATGCTTCCACACCACCTTTAACGGATAACACAGAAACGAGGAACCGGTCAGAAAGAGCTCTCCGATGATCTTTTGGCTGCAAAGCTTCTCCTCTTTTCGAAATGTATAAGCAATCATCAAATAATGGGGACAAAAAAGGGGGAAATCACTTTCCCCCTTTTAGTGAAAATGGTATAGGATCTTTATTTATTATTTTTATTCCATTCAGCAATGAAGCGTTCCAGAGCTGCAGGCATCGAAGGAGCTTCAGGAATTGGAGCTTCAACATCAAGACGCAAACCGGCATCACGAACAGCCTGTGCTGTTGCAGGGCCAAAGGTTGCTATTTTAGTATCATTTTGCTCGAAGTCCGGAAAATTCTGCATTAATGATTTAATCCCAACCGGTGTGAAAAATACAAGCACATCATAATTAACATCCTTTAAATCGGATAAATTGGCACTAACCGTGCGATACATGATAGCTTCTGTAACCTGTATTTTCGCCTTTTCGAGTAACGTAGGAATTTCATCCTTATGCACATCTGATAACGGAATAAGGAATTTATCCTCCTTATGTTTCATCAAAACCTCCACTAAATCGGCGAACTTACCATTGCCATAAAAGATCTTTCGCTTCCTGTAAACGATATATTTCTGCAAATAGAAAGCGGTGGCTTCCGATATACAGAAATACTTCATACTGTCAGGAATCGTCAAACGCAACTCCTGAGATATCCGAAAAAAGTGATCAATAGCTGCCCTGCTGGTAAATATAATAGCAGTATGGTCGAGAATCTGGATTCTGTCTTTGCGAAAATCTTTTGATGGTACGCCCTCAACCTGAATGAATTGACGAAAATCAATCTTCAAATTGTGCTTAACTGCCAAATCGTTATAAGGTGAATTACCTGGGCTCGGCTCTGGTTGCGATACTAATACTCTTCTAATTCTCAACTTATTCCCTTTTAAAAATTCGTATTTCTCAAAACCACTCTATGATGCGATTATTAGTTTGAAAATCAAAAGCAACGGTAGAATTTCAAGGGTACAAAGGTACAAAATCAAATAGAAAATTGAAATGCCTTTTTGATATCCCAAATAAATACTTCTAATCACCGTAGAGAGATACATCAAAACAATCAGGACTGCCATCACCCAGATGGTAATAAAATTGGTCTGAGGCAGGATAGTGTGTACTGTAATAACAGGCAATAAAACAAACCCTAAAGCCCTATAATACAGCCTAATATTAAATACCAATTCATCTGCCTGATCCTTTAACATCGCCATTGAACCCACTAAACGATGTACTAAAATCTTAATAAAAAAGTATAAATTAATAACCAAAAACAAACCAATAAAAAGGAGAATCAACGGATATCCAGGGATAGAAAACTTGAAATATTGGGCAATCTGAAACACCGAAAGGGGGAGATTAAAGTAAAAAATCAGGTCAAGGCGAAAAGCTCCGTACATGGTTTTGTATCCTCGCTGACGAAATAAACGTGAGGCTGAATTAAAATTAAGAATACTTGAGAATATTTGTGCCAGATACTGAGGAAATTCAACTCTTACAGATGCAAAGATCATCCACAAAATCAAAATCATACCTAAAACCCAATCCTGGCTTAATACAATACGCTCTTTACCCACTATCCCATAAGGCTTTACCGTTGTCGAAATAACCGTACGCTGTGCTTGCAGAAAAGCTGAGTCTGAAAGCGCATTTACAGTCCCAAAATAGACTGTATCTCCGGCAGTAGTATAATAGCCCGGGTTTCCGGTATAGATATTTGATCTGGAATCTTTGAGATATACTTCTTCGGAATAATTTTTCTTCTGTAAAACCGCTTTTTCAAGGTGCTTCCTGACATAGTTGCCTCCCGCTGATGCTGTATTCTTATTTTTCTGTAAGCCTCCGGAATGGGTGCCAATACTACTATGCTGACCTTTCACTTCCCGCTGGGGGGGAAGATCCGCAATAGTGTTATTTGGAAAATCATTTTCTGCCAATTGGGAAACAAACATACAGCAATCTTTTTGAGCCATGCAAAGATAAAAAATAAAGGAAAGATCTAAATCACTTCAAAAGATATGGCATACTTAGAATTTATTACGCCTTGGAAAATTAAGGGTTTTTAGAACTCAGATTACGATAATCGACCTCATAAAGCCACGAAGGCTCCGATTCTTTACCTCCTATCTGATGAACCAGCTTAAAAACTCCCGGATATTTTTGTTCAACAAAGAACAGATGACGTTGAATATTGTTAATAATTACTTCCGATTTCATGTTCGCCTTACCACGTAAACTTGAAACCAGAACATAATCAACTTTGTTATTCTTCAGATCACGATACAACGAATCGGGAGAGACGGCGTACCATGATAATGTCGAGCTCCGAAACTTTCTAAGTAACGAGTCCGTTGTAAATGGTTTGACATTTAACTGACCTAATTGTTTAAGCTGATTTTTTCCCTCTTCACCCTTAAATTCATAAACTCCGTATATCTCAACCCCTTCAACTACGCAGCCTACCTTATCCTTACGAAGTGAAACCTGGAGATCAACCGGAGCCGGAATGTTTAAAATTTTATTGGGAATAATACTCAATTCCCCGGTCCGTTTTTTCAGATCAGTAAGAAATTGCTCAGGAGCAGCGGTCGTAAGACGATACATCCCATAAAAATCCCTCCCTTTACTATAAATAAACGACATGGAAGGCTTTCGGGAAGCTACCACCTTCGAAACGGGGATATTTTTACCCACCCATTCACTCATGAGGAGAAAATTCTGCCAATCGGGGGTAAATCCATAATAAAGATCTCCTTCAATATTTTTTGCCAAAACTTTTTGATTGACTTTAATCTTCTCAATTGTCTGTCCAAGTGTTTTGAAAAAAATAATTGAAAAAATAATGGGAAGCAGCAGAATCATAAAGCCTAATCTTTTGATCATGGATAACTGCTGAATTCCCCATGCCATCAGGAGCAGCATCATGGGAATATATATTATAACCATTCGCATCTGATCCCAATGCTGTTGAAGCGCCAGAAACGTTGCTCCCATGGATGCACCAAGATTTAATGCGATAAACAACATCACTCTACTACGCCTGAAAGCAAAATATAATCCCAGTATTAAAAGCCCGATGATAAGAGCTGTCACAACCCAGCTTATCTCTGTCGATCCGGTATCCTTTAACCCTATACCAATCATAAAATGTTTGGATAAATATAATCGCGAGTTTTCAAAAAGCCGGACGATCATCCCAGAGAAGTTTTCATATCCCGCTTCAGGCTTATAATAATTCTTTAACAGGATTTCATGAAAGGGTCTTGATCCTTTGGAAATATCAGATCCCCAAACGATAAGCTTATAAATCTTGTATGGGATTAAGAAAATCAGATACGATACCACAACGCTGGCTGCGGAGCGAAAATTCTTATTCAGCAACAGCATTAAAACAATAATAAACAAAGTGATGATACCAATCTCTCGTGTAAGACTGGCCAGAAAGATACAAAATCCCACTGCCAGCCATTGTAATGATTGAGCTTTTAGTGTTAGATTATTTTCGGGATTTTCAATAAGAAAAAACCTGGTATAGAAATAGACCAGAAGCGATTGAAGAAACATATATATCGCCTCAGTATAGGTCTGACTGGCAAAATACAGGATCGTCGAATTAACAGATACGATTAACAATAGTATCGCCAGTAAAGTAGGGGAGATCAGCTTTCTGAATGTATGGTAATAAAGAAAAAGATGGGTAACAATGAATAAAAACGATAGTAGCTTCAACCAAATCAAATTCAAACCAAAAATCTGAATTATTAAACTCAAAATGATTGAATATAGGGGTCCATGCCACGTTGGAAAGGAGCGACCCTTAATAAAATCGTTGGCCATCTCAATATAACCCGAATCATCACCTCCCGTACTTATCTTAACATCAAAAAGAAATACTCCCAATATTACAGTGAAAAATAAGGAGATATAGAAAATAAGATTTAATTTTGGGCGAATCCACTCATCTGAAATTTCCAATAAAGTTCTTGATGGCACCTGATTTCTTTCTTTTCTGGATTTTCCTGAGGAGCGCGATGATTTAGCATTTAAGAGGTTTGAATTCGATCTGTTAATCTTTGAAGTTAGGGCCATAATTACATTCCGGTAAATCGTTTTCGCAAAAGTTTGTATGTTTGTGCACAAATGTAAGCTATTTAAGAATTCAAAGTTTAATATCCATCCTAATACCCTCTTTAAATTGACAACAAAAAAAGCGATAAAAGAATATTTTGAAACTACCGCCTCCCGAAGACTAATTTGGAAAAAGCGAAATAGTTTTTATCATAAATCTCTGGAAAAATATTTTTCATTTTCAATCCCTGAAGGTTCCCGGGTTCTGGAGGTCGGGTGTGGAACAGGAGAGCTGCTTGCAGCAGTGAAACCAGCTTACGGAGTTGGCATTGATTTTTCACCAACAATGATCAAAATTGCTGCGGCACGCTATCCTTCTCTCAACTTTCGCATTCAAGATATTGAAGATGAATATATTAACGAAACCATAGCGCAATCAGCTGAACAATTTGACTATATTATTCTCTCCGATTTATTGCATCTTCTTTGGGATGTACAGAAATCACTGAGCCATATCAGAAAATTCTGTCACCCATCCACCAGAATAATAATCTCAAACTACAACTTCCTTTGGGAACCGGTACTAAAATTCGGAGAACGAATTGGCTTGAAACAGCGATCCTTTAATTCAAACTGGTTGTCGTACAAAGATATTGTCAATCTCTTGGAACTCGAGGGTTTTAAGGTTATTACCGCAACTCAAAAGTTGCTGATTCCCAAATACATCCCACTACTTAATCTTATTTTCAATAAAATATTGGTTAATCTTCCAATAATCAACGATCTGGGACTGGTTACAATCATGACTGCGCGGATAGAAAATTATGAGCGAAATGATTATACGGTCTCCATCATCATCCCGGCACAAAATGAAATGGGGAATATTAAGAATGCTATCCTAAGAACACCCTCGTTTGGCATTTCGCAGGAATTTATTTTTGTCGAAGGACGTTCTTCAGACGGAACCTATGAGGAGATGTTAAGAGTCCGCTCTGAATTCCCCGATATAAACATTCAGGTTCTGAAGCAAAGTGGAAAAGGGAAAGGCGATGCAGTGCGTGCAGGCTTTGATGCATCTACAGGAGCAATACTGATGATTCTGGATGCAGATCTGACTACACCTGCTGAAGACCTTCCTAAATTCTATGATGCGATTGCGAACGGTAAGGGAGAGTTTATCAATGGTTGCAGATTGGTTTATCCGATGGAAAAACAGGCCATGCGATTTTTGAATTTACTGGCCAATAAATTTTTTGGACTTTTCTTTAGTTACCTGCTCGGACAACGGCTAAAGGATACCCTTTGCGGCACAAAAGTGTTATTTAAAAAGGACTATGAGAAAATAAAAGCCAACCGGGCATACTTTGGTAATTTTGATCCCTTTGGAGATTTTGACCTGCTGTTTGGAGCCGCAAAATTAAATCTCAATATGGTAGAGGTTCTGGTAAGGTATAAAGACCGGCAATATGGTTCAACACAGATCAGCCGGTTTAAGCATGGCCTTATTTTATTACGAATGAGCCTTTTTGGTGCAAAAAAGCTAAAATTTAAATAACAACAGCTTTATGAATCCCATCGTAGCACAATTAAAGAAATCAGATGAATGATATTTCGATAAATCAACACAATATAGAGATACAGCAAAACCTTCAATATTGGGCAAATAAACCGATTCTTCAGACAATCTATCTGGAGTTTTATCGGAGAATCAGTGAGCAAATCGATTTTTCAACTCAAGGAAAAATCGTTGAGCTTGGATCGGGTATTGGAAATATTAAAATGATAATTCCCAATGCAATCTGTACCGATTTGTTTGAGAACCCCTGGATCGATCAGGTGGAAAACCTCTATTCCTTAAGCTTTGCCGACAACTCGGTTTCAACACTAATCCTATTTGATGTTTTTCATCATATTCAATACCCCGGATCAGCACTTCAGGAATTTAACCGGGTCCTGGTCCCAGGTGGTCAGGTTGTAATTTTTGATCCTTCGATCAGCTTTACCGGCCTGATCGTTTATGGATTATTTCATCATGAGCCAATCGGATGGCTTAAGAAAATAAAATGGTTCGCTCCGAAAAGTTTTAAACCCTGGGAGTCTTCTTATTATGCTTCTCAAGGGAATAGCACCAGAATCTTCTTCTCAAAAAAATACCAAAGTAAATTACCTGATTTCAGCATAAAGGTAAAATTAAGATTCTCCGCACTTTCATATATACTATCCGGCGGGTATAGCAAACCACAACTATTCGCATCAAACCACTATAATGGGATAAAAAGAGTTGAAAAAATACTTGACTATTTTCCAATACTTTTCAGTACACGGTCATTGGTCGTACTAAAAAAGAGATGATCCATTGAAAAAATGAGAACTCAAAAAGCTCATTTCAATATTAATGCATGAGCTGGTAAAGGTTTATAAGCTGTGCTACTATACAAAATATTTTTTGAAGTGGCGTCCAATATTGCAGGAGGGAATTAACTGAGAATTATTAAGTATTGTATCCGCAAAATGACCGGCATACCACGGAATCTGCAAACTTCCTTTCGCACCAAAGCCATTAAATATTGCCAGTTGCTTCAATTTGGGATGTTCTCCAAGAAAAGGATGCCGGTCAAGTGTGCATGGACGGATATTGGACTGATGATCGATGACCGTAGAATGAGCTAATCCGGGTGAAAATTTGCTGATCGCATTGATCAACTCCTCCTTCCCTTTCTCAGTAGTAAACGTATTCAAATTGTCCCGGTCAAATGTTGCCCCGATTCTTGCTTGTTTGGTGTTAACAGGAATTAACCAATTCCCGTAATTCAGAATTTTATCGGGTAATTCACTTTGATGCTCCAGTGTTAAAATCTCACCCTTTACCGGTTGAAAAGGAAGCCACGAAAACCAGGGATTTTGTGTTGCCCGGTGCCCTTCTGAAAAAATAATCTTCCCGGGACAGATATCCTGCCACCGCAATGTAGGTTCAAACTCAATATCCTGATAATCAATTTCAGCCTTCCTGTAGTAGTTTTGGGAAATCAAAAAAGCCTTAAGACAATTCAGCAACGGCCGGGTTAATAAATAACCGGTTTGTTTTTGTTCCAGAAAACCGTATGGTGTTGCAATATCTCCTAAGGTCTGATCCTGAATCTGCAACTTATCGATATATTGAGTATATTCAGGATTATTAAGTCGTTTTTCGGCATTGGTCAAATCATTTATACCACTAAAGATCCGCACCATCGGCATCTCAATGAAAAACTGCTGACCAAAAACCTCAGCTAAATTCGAATAGATTTTTTTTGCCGCAGGGAGTAATATTTCCAGATCCGACGATTTTACAAAACGCATGCCGGTAATCGGATTAATAAGTCCGGCGGCAATCTGCGAGGCATTCTCATTTCCATTGTCAACAACAACCACTGAACACCTCCGTTGAATAAGTTCCCACGCCAACAGGCTACCCGCCAATCCCTGCCCAATGATAAGATAGTCAACCTTCATTTATAAAACCTGTTCTTTAAAATGGATATCCTTTAAATTTCGAAGTCAAAGATACAACTAGAATTCAAGTCAGACAGAAAAATGCATATAGTGAAGGCTTCACTGTAGAATAAAATTAAAAAGTATTGTTATATTTAGCGAAGGCTTCACTGTACAATAAATTTAAAAATTATTCTTATCTTTAGTAAAACCTTCAATGTATGATTTTTGAAACAAATAACATCTATCATATTTACAATCAAGGGAACAATCATCAGAAGATTTTCTTTTATCATAAAAACTACTTGTACTTTTTAAGAAAGATAAAAGATCATATTCTGCCTTATGCCGATCTACTGGCATGGTGCCTGATGCCTAACCATTTTCATCTGTTGGTCTTTGTCAATAAATTGGAGCTCGGCAGTGAAGCCTTCACTAAGGGCGAAAAAAAAATTTATGATACGTTAACTCAAAGTGAAGGGTTCACTACCCTAAATGATTCAATCGGTACTATGCTTCGCTCATATACCAGAGCAATCAACATTCAGCAAGAGAGGAGCGGATCGCTTTTCAGAAGAAAGACAAAGGCTAAATTTATTGCCAGAGTTGGAAACGAAGTAATACCCTCAATGGACAAAACACCTCCAGATAAGGTAGCGGATAAGAAGGCTTCACTTACCGCACTTATCTCCGACAGAGAATACCTTCAAGACTGTTTCAACTATATTCATGATAATCCTGTTGAAGCAGGTTTAGTTACGCATATTAAAGAATGGGAATTTTCCTCTTATCTGGATTATACTGATTTGAGAAAATGGAATCAGGTAAATATTGAACGAGCCAATGAACTCGGTCTTGAAGTGCACTAAAGTGAAGCCTTCACTGGAAGTTTTAATTAAAATAAAGGATAAATCTAAAATGAAGGCTTCACTTTAGATCCCCATTCATTATCGATTTAAAAAAAAATCGCCCCGATTCAACCAAATAAACAGCATTCTCATTCTCCATCCGCAAAAGCTTCACCCCATCACATTTTGAGATCAGCTTTCCGGACTCTGTAACCTGCGATAGCTCCTTTGCAGGGAGAAAAATAGTCGCCGTGGTATTCACCGGGATTGTCACATCAAGGGACAGCCACTTCCCATCAACTTTCCATGAAGTGACGATTTTGCCATGAATGGAATTATAACTTGTTATGGCAAAGGTGAGACCTTCCCTGATAACGGGTGCTATACGGATCCGCGAATATCCGGGTGACTCCTCGCTGATTCCTCCAATCATCCTGAAAAGGTATTCTCCAACTGCCCCAAACGAATAATGATTCAGTGAGTTCATCTCCCCTTTCGGAGTTACTCCATCCCAGCCATCCCAACGTTCCCAGATTGTTGTAGCCCCCACCGTAACCGGATAGAGCCATGAAGGGCTTGTTCGTGTCAGTAACACTTTGTAAGCATCACCATCCAGTCCTGCCAGGTGTAATGCAGGCAGCAATCGGGGAGTCCCAATAAATCCTGTTGTTGGATGCCAGTCGAACCGCTGAATCTCTTCGATAAAACGTTGGCTCATAATCTCTTTCAGTATTGGAGGAACCAGTCCCATTGTAAATGCCAGTGCATACCCACTTTGACTACTCTTAAAAATACGTCCATCCCCATCAATGTATGCTTTGGCAAAGGCCTGTGCGATCTGACCGGCATGTTCTCGGAAATTTACGGCATCCTGCTTCTCTCTGATTGCCTCAGCCATTTCGGCCATTAACTGAAAATCGAAGGCGGCATAAGCTGATCCGATAACCTCCTTACTTGCACCACCGCCATTACTGAGCCAGTCACCATTTCCAACCCGACCCGTAAAAAGAAAATCCTTGCTCTCTTTGGTCAGCCACTCCAGATTCCGTTTCATTGCCTGATAATGTTCGCGAATCACGTGGGTGTCGCCATAAGTGCGGTAAATTTCATAGGGACAGATAATCCCCGCATCCGACCATCCAATATTGGGCCCATCTCCAGGACCAAAGGTTGGCGCATGATCGGCAAAATGACCATCCGGCATCTGCGCCTCTTCGCAAACATCCACCAGCCATCGGCTGAAAAAGGCGGAGACATCCATATTATAGACAGCTGTCCGCATAAAAAATTGGGCATCTCCGGTATAGCCGCACCGTTCATTACGTTGGGGACAGTCGGTGGGAACACCCATGTAGTTGCCCCGTTGTGACCATAAGATATTTTTTGCCAGCCTGTTGACCAAAGAATCAGAGCAATTAAACTGACCTACTTCAGGACAATCGCTATGGAATACGATACCGGTGAGGCTCTCCAGATTAGGTTTCTGTTTCAACCCACGCACCTCAACATATTGAAAGCCATGATAGGTGAAATCAGGTTCAAAAGTTTCGATTCCATTACCCCGGAAAGTATATTGGTCCAGCTGAATCCGGTGCTCACTCACAACGGTAAGATTTCCCAGAAAAACTGTTCCATCGGGATTTCTCATCTCACCATGCTGAATTTCAATGGTCTCCCCCGCCTTACCCTGAAATTTAAAACGACACCAGCCAACCATGTTCTGATCGAACGCGAAGACATAAACCCCCGGTTTTGGCTCGGCTATCGAAACCGGTTTCAGCTCCTGACTCTTCCGTATGGGCTCATTGCGCTGGCCTGCCAGTTTTCCAACCTGAAAATCAATACCCGGTGATGGAGCAATCGCAGCGGACCATTTCGAATCATCGAAACCAGCGCCATCCCAACCCTGAAAATCTTTACGGGCGTCATAAGTCACCCCTTCGTAGATACCGGCAAACTGAAGCGGGCCATCTGTGTTCGCCTGCCAGCTTTCATCACTCACGATTGTCTCTCTGCTGCCATCTGAAAATTCTATCTCCATCTGCGCCAATAACAACGGTTGGGTGCCATAGATCGCAGAAAGCTTCTCCTTCCAGTGTTGCCAGCCTCCGCAATACCAACCATTGCCCAGGACTGCTCCAAGGACATTTGAACCTTTGTGTACCAACGAAGTAACATCATAGGTTTGATATTGAATCCGTTTATTATAATTCGTCCATTCGGGAGCGAGCAGATGATCTCCAACATGTTCTCCATTAAGCCTTAACTCATAAAGCCCTAATGCAGTGGCATAAACAGTTGCGCGACGAACGGTATGATCGAGCGCAAACGGTTTGCGTAAATAGCGTGGTCTTGGCCATTCGGCAGGTTTTGGATCATAAGCCCCAATCCATTTTGCCTGCCAATCCGTTGAATTCAGCAAACCCATTGACCAGAAGGAAGCTTTACTCCATGCGGAGGGTTTCCCTTTTGAATCCCAAACACGCAATTTCCAAAAGCATTCACTACCGGACTTCAGAGGTTTTCCGGAATATTCCAGCTGGGTAGTCTGATCCGATAAGACCTTACCGCTATTCCAAAGATCACCTTCATTACGGGCAAGTTGATCCGCAGTTTGAGCAACCAGTATTTGATAGGCGGTCTGACGCTCTCCACGCAACGGCGACTCCAGAATCCAGCTCAATCGTGGATTCACGATATCAATTCCTGCCGGATTGGTCATGTATTCACACCTCAGGTTCCCAATCGTTACACCTGAAGCGGCTAAGGAGGATATAATTGCAATAATTATCAGAAAGTTACTTTTCATTATCCTGCAGTTTAGTTCGTATGATTTGAGAAAGTTAACAAATCTGATAAAGCATATTGATGTTTATTCAATTTTATTATTAGGTGCATAGCACCACCACTATGTTAGCGGTTTTGCAGAAATGAGCCACCGCCAGGCCCCGGTAAGGGCATAATATTCGGCATGCACAATTTTATCTTCGTAATTTTCAAGTGCCTTTAGCATTGACTCGCGGTTTCCAATATTGCCAACGACGACACATACCTTACCGCCGGGTAAAAGATAATCGGGTGCTTCAGTAAGAAAGCGCGAAAATAATTCTCCGCCAAAATCACAGGAGATAATCTCCAGTGGCTCCTCGATGGGCTTATCCAACAGGGGGATATTAAAGAAGATCACATCATATTTTTGATTCTCCACTGCCGAAAAAAGGTCAGACTGAAGGACACTGACCGATATGCCATTATCAAGCGCGTTGTTTTTTGCACATTCAACAGAAACGGGGTCTATATCGAGCAGTGTAACATCGAGACCAGTGGCAGCCAGAACGATACCTATAGCACCGCTGCCTGTTCCCAATTCGAGTAACCGGCTTCCGGGTGAAGGGAGCTGGCTAAACATTCCGCGGATCGCAAACCGGGTGGAGCCAAATTCATGGGGTTGGTAGATCCCTGAAGGACAATTAAACGTCAATCCGGCGACTTCATAAACACCTGCGGTCTTATGCCGGGTTAAAAATTTTGCATTTGCAGCATCATGATCCGGGTGATCAAAATTCCAGTAACTATCGTCTAAATCTGAGAAATTCTTTTTCATATTGGGATAACAAGGTAAAGATAAAAAGGTTGTGGTGAACAGTGACCAGTTGACTAAATAACCAATCTGAAATCCAGAAACTGGGTTCGCAAAACTTTCAAAAATTTAGCCTTCTGTAGGCCAATTATTTATAATATTAATCCAACAATATGTAAAAATAGTTTTGTAAATTTAGAGAACCTAATAAAAGAGATTGATTTTACCTTAAACCGTTTACCTAAAACAATTCCATCATCCAAAAATCCGGTTTACATAGTAGTTGGAGTGAACGTATAACAGATTGTTATACAAAGGGTAATCCTATTTCAAAGGCATAATTCAATCAATTACAGGCAAAAAAATACCCCCGTATTGTAAGACGAGGGTGGCTTAAATGTTTTCACAACGGAATAATCCTTATTGTGATTTGCTTCAAATTGTACCGCTAAAGTAATACTAATTTATGAAAAACAAAAATATATGAAAAGAATTTTAGGACTTGATTTGGGAACAAACAGTATTGGATGGGCAATTGTGAGTGAAGCAGAAAATGAAAATGAGAAATCTTCCATTAAAAAAGTTGGTGTCAGAGTAATTCATTATGACAATTTTGTAAGTACTGAAACCGGGAAAGAATCCAAAGAACCTGAAAAGGATTTTAATGGAGGAAAGGGAATTTCACCAAATGCTGGAAGAACAAAAAAGAGAGCCGCACGAAGAAATCTTCAACGCTATAAACTTCGTAAAGAAAATCTTATTGAGATTTTAAAAGAAAATGGTTTTATAAATGATGAAACCATTTTATCGGAAAATGGCAATAAAACGACTTTCGAAACATACCGATTACGCGCCAAAGCAGCAACTGAGAAGGTTACCTTGGAACATTTTGCACGTATATTAATAATGATTAATGGGAAACGAGGTTACAAAAGTAGTAGGAAAGCTAAATCTAAGGACGAGGGGGAGCTCATTGATGGGATGGAGATCGCCAAAAGGCTCTACAATGAATATATCACACCTGGACAATTGGTTTATCGAATCTTAAAAGAAGGTAAGAAATATATCCCCGATTTTTACCGATCAGATCTGCAAAATGAATTGGATAAAATATGGGAGTTCCAAAAACAGTTCGTACCAGAAATTCTTTCTGATGATTTTAAAAAACAAATTTCCGGAAAAGGTAAGATGAATACCACTAAAATATTTCTTGCAAGATTTGGCATTTATTCTGCGGATAATAAGGGAAGTGATAAAAGGTTGCAAGCCTATCAATGGCGTGTAGACGGATTAACAAAGCAATTATCCAAAGAAGAACTTGCTTTTGTTATTAGTGATGTGAATGGGACGATTAGTGGATCAAGTGGTTATCTTGGATCAATAAGCGACAGAAGTAAAGAACTTTACTTTAATAAACAAACAGTTGGACAGTATTTAATGTCACAGTTAGAACATAGCCAACATACAAGTTTAAAAAACCAGGTTTTTTATCGCCAGGATTATTTGGATGAATTTAATGCTATTTGGGAAATGCAAGCCACTTTTCATAAAAATCTTACAAATGAGTTAAAGCAAGAGATTCGTGATGTCATCATTTTTTATCAGCGTAGACTAAAAAGTCAAAAAGGGTTAATAAGCTTTTGTGAATTTGAAAATCGTCAGGTAGAGATTGAAATTGATGGAAATAAAAAGACAAAAACAGTAGGTTATAAAGTCTGTCCAAAATCATCTCCACTATTTCAGGAATTTAAAATCTGGCAGATTCTAAACAACATTCAGCTTATTGATAAAACTGGAGCCAAACGGTCATTGAACCAGGAAGAAAAGGACATTTTGTTTTGCGAGCTCAACCTTAAAGATAAGATTTCAAAGAATGATGCTTTAAAGCTTTTATTTAAAAATCACAAACAGCTTGATTTAAATTTTAAAGATATTGAAGGAAATAGAACACAGGCGAGCCTCCTTAAAGCATATCAAACCATTATTGAATTAAGCGGCCATGGGGAACATGATTTCGCGAAAATGAATACTTCTGATATAATGAATATAGTAATGCCTGTTTTCAAAAGTCTCAGATACAACACTGATATCTTATATTTCGATTCAAATTTAGATGGAAAAGAATTTGAAATCCAACCACAATATCAATTTTGGCATTTACTGTATTCATTTGAAGGAGATAGTTCAAATACGGGAAATGAAAAGTTAATCAAAAAAATAACCGAGCTTTATGGCTTTGAAAAGGAATATGCCTCAATACTCGCCAATACGACTTTCCAACCTGATTATGGAAGTCTTAGTACTAAAGCAATTCGTAAAATTCTTCCATATTTAAAAGAGGGAAATGAATTTAGCCTGGCTTGTGAATATGCCGGATATCGGCACTCTAAAAGTTCACTGACTAAACAAGAACTTGAGGATAAGGTATTAAAAGATAGACTCGAAATTTTACCTAAAAACAGTTTACGTAATCCGGTTGTAGAAAAAATATTGAACCAGATGATTAATGTTGTGAATGAAGCCATTGAATCTTATGGTAAGCCCGATGAAATACGAATTGAATTGGCGCGTGAATTAAAGAAAAGTGCCGAAGAACGGGAGCAAGCCACAAATGCCATCAATAAAGCAACCACTGACCATGAAATCTATAAAGGAATTCTTCAGAAAGAATTCGGATTAACGCATGTAAGTCGTAATGATATTATTCGCTACAAACTTTACAAAGAATTAGAGTTCAAAGGTTATCAAACTTTATATTCAAATACCTACATCTCACCAAATAAATTATTCAGCAAGGAATTCGACATCGAACATATAATTCCTCAATCCAGATTATTTGATGATTCATTCTCCAATAAAACGATTGAAAGCAGAAGTGTAAACATTGAAAAAGGGAATGATACGGCTTTTGATTATGTGCAATCAAAACAAGGTGAAATTGGGCTGGAAATATATTTGAATCGTATTGAAGATTTGTTTAAATCTGGAAATATCTCGAAAACTAAATATAATAAACTAAAAATGAAGGGTTCTGATATTCCCTCCGATTTCATTGCCCGTGATTTAAGAGATACGCAGTACATCGCAAAAAAAGCAAAAAATATTCTGGAAGAGCTCGTAAAGGAAGTGGTGTCTACAACTGGTTCAATAACTGATCGGTTGAGAGAAGATTGGCAATTGATTGATATAATGCAAGAACTCAATTGGGATAAATACGATAAGCTTGGTTTAACCGAAATAATTGAGAATAGAGAAGGTCATAAAATAAAACGTATAGTTGATTGGACAAAACGGAACGATCATAGACATCATGCCATGGATGCTTTAACCATTGCATTCACAAAACGAAGTTTAATTCAATACCTTAACAATTTAAATGCACGTAGCGACAAAGCCGGTAGTATTTATGGAATTGAGGCAAAGGAACTATACAGGGACGACAAAGGAAAACTTAAATTTAAACCTCCGATGCCTTTAAACGACTTTAGGGCTGAAGCTAAAAAGCATTTAGAGAATACGCTGGTTTCGATAAAGTCAAAAAATAAAGTAAGTACAATCAATATTAATGCTAGCAATAAGAAAAATGGAGTCAATAAAAAGAAACAATTAACTCCTCGTGGGCAGTTACATTTGGAGACTGTGTATGGGAGCATTCAACGGTACGTAACAAAATTTGAAAAAGTGGGATCCCACTTTAATGAAGAACAAATCTTGAAAATTGCAAAAAAAAGTTTCCGAGAGGCTTTATTAAATCGATTGAAAGAATTTGATAGCGATCCGAAAAAAGCATTTACAGGTAAGAATAGTTTGGATAAAAATCCTTTGTTTATTGATGTATTACAAACTCAAAAGGTACCTGATAGAGTTAAGCTTGTTGATACTGAAACCATTTATACTATTCGTAAAGACATTTCCCCTGATTTGAAAATTGACAAAGTGATCGATTCAAATATAAAAGCAATACTGGAGGCTCGATTAGAAGAGTTTAATGGAGATAGCAAAAAAGCATTCTCAAACTTAGATGAAAATCCAATCTGGCTGAATATAGAAAAGGGAATAGCAATTAAAAGGATTTCGATTACTGGTATTACCAATGCTATTGCTTTGCACAGTAAAAAAGACAAAGAGGGGCGCTTGATTTTAGACAAAGATGGCAAAACACAGCCTGTTGATTTTGTAAATACCGGAAACAACCACCATGTGGCGATTTATAAAGATGAAAATGGCAATTTGCAAGATAATGTAATTCCTTTTTTTACAGCAACGGAGCGCATTAGTCAAGGCCTACCCATAATTGATAAAAGTTTTAGAAATGATGACGGTTGGCAATTTTTATTCAGCATGAAGCAAAATGAATATTTTGTCTTTCCAAATGAAAAAACAGGATTTAATCCAATGGATATTGATTTATTAAATCAGGACAATTATCAGATGATTAACCCAAATTTGTTTAGGGTGCAAACGATGTCAAAAGTTGTATATGGAACAAATATAATAAGAGATTATAAATTCAGAAATCATCTGGAAACAGCCGTTAAGGATATTAAAGAATTAAAGGACATTACATTTAAGCAATATAAAACATTGATTTTTTGCAAAGGGATTGTTAAAGTCAGGATAAATCATATCGGTCAAATTGTATCGGTTGGGGAATATTAAACAAAGAACTTAAGAGAACAAGAAGAATTTAAGGCAAACTTGAGTATATATTTCCCGAAACCCTCAAGCACTCCTGCAAGAAGGTTTCGGGAAGATCCGAAAGTTCCATGCAAGGGTGAAAGATGGTTTCGGGAAAACCCGAAAGGTTCCCGCACACTGCAGGAAGGTTTCTGGAACACCCGAAAGTCCCAAACACACGTGAAAGATGGTTTCGGGCGTTCCCGGCAATGAAAATTAAATAAATACGTTACCGATTCATAAGATCGTTCCTTGAGTATTAATCCTTTTAATTTAATTCGTATGATTAACGCGATTGATCTGGCAAAACTTCGCAATGGCGAGTTTCTGCAATTTGGGACCAACTTTTCCGGCTTGGTCGAAGCAAACAACCCTAAAGGACTTAATGTCGAAACGCAACACGTAGTTTTTAAAATCAAAATCGGTGAGATGGGTGAACTCTTTAAAATGGAGCGGGCCAGCCCAATCACCCAGGAACTCCTCCTCCTTGATGAACGACGCGACAGAGCTATCTCTGGAATAACCGTTGTAATCTCGGGCTATTGCTCCCATTTTGTAGCCGAAAAAGCGCTAGCAGCAAACCTGCTGACCAATGACCTGCTCCTCTTCGGCGCCGGAGTCTCCCGCCAGAATCTCCCATCCGAAACTGCTTTAATCAATGGAATCGTCAAAGACTGGGAGACAAAACCTGAGCTCACCGCCGCCCTTGCCACCCTTAGCCTAACACCATGGGTTGAGGAGCTAAAAACGGCCAACCAATCGTTCGACCAGAAATATATCGAAAGGACTCAGGAGTATGGTGCTGCAAACCCTGAAACGCTTAAGTCCAAGCGGGAAGAGACCATGAATGCCTATTATGAGCTAAGAAAATTCCTTGAGGCATACGCTACAATTCAAAACACTCCGGAATATATTAAAACGATCAGCGAGCTGAATGCACTGATTGATCAATACAATCAACTTTTAAACAGCCGGATAAAGGAAGCAGTTAATCCTCCGGCAGCAAATTAACTTTTGACAAGGGGTTAGGGTATTGATAAGTTGGAAGTTGGAAGAAAAAGTGAACGGGTGACTGTGTTCGTGCACTGAAAGTTGGATGAAAAAGTGAACGGGTGACTGTGTTCGTGCACTGAAAGTCACCCGGTCACTTCACCGCAAATCGGGGAAATATGGATGTTGAGAAAGGACATATTTATCATATCTACAACCAGGGTAATAACCGTGAAAAGATCTTTTTCGGAAAGGAGAATTACCGCTATTTCCTAAAAAAGATTGAAAACCATATCTGTCCTGTTGCAGAGCTGTTGGCCTGGTGCCTCATGCCTAACCATTTTCATCTGATAGTTGCGTTAAGTGACCGGTTGACTTTCAGTCACCCGGTCACTCAGGAACACCCGGTCACTCTTAACAGTTCAATCGCTGTTATGCTCCGCTCCTACACCCGCGCAATCAATATTCAGGAGAACCGTTCAGGATCTTTATTTAGGGAAACAACCAAAGCAATCTGGCTGGGAAGTATTGAAAGTGAAAAACTGAAATTCGAAAACCGCAATATGATAACTCAAGTAACAAATCAGGATTCAGACGAGGAATATCTGTTCACTTGTTTCAGATATATTCATCAGAATCCGGTTAAAGCCCGATTAGTTAAAAATGAAGCAGACTGGGAATTCTCCTCTGCAAAGGATTTTGCATTATTAAGAGGTGGAAAACTGATTAATTGGGAGTTATGTGAACAATTGGGGTTATTAACTTTAAAGTGAACGGGTGACTGTGTTCATACTCTGAAAGTCACCCGGTCACTTTGATGCGGTGAAAGTCACCCGGTCACTTGGAGAACTGCCTTCGAAAAAACGAGCAAACTTATCAGTGACCGGTTGACTAAAAAATATAACCTAAATGATCAAACGCACCCTGTTTTTTGGGAACCCTGCTTATCTGCGATTTAAGGATCAGCAGCTGGTAATTACCCTTCCGGAGGGATCTGCTATTCCGGGCCAGGAGCAGACCATTACCATCCCCATAGAGGATGTTGGGGTGATTGTGATTGAACACCCGCAAATCACCCTCACTCATCTGCTGCTAAGTGCCCTACTGGAAAATAATGTTGCCGTGATAACCTGCGACAGCCGACACATGCCATCGGGTTTGCTGCTACCTCTTGAGGGAAATACCACACAACAGGAGCGGTTTCGTCATCAGATCAATGCCTCTGAGCCACTACGAAAACAGTTGTGGCAGCAAACAGTTCGGCAAAAGATCCTGAATCAGGCGGCAGTGTTAAAACAACAGGGGAGGAAAACCGAAAATATGCGATACTGGGCAGACCAGGTTAAAAGTGGCGACACCGAAAACCATGAAGGTCGTGCTGCTGCCTACTATTGGGGAGAACTTTTTGATTCGTCGCTTGATTTCAGGCGCGATCGGGATGGCTTTGCCCCTAACAACCTGCTCAATTACGGCTATGCCATTCTGCGAGCTACCGTTGCCAGGTCATTGGTCGCATCAGGGATGCTTCCTACTTTTGGAATCCACCATCATAACCGTTATAACGCATATTGCCTTGCCGATGATATGATGGAGCCCTATCGCCCCTATGTCGATCAACTGGTACTTCAAATCATAGATGAGGATGAAATACCGGAAGAGCTGACCAAGGTACACAAGGCAAAATTGCTTCAGATCCCGGTTTTGGATGTGCTGATTAACGACCGCAGGAGTCCATTAATGCTGGCGACACAGCAGACTGCCGCCTCGCTGGCCAAATGTTTTCAGGGGGAGTTAAGGAAGGTGGAGTTTCCGGAGATGAATTAGATGGAACGATTAAGTGAATATCGGATTATGTGGGTAATGATACTCTTTGACCTTCCGACCGAGACGAAGAAGGAGCGGAAGATTGCTGCGGCTTTCAGGAAACAATTACTGAAGGATGGGTTTACGATGTTTCAGTTCAGCATCTACCTTCGGCATTGTCCAAGCAAGGAGAATGCGGATATTCATATTAAACGGGTTAAGCTCGAACTGCCACCGCTGGGGCATGTGGGGATTTTATGCATAACCGACAAACAATTCGGTGACATGGAACTTTTTTACGGGAAGAAGGCCGCGGAGAAAAAGGGACAGGTACAGCAGTTGGAACTTTTTTAGCATTATAAAAGAATGGAGCATTAAAAAACCGGCCTTAGTTCCGGTTTTTTAATGCTGATAACCCCTCAATTTTTTTATTCTGATTTGAGCTTTAACAATCACGTATACTGCATGTTGCACAGGGGTATGGTGATTATCAGTAAGCAAAGATACAATTTGAAAGCAAATCACAACTACTTTTAGTAATTCTCCTGGTATCCGGTTGGTGATTATCAGTAAGCAAAGATACAATTTGAAAGCAAATCACAACAACTGACGCCTGTTGTGTTATATACTGTAAGGTGATTATCAGTAAGCAAAGATACAATTTGAAAGCAAATCACAACACCGGCCCTATTCAATTAAGATCGAACCGGGGTGATTATCAGTAAGCAAAGATACAATTTGAAAGCAAATCACAACAATA
>CANJNY010000037.1 GCA_947475715.1 Prolixibacteraceae bacterium
CCACGGTGGTATGAGCCCCTGTCAGCGGGAATACGGTTGTGGTGTTGTGATCGAATGTGGAGTTCGTCCACAGTGTTTCGGTATGACAAACCTTACAGTCGGTCGGGAACTTCGCAGCCACATGATTTGGGTTTGTAGTGGCATTGTATTTATCGAGGTGACAACTAACACAGGTTGTAGGTATTCCTGCATAATCTGCAGCATGACAACTGATACAACTTACTCCAATATGACTTCCTGCCAGCGGGAATGTTGTTGCGGTATTGTGATTAAATGAGGACGGTGCCCATGCAACCGGTGTGTGACAAGTCTTGCAATCGGTTGAGAATTTAGCCGTAATATGGTTCGGAGTGGTAACTGAATTGTATTGCGATAAGTGGCAACTCATACATTCGATTGAAATTCCCGCATATCCGTTGGTGTGACATTGAGCACAATCAATATTGATATGGGCACCGGTAAGAGGAAAGGCTGTGGTGTTATGATTAAACGTTGATGAGACCCAATCTTTATCAGTATGACATAGTTTGCAGTCGGTTGGGAATTTTGCAATTAAATGTGATGGTGTTGTTGTCGAATTATAATTTGATAAGTGACAACTAACACATTCTGTCGATATTCCTACATAACCTTTCGTATGGCAGCTACTACAACTTACCCCAAGATGTCCTCCGGATAGAGGAAAGGTGGTGGCTGTATTGTGGTTGAATGTGGTCGGAGTCCATGCTATAGAAGTATGACAAATTTTGCAGTCAGTGGAAAATTTGGCAGTTAAATGATTTGGATTTGTGGTGGAATTGTAGTTTGTTAAATGACAACTGCCGCAATCAGTGGGTGTGCCGCCGCTATATCCTGAAGTATGACAACTTGCACAATCAACATTTAGATGAGCTCCGGTAAGCGGGAATGCAGTTGTTACATTGTGATCAAATGAAGAAGTTGTCCATGAATTTGTGGTGTGACATAACTTGCAATCAGTAGGAAATTTTGATGCCAGGTGCGATGGATTTGTCGTGGTATTAAAATTAGATAAATGACAACTCTCGCAATCATTCGAAATGCCATAATACCCCTTTGTGTGGCAATTTAAGCATGAAACTCCAATATGTCCGCCGGTTAATGGAAATGTAGTGGCTGTATTATGATTGAAATCTGCAGGAGCCCAGGAGACAGCGGTATGACAATTTTTACAATCAGTTGAAAACTTGGCCTGTGCATGATTCGGATTTGTCGATATCTTATAATTGGTATTGTGACAGCTGATACATTCGGTTGATGTTCCTGAATATCCGGTTGTGTGGCAGGCAATGCACGAAACTTCTTTATGCGAACCCGTTAATGGAAAAGTGGTATTCGTATTATGATCAAATTTCGTTGGGGACCATCCGTTAAGCGTGTGACAAATAAAACAATCTGTTGGGAAATGTGAGGCTGTATGTGAAGGCTCTGTTGTTGCTGAAAATTCTGCTGAATGACAGTCGATGCATAGAGTCCCCATCGGATTAAATAAAAGTAGTGTTGCTGATTTATGGCACTCATAGCAATCTGCCCTTCCATGTGCTCCGGTTAATGGAAATCTGCTTTGTTGATGGATTTCTTCGATATTCTCTACGTGCCATGATTGAGGGGTATGACACCTTTCACAATCCTGGCCAACAGTCAATTGGTGAATGTCATTGTGACATGAAATACAAGTGGCTTTCACATTGGAAAAAATCAGATCAATATGACATTTTCTGCAATCGGTTTTTTGATGTTGCCCTATTAACGGAAATGTTGTCTTTGAGTGCTGAAAAGTTATATTTTCAAGCTTAACTGTCCAGTCTTTTGAATTATGACAAGCATTGCAATCTATCATCAATTTATCGCCATGCGGAGACTTGGCATGCACATTAATTGAGATGATTATCATAATAATCAACATTGAGATTCTGGACATATACTATAATATTATTCTAATTTATAGTAACTAAATATGAATTAGCTCAAACTTTGATTCCTCTGGCAGGTATAGGTTTTATGATCTTTCATCGAAGATATATATAAATCTATCTCAATTTATTATTGTTACGTCACTGTAATCTATTTATACTTAGTCTTAATTTAATTTGTCTTGATTTATCTTATTGTTTCAATTTATGATATTGATAAAGAGATATTTAATTTCGATATTGGTGTATAATTCAGATTGGAAGATCCATTTTATTACGAAAATATTTGGATGTTTTTTATTGAAGCGTGAACCGGTGCTAACATATTATTTATTAGTATTTGGTAAAAATAATCTCTTTTTATTGATAATTTTTGCATTATACCATTTTGTACAGACCGATTAATGAGATCGTACTCTTTCAAATGATCAATATGGATTTTTTCGGGTTATCGATCTATCTGGAATATGACTAAGGTCATAATCGAGTATAAATAATCTACTTCTCGAATTGGTTATCTTATTGCGTTTTTTATTAAGAACTATAAGTGGAGCACCTTGGCGAATCGTTTGTTGTTAGCTTTTATCCCTCCGCCAATGCGATGAATCAGACTGAAATAGATCCGGCCATAATTATTCCCTGGTTCATGGGTCCCTTCAAAGTCTGCAGAGAGAATTAATTTTTTGGCAATTCTCCATGAAAGACTCAATTCTGCGATGTCCTGACGCAGGGAAGTGTGTGAATTTTTATAGGAATAATTCACAAGTCGGTATTGTAATTCAGCATAAACCTTACCGTTTATCAGGTCACGGGAGAAAGAAATGCCGTAAACAGTACCATCGATATAACTCGATTTTAAATAGGTCGCATTTAGAGTCGCAGTAGTCAGAATAATTGGTACTTGGGTGTAACTTAAATAGGCATAAGCATTAAGGCTTGGTGTTGGATCCGATTTCTGGAACCGATATCCTCCGGATCCTCCCATATTGAGGAGTTTTGCCGGACGGTAGGTAAATTGAAATCTCAATCCCTGCCTGGACTCTTTGTCGATAATGCTATCTATTTGATTTTTAAATGTCTCATAATAATATACATTTTTTCTGGCGTCATACGATACAAATACGGCGAGTTTTTTCCAAGGTTTGTACCTTAATGAAATGTAGGTGCTTGTAAGATCAAGTGTGCTGGTAGCCCTTAGGTTTTTTAGCGTATAAAAATCAAATTCAAAAGAACAGAAAAGATCCAGCTTATTTAAAAGAGAATTGCTGTGTTGTAAATAGGCAAACTGGCGGTCGGTTTTGAATTTATTCATTTGGTCAAAAACCGCAAGTGAGGTTTGCATGCTTCCATTCTCCTTTTGAATATTATGTGCTCCAAATATACCAATCTGCATTAGTTTGGGGTTAAAACTGTAGTCATAAAAATCTGGGCGCGATCCAAGAACAGTACCATAGGTAAAGTTTCTTTGCATCGTCTCAAAGTGAAATCCATCTACAGCTCCCACGTTGGCCATATTCAGATTTATTTTGCGCCCTAATGTGAGATTTGTATTTCTGCTAAAATCGTACTTCAGGGCAAGACTATATATCTTCAGGTATTTATTAGGATCATTTCCAATAAGCTTAAATTCATTCGACTTGTGTGTGAGCGAAATGTAACTTTCCAATGAAAGCCTTGAATTATCAATGTGTTGAACATTCATGGATAAATTATAGCGATACCTCTGATCTGTCTTTGCACCCGAAATCGTCGAATAGGTTGAAAGGGCAAGTCGACCGTCAATCTGAGACCTATCCCTTTTGGGAACTTTATCTTTGGGAATTGCACTTATCGCCTGATCATTGACAGAAAGTGGTTCATTCGACTCTTTTCGCACTGGTTCATCCGGCTTCTTCTCGATTTTGATCTTTCCGAATATGGGAGTCGAAATTGAAAGGGAGATTTGCCCAATCAGTGTTCCAACACATGAAACAGAGGAGAGATTAGTCACTTTTAAGGCAGGGATTAGGTTATTATTACGCGCAATATACAAGGTGTCACTGATATGAATTCCATCAGTATTCGTGAATTTTACATAAGCATTTTGTGCGCTTATATACGAAATTGACCCCTTTACTATAATCTCCTCAGTTTGAGCATAGCCGTTATAAGTCAAACAAATAGCAACAAGAATGAAAAGGAACATCTTTTTGTCCCTGATCCGGCCTGCTATATTGGGAATATTATTCATTCGTTAAACTTTAGGATGACATGAGAGGCAATTGGTACTATTATAAACATATCCGGCTTTCCCTTTGTGCTCTGAATCCGTGGAAGCCTGATTATGTGTGTGACATTGAAGACAATTGAATACGGAATAATTTGATGCATTGGTATGACATTCAGTACACAAGGTCCATTGTCCATTATGCTTTCCACTGTTGATTCTAAAATATTGGGTATCGTGATTGTATGTTGAATTTGTCCATAAAGTTATTGTATGGCATGCCTCACAATTAGTTGGAAATTTTGCCGCAGCATGAGCCGGATTGGTAGTGGAATTATATTTTGCCAGATGGCAACTTACACAAGTGGTCGCTATTCCTGCATATCCTTTGGTATGACAACTGATGCAAGCAACACTTGTATGAGCACCTGTAAGTGGATAGGTCGTGCCGGTAGTGTGATTAAATGTTCCCGGTTGCCAGGCTGTAACGGTATGACAGGTTTTGCACTCGGTCGAAAATTTTGCAGCAACATGACCTGGGTTTGTGGTCGTATTATAATTGGATAAGTGACAGCTTACACAGGCTGTTGATATTCCTGCATATCCGGATGAATGACAACTAATGCAGTTAACCCCGATATGGGATCCCGCCAACGGAAAAGTTGTTGCTGTCGAATGGTTGAAAGTCGATGGAGCCCATGCCGCTGAGGTATGGCAGTTTTCACAGGTAGTCGGAAATTTTGCTGCCGCATGACCAGGATTCGTCGAGGCGTTATAGTTTGATAAATGGCAACTTAAACAAGCTGTTGAGATTCCTGAATACCCTTGTGAATGACAGCTGATGCATGATGTGTTTGCATGTGAGCCTGTTAATGGGAATGATGTGCCTGTGGAATGATTAAAGGTTGCGGGAGTCCACGCTATTGAGGTATGACAAGTGGCGCAATCAGTTGAAATCTTGGCCGCAACATGACCAGGATTAGTGGTTGCAGTGTATTTTGCAGAATGACAATTTACACATGCTGAGGGGGTTCCTGAGTATGTGGTTGAATGGCACCCGGTACAGTTAACCCCTATATGTGCTCCGGTTAATGGAAATGTGGTTCCGGTATTGTGGTTAAACGTAGCGGGTTTCCATCCATTTTCCGTATGACAGCTCCTACAGTCAGTCGGGAATTTGGCTGCTGTATGTGAGGGATTGGTCGTAGCATTGAAATTGGTCATGTGACAACTCACACATGCTGTCGGCGTTCCTGCGTATAGAGTTGTATGACAACCTGTACACGATACTCCAAAGTGAGCACCGGTTAATGGAAACATTGTTTTATTGTGATCAAATGTGGCTGGTTTCCATGCCGCTGTGGTATGGCACGTTTTACATTCGGTAGAGTATTTAGCTGTTAAATGGGAAGGATTTGTTGTGGCATTATAGTTGGCTAAATGACAACTTATACAATCGGTTGATATTCCTGCATAACCTTTGGTATGACATTTTAAGCAGGTTATACCCGTATGACCCCCGGTTAACTGGAAAGATGTTGCGGTATTATGATTGAAATTGGATGGCACCCATCGTGTTGTATTGTGACATGTTTTGCAGTCGGTTGAAAATTTCGCCGCAATATGTCCGGGATTGGTCGTGGCATTAAAACTGGTCAAATGGCAACTTACACAAGCAGTGGAAGTGCCTTTATAACCATTGGCGTGACATTGGATGCAATCTATACCGAAGTGCCCACCGGTCAGAGGAAATGAGGTGCCCGTATTGTGATCAAATGTGGCTGGCTTCCAGGATGCCTCGCTATGACATAACTTGCAGTCTTTAGCGTATTTAGACGTTATATGCGAAGGGTTTGTCGTAGCATTGTAATTTGTTAAATGGCAACTCACGCATTCATCCGAAATGCCGGCATATCCTTTCGTATGACAACTTATACATGAAACTCCAATATGTCCCCCCTTTAAAGTAAAGAGCGTTGCAGTATTATGATTGAAAGAGGAAGGTTTCCAGCCATTGTCAGTGTGGCATGTTTTGCAGTCCGTCGAAAATTTGGATGCCAGATGATCCGGATTTTTTGATGTGTTAAAATCTTTTAAATGGCAACTTACACAGGTGGTCGAAGTTATTTCATAACCTTTTACATGACAAAGTGCACAATCAATACCCTGGTGACCTCCATTTAATGGAAATGAGGTGTTGGTATTATGATTAAATTTTGCAGGTTGCCAACCCTTTTCGGTGTGACAAAGAAAACAATCAGTCGGAAACTTTGAATTGATATGCGATGGCTTATTCGCCCCATTATAATCTTTTATATGGCAGCCTGAACAACCTGTTCCCATAGGATCAAAACGGAGCAGTGAAGCCGATTTATGACACTGATAACAATCTGTTTGTGCATGTTGCCCTAATAATGGGAATCGTGTCAATTGATGCATTTGAGTAAAGTCCTTAATAATCCATGAGCTGGGATTATGGCATCGTTCACAATCAAGCCCAACCGATTGCTGATGCATATCTTTATGGCACGAGAGACAGTTTGTCTTTGCATTCGTAAATACAAGATCAACGTGACATAGTTTGCAATCTACCGCCAAATGTGCCCCTTTTAAGGGATAATTGGTTTTGTTATGATCAAAATTGCTCTTTTCAATCATCATCGCCCAATTATTTGGATCATGGCACACCTCACACTTTATGTTCAATTTATCTCCATGGGGCGATTGTGCAATCGTATTTACTGATAGTAATAAACCTATAATTACCGATGACAGTCTGAACATAATAGCTTGTTGTTTTTATATACAGTATACTTTATTGTCTCATTTGTTGCCTCTTTGTGGCACTTTTCACATTTTACCTTTATGTGAGCTCCTTCGAGTTTAAACCTTGCCAAATTATGATCGAAAATGATTTGTTTCCAATCATCTAATCCGTGGCAGCGTAAGCAATCTGTACGACCATTTATGTCAAATTGCCCTTCATGGGTATTCCTGTGACAAGTCACACAATCCATTGAAAGCCCTTCGAATTTTTGTATCATACTCCCATTTTCACCTTTCCGGTAATGACATTCTTTGCACGTCACCCTTTTATGCGCTCCCTGGAGTTTGAAATTTGTTCGTGAATGTTCAAATTCAGGGGATTTCCAGCTGTTAACAGTATGACATTCAGTACATTTTTCATTTGCATAATATTTTTCCTGAATAAGCCCTTTGTGATTATTGGCATGACAATCGATACAGGAGCTTCCAGGTATTATAAAGCACCACCGCTCTTGTTTCTTATGACATGCAATACATGGTGTAGCCAAATGTGCCCCCTCAAGCTGAAATTTTGATAAATTGTGTTTTTCAATTGAGTAAAGGGTCTCCGCAAAATCATTATTGTTATGACATTGATCACAATCCGGGGTCTGTCCATTTTTATTAAATTCATTTTGATGATAATCGACATGACAATCAGAACAACGATCTGATTTAATCTTTGCAGTTAGATTTAATTTGTGGCATTTTTTGCAATCCAGCGTCTGATGCCTGCCAATTAATTTGAAGTTTGTGTTGTCATGGTTAAAATTGCCGGTCTCTTTAATGATATGAAATGACTCCTCAGTATGGCATTTTTTACAATCCTGCCCAAACTTATTTTCATGAACATCCTTATGACAGTTAATACAGCTATTGAAAAGTAAACCGTCAAAACGCTTTTCGCTTTGACCATTGATCAGGATCGGTTTATGGCATTTTTCGCAACTTACTGTTTTGTGCTTGCCATTTAACGGGAATTTTGTACCATTATGGTCAAAACCTTCAGCTTTTTTAAAGGTTTCAAATCCATGGCAGTTAAGACAGTTTGGAGACATTTTCCCCTGGTGAAAATCTGAATGACACAAGAGACATTCACGATTCAGTCCTAAATACGTTGAATTTTTTTTTCTCAGTTCAGGATCTTTTATATGGTCCGGCTTATGACACAGTACGCAATTACATCCTTTACAATCTGACTTCAAATGGGCCCCCTTTAACTCGTACCCGGTATTGGTATGATTAAATGTCTCCTTATCGAATTTAAGCATTTTGAAATTCCGGCCGTGGTGATCATTATGGCAGGTAAAACAATCTTTACTCAGAAATTCACCTGTTGCATGTAGCCCTTTTTTCAAATCAACTCCCGTTTTGATCTCCTTGTGACAATCAAGACATTTCTCTCTGGTCACCTTATTGCCTAAATCATGACATTTTGTACAATTTGAAACCCCCTCAAGGAAAGCGTGCGATTTGCTCAGATCCCCGGGTGAAATCTGCGCGCTAATACTCAAATTCCCTCCAAGAATCGTAATAAATAAAAATATAAATAGCCTGAATTTCATTAAAATCAGTTTTGAATCAATTATTAAAAGCTTATAATACAGATTCTTACTTTATATCTAATGCTTTAATATAGCCTCTCCATACTTTGTTGTTATTTCAATTCCTATTTTTTTTAGAAATTGAGTTGGCAATTCGCCCCCTGCAAAAATATAAACCAAGTCATTTTCCAATTTCAACACCTCAGTGGACTCACCCGTTGAATAAAATACACTTTGTGTTTCAATGGAGTTTACATTGGAGTTGAAAAGAACCTCGATCATATTACTCTTTATCGCCTTATTTATCGCAATTGCATTTTTGGGTTTTAACCGGCTGAAACTATTGCTTCGATACGAAAGGGTGACTTTATTGTTTTCGGTTAATAACAGTGCAGACTCAATAGCCGAATCACCACCGCCAACCACAAGTACTTTTTTATTGCGGATTAATTCCGGCTCCAATAACCTATAGGCTACTTTCTCAGAGTTTTCTCCTGGCACATTTAATTTTCGTGGTGTTCCGCGTCTTCCTATGGCTAATAAAATGGTTTTAGTCGTATAAACTTCTCCATTATTTACTTCAACTGTAAAAATATCTCCTTGTGGAATTATGGCATCAACCTTCGAGTTCTCCTGAATCTGAATTTCATTCTTGGTTAAAATGGTATTCCAAAGTGCAAGCAACTGTTTTTTTGATGTTTCATGGAGTTTAATTTTCCCGTATAATGGGATATCCATTTCGGAAGTCATTACAATCTTGGCCCTTGGAAAAGTGAAAACAGTACCTCCAAGAGTATCCTGCTCTAAAACAAGGGTTTTTAAATTGTATTTCTTGGCTGCCAGGGTGGCTGATATCCCTGCCGGACCCGCACCTACAACAATTAAATCATAGGTTGCGGAACCATCTTTTTTCAATGTTTTAACAATATTTTCAACAGCTTCACTTCCCTGTTTCACAGCGTTTTTGATTAATCCCATTCCACCTAATTCACCTGCAATAAAGATTCCGGGTACATTAGTTTCAAAATTTGGATTGATATGTGGAAGATCAACCCCCCTTTTTTCAGTTCCAATAAAAAGAGAGATGGCTTCAACGGGACAAGCTCTAAAGCATGCTCCATGCCCGATACAATGTGAGGCATTGATTATCGTGGCACGGCCATTCCTTATTCCTAAAATGTCGTGCTCCGGACACGCATCAATACATGCACCACTCTTTATGCAGCGGTTTGGATCAACTACGGGATATAAGGATACAGGTTCATACAAACCCTCTTCCTTTGCAAGTATAATTTTACCTTCAACAACTTTTGATTCGCGAATTTGCTTCCTGATGTAAATCATCAGGATAACTACAGTAAGTAGAATCGCAAATCCATAGATGATAATTTCCTCTATCAGTAAATTCATCTGTTTATAATTTGATTTTTATTTGCCAGATGGAACCTTCCATCCTACATGATTCTCACTTATGAGTTTTTTAATCATCGCTCGTTTCATAGATTAAAATATCCATTTATAACCCATTGTTAGCACAACTATAACATGTATAATCATAACAATTAGCATAATTAAGGCAAAGGGTAAATGTGCAACGTGCCAGTATTTGAATATATTTTGCATGAAATCAAGTCGTTCAATCCGCTTAACTAATTTTCGTTGACTTTTTATCAGCTGCTTAACCTTTTTGTATTCGTTGCGGGAGAGGTTCCTTGCCTTAATTTCCGACTCTATTGCAATCGTATTTTCCGAATTAAGATCTGAAATATCGATGTTGTATTTATCTTTAAAGGCGATAACCAGCTGGTCTTTTATCTCTTCGACCTCATGCAAACTTAACTCCCTGCCTTCTATCGTGCGCGGAATTTGGAGATAAATAAACCTTCCGGCAACACCACTGGCTACAACTGCTACCAGACTCCAGAAACTAACCGAAACTATTCCACCAAATTTAAAGGAGGTATGAAACAGAATCAATACCGGACCAAGGGCACACAAAAAGATGTGAAATTCAAGCCAGTATTTTAATACGCCCCATCTGGAGAAAAATTTAAGCCGTTTGCGGGCCATATAGCTAAACACCCCAATAACGATAAGTAAAGAGCCAATTATACCCAATCCATGCCCCAATAAACCACTTGGCTTTAACAATGCATAATCGGGACTGAAGAACCGCTCTTCGATGGGTAGATTGTAAAATGAAAAACCATAATAACCCAGTCCTAAAAATGCTGTTATAACTAACAATACATAAACCGATATATAAATACGGTGCACTGTCTGTGTCATCTGAGCTCTGTTTTATTGTTTAATTAGAATGCCGGTTGAATGGCTGATTCGAAGAATAAAAACTCTGTTTTTATAAAATTCAACCGGGCTAAACCTTTTAAATATTTCCTGTTCGAATGTATTAATTTATATATGTACTTTTAGCCTGTTAATAGTTGAAACCAATAATTTATAATTATTCTTAATATAATTTAATATTTTTATACAAAATCAATAATTTAATATGTTGAAATATAGGACATTGAAATTTATGTGTAAAATATTTCTTCGTTGGTAAAATATTTTTTGCTTTTTGTTTTAATCGATATTATTCAAAAATATTTAATTTTAACCAGCTGTTTTTTTATATTTACCTGTATAGACACTACCTCTAAATGCGATTTTTTATTAATTTGAACGTTTTCGTATTATTTATTATTCTAATTGCTTGTCATAATCCGGTTAAAACCTTCAGAACATTTTCAGCGATTAATGATGCTTTTAATAAGGGTGATCTTTCAATAGCCGTGGTTTGGGCTGATTCACTTTTAGCCTTTGGTAATCCTGATTCTGTGACGGTTCAAAAATTAAATTCATTGGTCGATATGGCCGATAGAATCAAGGCCGATTTCTCATTAAGTGGACCTGAATTTGAAATTAAATTAAAAAAAGAAATAGGTGATTATTCAGTTTCTGACAGGGCTCAATGGGAGCATAAAAATTGGCTGGAATACAGGATAATAGATGGGACAAACCATTATTTTAAGCGTGCCATTCCAAATCTAAAATTAATTTTAAATAGCAGCAGATCATTTTCGATGGCTGATCAGGGCTTAGACCCTCAGGCTGCTTTTTGCCTTGGGCATTCCGCAAAGGTAATTCGACTGAGCGTAAAGAATAACCATCCGATAATTCCCGTTAAAATGAAAGTTAGCTATCGATTGACAGTTAATGCTGATGCTGTTCCGGATGGTGAAATGGTCAGGTGCTGGTTGCCGTGGCCGCACGAAAATCATGAGCGACAATCAGAAGTGAAATTATTAAATTCTTCTCCGGTTAACTATTCTATTGCTTCCGATTCGGTTGAGCAACGTTCTGTTTATTTGGAAAAGATCGCTATAAAAGGTAAACCTGTAGTCTTTGACCTTCAGTTTGAATATGTTTCAAAAGCTCAGTATTTTAATCTGAAAAAGACACATGAAGTTTCAGGCAATCATCAGATTGTTAATGTTAAACGATATATGAGTGAACAACCTCCACAGATTGTTTTTACCGATGAGATTAAACATCTGTCTGATAGCATTGTGCAGGGTATTTCGGATCAACAGGAAAAAGTGAGAAGAATTTATTATTGGATTAATGATCATGTCATTTGGACCGGTGCATTGGAGTATTCTATTATCCCCTTTATTCCCGGTTACGTACTCTGCAACCAGAGAGGGGATTGTGGAATGCAGACTTTGTTGTTTATGGCTATGGCACGTTACCAGCAAATCCCCGTCAAATGGCAAAGTGGTTGGATGATGCATCCCGGTGCAGTTAATCTTCATGATTGGTGTGAGGTTTTTTACGATCGGATCGGCTGGGTTCCGCTGGATATGTCATTTAACCTTCAGAAATCATCAGATAAGGAGATTAAGGAGTTTTATATCAGCGGAATAGATTCCTATCGATTAATCGTAAATGATGGAATAGGGAGTAGACTTATGCCTGAAAAGAGATTTTCCAGAAGTGAACCTTATGATTTTCAACGGGGCGAAGTGGAGTGGAGGGGTGGAAATCTCTATTTTAACCAGTGGAATTATCACATGGATGTCCAATATTGACCAACAACCTGATAAAACTTGTCGGTTCATTCTGACCATGATCTAATTAATACTAATTTTGTAAACAGAAAGATTAAATACGGCAATAATTAATTTCATTTATGAAAAATATATTTTCCTTTTCCCTGGTTTTACTGACCGTTATTTTAAGTTGTCAGTCAAGGTCAGTGGCTCCGCTGCAAGTGGAGATTGACAGTATAACTAAACATTGGGTTCCCGATAAGCGGATTGGTATATGCGACCTGAGCTTAGTTGACAGGGGAGGGGCGAAGTTGGTTTTGAAGGGTGAATCAATGTTTCCCGATGCTAAAACAGAGGTTCTGAAATTGCTAAGCACAAAAGGAGTTGATATTATTGACAGTGTAGCAATCCTTCCGGACAGTGTTCATTATGAAAAATGCTGGGGTCTGATCTCGTTAAGCATTGCAAATATGAGAAGTAAACCTGCCCATTCTTCAGAAATGGTTTCACAGACGATTATGGGTACCCCGGTTCGTGTTTTGAAGGAGGGTGTTGGATGGGTTTTAATTCAGACGCCCGACCGTTATATCGGATGGACCAATAAATCAGCTGTTCAGCAGATGAGTTATTCTGAAATCAGTAACTGGCGCAAAGCGAATCGGATGATTTACACATTAAGTGGCGGTAATATCTACGCCGATATTGAGCAAAAGATTGTGATGAGTGATCTTGTGGCGGGCGCAATTGTGGTTAAGAATTCAGAGAATAAAATTATTACCCAGGTAACAATGCCCGATGGACGGATGGGATATGTTCCCACAGCAAACTGGATGAATTTTAATCAATGGAAAGATACTGTTTCGTTACGAAGTGAACGGATGATTGCCAATGGAAAACAGCTTTTGGGATTTCCTTATTTATGGGGCGGTACCTCTTCAAAGGGTATGGATTGCAGTGGATTTGTAAAAACAGTCTGTTTCCTTAATGGTGTGATTCTCGAAAGGGATGCATCTCAACAAATTCGTCATGGAATTGAGGTTGATCTCTCCTCCGGATTGGGCAAACTAGAGAAAGGAGATTTGCTTTTTTTTGGTTCCAAACAACCATACCGTGTAAATCATGTGGGTATTTATATTGGTGATGGTGAGCTGATTCATGAATCAGGAAGTGTTCATGTCAATAGTTTGGATAAAAGCCAACCTAATTTCAATGGTGAACTGTTCGCGAATTTAGTTGGTGCCAGAAGAATTATCGGGGTTGCACCTGAACAGGGATTTTGGTCTGTGAAAGTTCATCAATGGTATTAAATACATAATTAAATGAGTAGCAGACGTGATTTTTTAAAATATGGGAGTTTAGCTGCAGGTAGCTTGATTCTTCCGGCAAAACTTTTAGCAACAGAGAAAAAACATGTTTCCAATAAAAAATCGCCCTTTGGAACACCCTTGAATTTACGGTTTCGTCCTTACGATCTTCAATTAAAGCATGTGTTTACTATTGCGAATAATTCGCGAACCACCACTCCAATCATGCTAACCGAGATTGAATATGATGGTATCATTGGATATGGGGAGGCCAGCATGCCTCCATATCTTGGAGAAAGTCATCAAACGGCATCCGAATTTCTCTCAAAGGTCGACCTTTCATCCTTTAGAGATCCATTCGAACTGGAGGATATTATTGAATATGTGGATAAACTGGCATCCGGAAATCATGCTGCAAAAGCCTCTGTAGATATTGCCCTTCATGATCTTGTTGGTAAGATATTGCAAAAACCGTGGCATAAACTATGGGGATTGAACCCGGATAAAACACCCAATACGAGTTTTACAATTGGGATGGACACACCTGAGGTGGTTAAACTAAAGGTCGGTGAGGCTGATATTTATAAAATATTAAAGGTTAAGTTAGGGCGCGAAAACGATAAGCAGATGATTCGCACAATCCGGTCTGTTACCAATAAGCCAATTTGTGTTGATGTTAATCAGGGATGGAAAGATCGTCAGATGGCACTTGAAATGATTCAATGGTTAGCTACGCAAGGGGTAGTTTTTGTTGAACAACCGATGAGTAAACTGGCAATTGATGATATGGCCTGGCTAACCGAACACAGTCCTCTTCCCATTATAGCGGATGAGGCAGTACAAACGGTTTCTGATCTTATGGCTGTGAATAAAGTCTATTCCGGTATAAATATCAAATTGATGAAATGTGGCGGAATGCGCAATGCGCATAAAATGGCGGAATTAGCTAAGGTGCTGGGGATGAAGGTCATGATCGGTTGTATGACGGAAACTTCCTGCGCTGTATCTGCCGCTGCACAGTTGTCTCCAATGGCTGACTGGGCTGATCTGGATGGAAATCTGTTGATTAGCAATGATCTCTATGATGGTGTTACCGTAATTGATGGCAAAATAACACTCTCTGATTTGCCTGGAATCGGAGTTAAACCGAATTCGTAATTCCTAACAAAACCTTGATTCTTAACCATTATCAAAAACGGCATCTATCGTGCCATTGTTATTAATGAATAAGCTCTTTGGGCGGAAAGGTTAAATTCCTCAGAGATTCCGGATCATCCTGGAAATTTTTAGATGCCGCTTCATGAACTATCTCCATTAATTTAAATAACTCCTTTAGATTATTCTGATAAGCTCTGTTTATACTCTCCTTCTTTTCAATGTATTCAAGCATCTGCTGATGTAATTCATTCATTTGGTTCGAAAAGTTGATAATCTCATCCAGTGTCGATTCCGGACAATTGGCATTTCTTAAATATGCTTTTTTCTCATTGATTAGATTAACCGTTCTTTCCAGGAATATCCGTAATCCGGCATAATCCTTTGCTACTCTTTCGAGTTCGACAAATCCAAATGATTCGCATAACTCGGAATCATACGGAAATGCTTTTTGCAGGTAAAACCGGAAAATTAGCAAGAAATTTTTTGCCTGATTTTTAAGATTTTCAAGCTCAGATATATAGTTTGTGGTAACATGGTCGACTACCGGTTCCCAGGGATGAGCCTGAACTTCATAAAAAAGTGCTTTAAATTTATAAATAAATCCCTGATCCAAGCCAAAACTGCCATTTTTCATGACCGGAAATTTATCTTTAAGATGCTTTTTGAATCCTGAAGCAATCTTTAGCAGTTCTCTTTCGGGGTAGGATGAAATATTCATAATATTCAAGATTAGAATTTATGATTGAATACAACTTAATCTTATGGAAACAACTTCTAATTCTTTTAATCCTGGCAAAATCATTTGTAATTAAAACTTACCAGTTCAAAACAGTAGCCTGCGACTCTTCCGGAATCACTTGCCGGATTGAATGCCCATAAAGATACATCGAAATTAATCCTTTTAGATCGATTCGTGGAAATATTTTTAATTTATTTAACGCGTCTTAGCATTGTTTAAAGAATTTCCCAAAATAATCACCACCCACTGTTGATTGAACTATATCAGGGTATTCCTTATTCCGATCTTTAGGCTATTGAAGTATGAAATGGTACGTAATAGTCCCTTTTTGATAAGCCGGGGCGCTCTGATCCGTATTGAAACTGGCTGCTGATGCAGCTTTGCGGGCAGCCTCCAGCAAATCAGGATCAACGGTATTTGATCCTTTAACTCCCGGTAAAGCCTTGGTTACTTTACCGAATTTATCCACTGTGACTTCAACAACAACTATCCCTGATTCGTTACCAGGAAAAGCTGGCTTGGGGAGCGATCGGGCATTGCGACCTGAAAGATTATAGGAAATCCCCTTCCCTTCACCTCCACCAATACCATACTGATTGGCCCCCGGTGTGCCATTGGGACTCCCTTGATTGCCGCTGCCATAGCTATTGCCCTGGCTGGTACTTTGGGATCCGTTATCTGTTTTTCCTCCGCCAAAGGCATTTTTTGCTCTGGAATTGATTGCCCCTATTTTTTTCTCCTGATCTTGTCTGATCCGGTTCTCTTCTGCTTCCTGCCTCTGTTTCTCAAAGGCTTCATCTCTTCTTTGCTGTTCCTCTTTCTCCTTTATGTTTCGCTCCTGATCAAGCTTTAGTTTCTTCTCTTTAGCTATTTTTTTCCGTGCATTTGCTGCAAGTTGAACCGTTTTTTCATATTCCTGGGTTAGCAAATCTTCATCCCCCTTGTCCTGAACTTTCGTGGCTGGCTTTGGTTGGCTCACCGGATGGGCTGCAGGAGTGACTTTTTTGGTGGCTGCTAAAGCCTCGGAACCCTCTGCTGCCGATGGTTCTTCGAGTCCAAGTCCGGTAGGAGAATTTCCAAAATCAACCAGAAAACCCTCCTCCTGTGGAGGTGGTGCTGGAAGTGTTAATACCATCAGCAATAGTAATAGAAAGATCAAGGCATGTAAGAACACCGTTGCAATCACTCCCGTTTTCTGGCTATGGGTTAATGTCATTTTTATTTATAGTTTACACCCTTCCTGGTGTGGTAACATTTGTTTTCTCCTATTTTTTAAGATGCAAGAAATTCTATCCAATATTTTCTGCCTGCTTCAGGCAAAAATAACTAATTCAAATGAACCATGGCACTTTACTATTCCTTAAAAGATGTGAATAAATCAATCATTGATTTGGCGTCTTATTCAGCGAATCTAATTTCATTGGGATTTTAATTTTGGTTTCTTTGGATCGGTAATGGTTAAATAAATCGCCCAGTGAATTAAATTCCTCACGAAAAGAGAGGCCAATACCTTGTTTATAGAGGGAGGTATCGTAAATTAGATCATCATTTGCTCTGTTATAAGCTTTCAGTTGTAATTTGCCAGACTGATTTAATTTCACAAATACTTCAACTTCCCCCACTACAGGGTTAGTGGCATTGGATTGCAGATTACTGTTATTCCCGATATTTCCGTTTATGGTTACCCGATCATTTAGAATCTGTGTGCTGAGTGCAAACTCCATCTGATTTGTGTTTACCTGATCACCCGGGCGATAATTGAATCCGATATCGAAATCATTGCTGATTTGTGATAGCCAATTGGAGAGTTGATTAGAGAGAATATCAGAGGTTGTTGAGCCAACTACACTTCCGGTACTGGACTGGAAATCCTGTCTTCCGCGCAGGTATTCCGGTGTAAAAAATTGCCCCATAACCATTAATGAAACCATTTGACGGTTGATGTCGTCCTGGGTACTTATAAATTGCTGAAGTTCATCCTTGGTCCTTTCGTCAGCAGTTGGGAAATTAATATCAAATTTGACCGTTGGATTTAATAATTTTTTAGATAGATTAATTTTGCACTGAACAGGAATACGGCGGGAATTGTCATTCTGATTATAATTAATCAACAGATAGTTAATGGGTGCTTTAATCGTATAAAGGGCATTCAGATCAACCATTGCTTCGTAAGGATCCCCATTCCATGATATGATTCCACCCTGTTCGATATGAAATCTTCGAACCAGAACATTTTGAAGGGTAAACATATATTCTCCTTTATCGATCCTGTAATCACCATACATTAAGAAATTTCCCTCCTTGTCATATTTAAAACGGAGGTCTCCCGATCCGGTGCCGCTAATGGCATCTCCAACGGTTGAACGGAAAATCATCTGAACCTTGGCGTCTGGGGTTGCTGTCACATCAATATTTACCTCCAGGCCACCCGTATTTATAATCCTTGGAACAGGTTTGTTTTCCTGCTCCGGGGTATCCGCCTTTACAAAACGGATAAAATCGTATTCATTGGCCGATTCCGGATTTTCAATAGGAACATTTACCTGGGTTCCTGGTTTTGTTTTCAGCTCCAGATCCAGCCTTAGATCAGCAGCTTTCCCCGATAACCTAAATAGGCCTGCTCCATGGATAAGACCATAGAAGTAATTATTGTCGCTGGTTAACGTATTTAAAACCATTATATTATCTGTAGCGGCAGATAAATTATAGGTCATGTGGTTAAATAGATTGTGAGTTATAGTCCCGTTAAATCGCGCTTTGTTCTTTTCAACATCGTTAACCACGATATTTTTAAAATTAATGGAGTCACCGGCAAATCTAACCGTATCGTTTAATGAATAGAGAACCTTGGTATAATCAATTCCAACTTTTGCATTAGTCACAGCAACGTTACCATAGAATTTAGGGAAAGAGAGTTTTCCTAAAACATTAACCTGTCCATTTCCTTTCCCTTCAATTCTGTTTGCAAAGCTGCTCAGGATCGGAAGTAACGACTCCAGTGGATAATCGGTAAAGGATGCATGATAATTGATACTATCTCCGTCAGGTTGAAAATACCCCATTAAATCAAAACAAGCTTTTGCATCTTTAACAAGTTTAAGGGATGAATTGAGTTTCTTTTTCTCCTGATCCCAACTGTTGTCTAGCATGATATCTCCAAAATTCTTTTCCAGATAGGTAAAGTCAGATACTTTCATTCTGCTTGTTAGAAAAAGGGAATTATAAGGATCTGCGATAGCCGTTGTTCCATTTAATTCGCCATAGATCCCTATCTCCTCGCCGAGCAATAAATCGAGGTTGCTAAGCCTTACCCTGGTAAACTCAATGTTGATCTTATCTGATGCATTGTCAACTACTTTGCCGAAGATTCTGAATTTTTCCTGTTTATGATGAATACTGAAATTGTCAATGGCAATGGAAGTAGAATCGAGATGAAGGTGACTCCTTTCAATCTGCCATAATGAATCGGCCAGCCAGATCTTGGAGGGATTCAGATAAAAATCAACCAGGTTATTCCCCCTGGAATTCTTGGAAAAAACACCCAAAAGGTCTAGCTTTCCGGAGTAAGTAGGAACAGCCGTGTTATTCCAGTTTACCGTTGTTTTCAGACTGTCATGGTCCAGTGTATTGTTCACCGAGAAATTCTCGACAGCTACTGCGCCTCCAATTAAGGCATTTTTGCTCCCAATTCGTAACAACCAGTTGCTATCAATATTGCGGGAGTTAATTGTAATCCCATTTGCCTGATGTTTATTATAATTAAGCTCGTTAATTGCACCATCCATTGTGAATATTTTCCGGTCCGAATCGATACCCCCTGCCAGAATTACCGGCGATTTTATCTTCAAGCCGGGAACCAGAAAGTCACCTAATTCTTCTGCTTTTTTTACCCGGATATCAAATTTAAAGGCATTTTTCCCGGTAGAGGTCCTGTCGGAAAAGGGGAGTTTGGCAGATGGGAGAAAATGGTGCAGATAATCTCTGAATGTAAGATCAAATTCTCCAAACAGATATTTGCCGTCGATGGTTACGTCTGCGACATCGGACCTTAATGTGATATTATTTTTCTCTGAACTATTTGATGTTTTAAGTGTAAAATCATGAACCTCAAAAGTTTTATGGTCTCTGATGAATTTAAATTTTTCAAGATTAATCTTCCCGTTAATGTTGTCAATATGATCTCCCGTAAAATTGGCACTAACTTTTAAGGCGAGTTCTGCAATGGTACGCTCATGCTCCAGACCAAGAATAACCAGATTGGCCTTTTCGATTGTAGAGGCAAAATTAAACTCGGGTATAGCCCCTGCAAAATCTGCTTTTCCTGTGAAGTTCATTTTCAGATTGCTGTCCTGCACCTTTAATTCACCTTCGAAACTGCGATCCTTTGCCTCTCCATTCACATAAATCGAATCTATTCTATACTTATTAAAGTAAAGACTATCAATATTTCCTGAAATTAATGCATTGAATTTATTGAGCCCCGATCGTGATCCGTTTACCTTAATCTCTAACGAAACTGCACCAAGTGGCGAATAATCCAATAACTTTCCTGCCTGAAATGAGGTAGCTTTTATACTTCCCTGAAAATCAATTAATCCGTTTTTCTTAGGTCGGATTGCCAGATCTGTTGTCAGTTTTCCCAGACTGCCATCCAGCGTCCCATAAGCTACAAAATCGGATGGAAAACCGCTGAAATTCCCCTGATAGGTAACCCTTACTTCATTAAGGAGCTCTGGTGGAATTTTAAGATATCTCAGAGGATACCGATCCGGCATCCGAATAGTTGCCAAATCATTAAAATTAAACGTATTGTCATAGAGTTTAAAAAAGATAAATGTGTTTTTCCAAACTGGTAATCCTCGTAATTCAAGATCCGCATTTACCTGTGTTTCCTGACCTATTCTAAAATTAATTTGTTTGAATTTCAAACTGTTTAATGTCCCTTTGATGCCACCTGAAAAATGGATGGGTTCGTTCATGCCCCAAAGTTCCGGAATTAAATATGATAAATCCGTTAGTGATACCACCGATTCCTTAAATTCACTGTCAATGATATACCGGTTTGTTAGCGTTTGGCTTTTTTCTGAATAGAGCGAATCGATACCAAAGAGTTTATTTTCTGAGATCTTTATTTTACTCCCTTCAATATGTGAGTGATTCGAAACCATCGTCATATTCGATAACTCAAATCCGGTTTTGTCAATTCTGCCCGCAAATCTTAAATCTCCGATGGTGAATCCTGATTTTTCAAAAACCGAAGCATTGTCAAGAAAAAAAGTGGATACTGAATCGGTCTGATGGATGTTTACTATCGACAGATTTAGTTTATTTATAGCTAAATCATTGAAATTTATCCCATTGGTTAAAGTGTCCTTTGCATTTATATTTTTGTAGGTAATACTCGAATTTCGAAGGTGTATATTCGTAAACGAGATATGCCAGGGTTGCAATGTATCAGGTTCAGAAGATAAGGAACCTTTTAGGAAATCAAGATTTAAACCATTTGTATCTTTTCGGATATTAATCCTTACGTCCTCAAAATAGAGCTCCCCAAATTGCACTCTTTTTTCCAGCAGGGCCAAACTGTCGATTTGAAGTTTAACATTCCCAATGTAAAACATGGTATCCTGATTCTGGTCTTCAATCAGCACCTTTTCAAGTACAATTCGTTTAAATAAGGAAATATTTACCCCACCAACACTAATCCTGGCCTTGTACGTCTGAGACAATTGCTCGGTAAACCATTGTGCAACAATTGTCTGTATCTTTTCGGAACGAAAAAACAGATAAGCTCCAAAATAAAGAGCGAATAGCGTAAATGCTGATATGAGTAATATTTTAAACCTTTTTTTGATACTTTTGAGTTTTTAAAATCCCGTGCCCTAAAATCGGAACGAAAATTTATTTTTTTTCTAAAAATAGCACTTTTTGAGGTCAGGGAAAAGATTTAGTCAGACAAAATGATCAAAATTGAATAAATAGTAATCATGGGATTAACTAAAGACATTATAATTCTTGGAATTGAATCATCCTGCGATGATACAGCTGCTGCAATAATCCGTAATGATTTGATTATTAGCAACGAGGTTTCGGGACAGACAATACATATGGCTTATGGGGGTGTAGTACCGGAATTGGCCTCACGTGCCCATCAGCAAAACATTATACCTGTTGTAGACCTTGCTATTAAAAAAGCAGGCATTTCGGTTGAGGATATTTCGGCCGTGGCCTTTACCAGAGGTCCGGGATTGCTGGGATCGCTACTTGTGGGTACCTCTTTTGCCAAAGGTTTTGCATTAGCCCGACAAATCCCGCTGATCGAGGTGAATCACCTTCAGGGGCATGTGCTGGCCCATTTTATTCAACAGCCTTCCATTGAAAAAAAGAATCCCGCCTTCCCATTTCTTTGTTTACTTGTTTCGGGTGGCAATTCTCAGCTAATTGTTGTGCGCGATTATCTCGATATGGAAGTGATCGGACAAACAATTGATGATGCCGCAGGGGAGGCATTTGATAAATGTGCCAAGGTTATGGGTTTACCCTATCCCGGAGGCCCACTGATTGATAAAGCTGCAAAGCTAGGGGATCCAAAGGCTTTTACATTTGCAAAACCACGTATTGCGGGATTGGACTATAGCTTTAGTGGTTTGAAAACTTCATTTCTGTATTTCATTCGTGATCGGATTGCTGAAAATCCAGATTTTATTACCCAAAATCATGCTGATATTTGCGCCTCTATTCAGGAGACTATCATTCAGGTACTGATGACGAAGTTGATTCTTGCAGCGAAACAGACTGGTATCAAGACTATTGCCGTAGCGGGTGGGGTTTCTGCAAATTCCGGATTAAGGGACGCATTGATTCAGGCGGCTGTAAAATATGACTGGGAAATGCATATCCCTCCATTTAAATTTACTACCGATAATGCAGCGATGATTGCGATTACCGGTTACTACAAATATCTTAACGGGGAATTTGCATCACACGATGTGGTTCCATATTCAAGGGTAACCTTAAAATAAAATTAAAAGGGATCGTTTTAGCGATCCCTTTTAATTTTATTTTAAATGGTTTTAATTTACCAGGCAAACATTGGAAAATTCTCCATCATTTTGTTGACCTTGCCACGAACTTCAGCAATGACATTCTCACTGTCCGGATTCTGAAGCACTTCATCAATTAAATCAACAATCATGGCCATATCCTCCTCTTTCATGCCACGGGTGGTAATGGCAGGGGTTCCCACACGTAAACCGGAAGTTTGAAAGGGGGAGCGTGAATCAAATGGAACCATGTTCTTATTAATCGTAATATCGGCTAAAACCAATGCATTTTCTGCTTTTTTACCCGTAAGTTCCGGGAATTTGGTTCGCAGGTCAATAAGCATCGAGTGATTATCTGTTCCGCCTGAAATGACCTTGTATCCTTTGTCCATAAAGGCTTTAGCCATAACCCGGGCATTCTTCTGAACCAGAATCTGGTAATCTTTATATTCCGGTTCAAGTGCTTCCCCAAACGCAATAGCCTTGGAAGCAATTACATGCTCCAGGGGTCCACCTTGTATTCCGGGGAATATGGCCGAGTCGAGAAGCGATGACATCATCTTAAGCTCCCCTTTTTTGGTGGTAAGCCCCCATGGATTTTCAAAGTCTTTTCCTAAAAGGATAATTCCACCACGCGGACCACGCAAGGTCTTGTGGGTTGTGGAAGTTACAATATGGGCATATTTAACAGGATTTTCCAATAATCCGGCGGCTATCAATCCGGCAGGATGTGCCATGTCGACCAGAAGAAGGGCGCCGATTTTATCTGCAAGATTACGCATCCGCTGGTAATCCCATTCCCTGGAATAGGCTGAAGCACCCGCAATGATCAGTTTGGGAAGTTCCTTTAAGGCAACTTCTTCCATCATATCGTAATCAACAAGACCTGTATCCTCCTTTACACCATAGGCTACCGGACGGTAAAACAAACCGGAGGAATTTACCGGAGAACCGTGCGAAAGGTGACCACCATGCGATAAATCAAGCCCCATAAAGGTGTCGCCAGGTTTGAGGACAGTCATCAGCACAGCCATATTCGCCTGTGCTCCGGAGTGAGGCTGAACATTTGCATATTCAGCACCAAAGAGCTGCTTAAGCCTGTCGATTGCCAATTGCTCTGCCTCATCAATAAATTGACAACCACCGTAATACCGGTGGCCAGGATACCCTTCGGCATATTTATTAGTCAGGCATGAACCCATTGCTGCCATTACCTGGTCCGAAACAAAATTTTCAGATGCAATTAGCTCAATGCCATGTAATTGTCTGAGTCTCTCCTTTTCTATTATTTCAAAAATCTGTGTATCCTTCTTCATTATTTCTTGTTATGGATAAATTTTTGTTGCAAATTTACAGTTAATAAACCAAATCTCATAAGTACTTTATATCACTTTTGTTGTTAAGATTTCAACGATTGTTAATTATTCTTCAGAGAAACGAACCAGTTCTGCCCGGTAAGCGTTAAAGATGGTCGATTTGGAAATAAAACCGATGTATTTTCGGTTTTTAATTACCGGAAGATTCCAAACGCCGCTATCATTAAATTTCTTCATTATATTTTCCATCTTCTCATCGGGTGCTATAACTTCGGGAGGCATAATCATTATTTCTTTAACCAGTGTTGAGGAATAACGCTCTTTGTCAAACATAAATTCACGGATGTCGTCCAGCAGTACCACTCCGCAGAAGTTTTGTTCCTTGTCGATTACCGGAAAAATATTTCGCTTTGATTTGGAGACAATCCGAACCAGCTCCCCCAACGAACTCTCGACATCTACCGTAAGAAGATCTGTTTCGATAAAATTCTTTAATTTTAACAGCGTAAGGACAGCCTTGTCCTTATTGTGGGTGATTAATTCGCCTCGGTGGGCCAGCCTCATATGGTAAAGTGAATGAGGCAAGAGCGGTTTTACGGTTAGATAGGCAGTGGCAGAAGTGATCATAAGTGGAATCAACAGACCAAAACCTCCCGTTATCTCCGCAATTAAAAAAATGGCGGTCATGGGTGATTGCATCACTCCGGCCATCATTCCTGCCATACCAACAAGGGCAAAATTACGTGACGGAACCATATTCCCTTCCAGGTTTAGAATCGATGAGACGAAAAACCCTGCCATCCCGCCCAAAAAGAGGGAAGGGGCAAAAATACCACCGCTTCCTCCGGCCCCTGTCGTTGCTGCTGTCGCTATAATTTTTACAAGCATAATCACCAGGATCATCCCAATTAAAATATATTTATCAGCTTTAAATCCTACAAAAAGGGAATTATTGAGAATATTTGACCCTGCATCTGTCAGTATCTGATCTATTGTGAAATACCCTTCTCCCCAGAGTGAAGGGAATAGGAAAATTAAAATTCCAAGCATTATACCTCCAACGATTACTTTTAAGTAAGGGTTCTTCATTTTTTGAAAACGCCCCTCTACATATAAATTTCCTTTTGTAAACAGGTAAGAAAAAAGTCCACAGAATATTCCTAAAACAATATACCATGGAATGTTGGCCACATTAAATGCCTTGTCAATCTGAAAATCAAAGTGGTGTGCACTTCCCATCAGAAAATAAGCAAGTGAGGCAGAGGTAGAAGCCGATATTAGCAGGGGTAGGAGGGAGGTCATCGACATATCAAGCATCAATACCTCAATAGCAAATAATATTCCGGCAAGCGGAGCCTTGAAAATACCTGCAATAGCCCCTGCTGCTCCACACCCGATTAATACGGTCATGGTGTGATAACTGAGGTTAAATGACCTTGCAATATTTGATCCAATGGATGATCCGGTCAGGACCACCGGCGCTTCAGCACCTACAGATCCGCCAAATCCAATGGTAATCGTGCTTGATATTATGGAGGTAAACATATTGTGCGCCCGCATCCTCCCTTTTTTGTTAGCAATTGACTCCAGGACTTTGGTTACACCGTGACCAATACTCTCCTTCACGAAATACCTCACATAAAGTACCGTGATCAGTATCCCAATTCCTGGGTATGCCAAATATTGATAACTCTCAGAATAAGAGGTAAAATTAGAGGTTAATAATTTTCCGAGATGATAAATAAGATTTTTTAAAATAATTGCTGCAAATCCACTAAGCAGTCCGACCGCAAAACTTAAAATCAGCAGCATCTCGCGTTCATTGAGGTGCTTTAATCGCCAGGTACTAATAAAGGATATGCCAGCTGTAATCTTTTTCATTCCGGTGCAAATTTAGCTTTATTTTATCGCTATTATCAAAGTAATTATAATTTCAAAGGTTACACTCTTTCAGATATCGTGGCTAAAAGGGTTTATTGCATTTAGAAACTAAGGTCAATTATATATTTGATTTATAGGGATATATTATGAGTTTTTCCGTTTTTATAGTTCCGGGAAATACCAAAAGGCCGGCAGATAAACTCAGGGACAAGAGGTTCTTAAAGTCTATTCCGGAAAGGAGAGTCGGATTAGTCCTGCTTTTGCCTTATTCTGGTATAGATCACTGTAAGGATTACTATTAGATTTAAAATGGAGTGACAAATGGTAGTATTTCTTCGCTTCACTGGGGGAGCCATTAGTTTCCATTAATAAGCCTGCCTGCACCAGTGCTTTTTGGGCAATATAATCTCCAGTGTTTTTTCCAATTTCAAAAGCTTTTAAGTAGTTGTTCTCTGAATCTTTCACAAGTTTTCTCAACCGCTGACATTCCCCTGCCAGGTAGAAATATCGAACCTTCTCCCCATCATTCAGTAAGTTCACAGTTGGCATATTGTTAAGTTCTTTCTCCGCGTTTATGAAATATCCACCTTTTACCAGAAATTCCGCGCGCATCAGATTAAGGTTAGGAAGTTCTGTTTTATCTGCCTCAAAGGCAGCTTCAATATCACGGTTATGAACCTCCCGCCCTTGCTCTTTAACTTGTTCCAGGTATTTTCTGTATAGAGTGGTATTTCCGGAAATATAGTAAAAACAGGCCAATTCATACAAGTCTGCTTTCAGATAATCTGCTCCTGTTGACTCCTGCAAATATTTCATAAGCTGCTGATTGGCATCGGGATCAAGTCGCATCATTTTGGCTTTTCCGGTAAGGTAATGAAGCGGTGAAAATGGGATCTCCAGTTTCTCCTCTGCAATATTGCTCAACAGGTCCAAGGCAGTTTCAGCCTGATTCGCTTCAGCACAAACCGTTGCTGCGATATAATTCATGAGGGTAGCCTCCTTAATAAAATCTTTTTTGGCCTGAATCATTTTAATGAGTGCCTCTTCCTGATTCATTAGTTTATAGGCGGCCATTGTAAATATAAATGCTTCCTCTTCGTACCCTGATTTTCCTTTGGCAAATTCAGAATAATCGGAGAGTTTTTTTAATCCGGCTTGCGGATCTCCTTTTATTCCTAATAGTTTTATTCCCCATTGTAATATTTTGGGCATAAAGGAAACACCAATTTGAATCATGCCGGGGATTTTAATACTCTGTATAAACTCAGGATAGTTTTCAATATTGGTCTCTAGCAGGTTATACCCGCTCAGACACTCAATAAGACCTGAAAATTTGCTGTCATATTTCACATGAAGTAAACCGGTGAAAACCTTCGACTCACCGATCAGTAACCGGTATTCAGGATTATTGTCCGGCAATTTTTTAAGTTTATCAATGTATTCATTCAAAACCGGCGCCCTTAGTTTGTATTCTGATGTCGAATTGGCGATCATCAGTCTAATCACCTCACTGTATAATCTGTAGTAGGTGATATAACCATTCTGAGGATTTTTAACCTCTTCGGCTTTTAGCAGGTTTTCAGCTGAATGGATTCGAAGCTCAAACAGATATTTGTGAACCTGTCTGATATTTTGATTGTTATCGTAGGCTGGGTGGCTATTCACTGAGGTGGAAAATATGATCAGGAATAAAAATACTAGAATGGTATACGTTTTCATCTTTTGAAAATTAGAATGTTTGGCAACTATTCTATTAAACAATGATAATGCTGCCTTTAATATCTTTGTTAAAGTAAAGTTAAATATATTCGAGGATATTTTACTGCAAATCTGTTTAGGAGTGGTAAAGGAAAATAAAATAATTAAATTTTCCATTTAGCAATCCTGTGGTTTTCTTAATTCCGGTTTTTATATTTTACTAAATTTGTCTTATTAAATAACACAACAAAATATCACTGCAATTATAATTCCATGAAAAAACTTCTTTTCCTCTTTTTGTCCGGATTAGTCTTGTCACTTGGTGCCCAGACCAAATCAAATAACTTTTCGCCACCTTTGTCGGAAGCAATTCCGGAAAGTGTCGGATTCTCAGTTGAGCGGTTGGCCCGCGTGGAAACGATGTGTTCAGAGGCGGTGGCGTCTGGTGAAGTTCCGGGAATTGTGGCTCTGGTGGCACGAAAAGGGAAAATTGTCTTTTGTAAAGCTTTTGGAAAAGCTGACAATCAGAGTAATCGTATTTTAAAGCAGGATGATATTTTCCGTATCGCTTCCCAAAGTAAGGCAATTACTTCGACTGCAGTGCTAATGTTATTGGAGGAAGGGAAATTTAAACTCGACGATCCGATTTCGAAGTATATTCCTGAATTCAAAAATCCACAGGTTTTAGAAAGCTTTCAAGTCAGTGATACATCTTATGTAACCACTGCGGCAAAAGGAGAAATTACGATCCGTCAGCTTTTAAGTCACCTATCGGGTATCGGTTATGGTTTCATCGATAGCGATGAACGTTTTAAGATGATTTATAAGAAAGCAGGAGTGACAGATGCCTGGACCACAGAGAAAATAACCATTGGTGAAAGCGTCAAAAAGCTTGCAAAGTTACCCTTGCATAATAATCCCGGCGAGAAATGGACTTATAGTGAAGGACTTGATGTTTTAGGTTATTTGATTGAGGTGGTTTCAGGAATGTCATTTGACCGGTATCTGAGAACACATCTTTTTGATCCCCTTGGGATGAATGATACGTGGTTTTATCTCCCGGCAGAAAAGGCTGGAAGGCTTGTATCGGTTCAGCAAAAAGATAAAAATGGTCAATGGGTTCCTTTCCCGGCTACTTTCTATGATCCCGATTACCCCATTAAGGGAGCTCAAAGCTTCTTCTCCGGCGGTGCAGGATTGTCAAGTACAGCTAAGGACTATGCCACATTTTTGCAAATGTATTTGAATGGCGGAGAACTTAATGGGATAAGGATTTTAAGCAGAACAACAGTCCAGATGATTTTAAGCAACCAAACGGGAACTCTTTTTGGAGGGACGGACAAATTCTTTGGTCTGGCTTTTTCGGTCGTTACTTCGAAAGGAGAGGAGAAGGGTGATCTTGGCAGTGCCGGCACCTTTGAATGGGGGGGATATTTTAATACTCAATATTTTGCTGATCCCAAAGAAAAAATCATCGGAATCCTTTTAAAACAGACACAAGGGCCGGTAAACGATAATACCGGCTGGAAATTCCGCCAGCTTATAAGCTCTGCTTTAGATGACTGATCAATAGACGTATATTTTTTAATTGTAATAAACACAGTATTCAATATCATGAGAAACAACACATTAATTACTACCAGCACCAGTCTTGAAGGTTACCGAATTATTCAACAATTGGGTCTTGTCCGTGGGATAACCGTTCGATCCCGAAGTATTTTAGGAAATATTGCAGGAGGATTTATGACAATTTTTGGGGGCAGAAGTGCAATTTATACCGAATTATGTGAAAACGCCCGTGAAGAGGCGTTTCAGCTAATGATTCAACACGCTACGGAATTAGGTGGCAATGCCATAATCAGCATGAGATATGATGCCAATGAGGTTATGAATGGACTCACAGAAGTCCTTGCGTATGGCACCGCGGTGGTGGTCGAGAAAATAAAGAGTTAATCAGATTTAAAATAATACTTGTTTTTCAACCAAATTAAAATGGGTTTGTTTAATCTTATCAGGTAGGGCATTCGCTAAATAATAAATATTTGTTTTTATTCGATAAATATTTATTATTTTTGTATCTTAATTTTAAAATTACTTAGTTATGAAAATCAAGATCAGTACTGAGCAAATACTTAAAATATTATATATCCTTTCATGGATAATTTTTGTGGGTGTATGCATCGAGGCCGGAGGTTTTATATTTAATGGTTTTTTCACGTTGTTAATCGACCCAAACGGTGCCAGTAAGTTTTGGACGGAGGTTGATTTGTCGGCTCTTTATAAATTCGATCGTGGCTATTTCTTTGTCGAAATATTACTCATGAGTATTGTTGGAGTTTTAAGAGCTTGTCTGTTTTACATAATTCTAAAAATCTTACACGATAAGAAACTGAATATGGCTAGTCCCTTCAGTAGGGAGGTTGGGAAATTCATATTTAAATTAGCTTATTTGTCGTTAGGAATAGGTCTGTTCTCGTGGTGGGGTGTCCGATATGCTGAGTGGTTTGTCAGCCAAGGGGTGATCATGCCGGAAATTCACTACCTTCGTCTGGGCGGAGCCGACGTATGGTTGTTTATGAGTGTAATACTTTTTGTTATTGCGTTGATTTTTAAGAGAGGAATTGAAATTCAAACTGAAAACGAATTAACCATCTAACCCATGCCAATTATTGTAAACCTTGATGTGATGATGGCAAAACGGAAGATGTCATTGAACGAACTTTCTCAAAGAGTTGACTTAACCTTATCCAATCTTTCCATACTAAAGACTGGAAAGGCAAAAGCCATCCGCTTTAGCACACTGAACGCCATCTGTAAAGCCCTGGTATGCCAACCCGGAGATATTCTCGAGTACGTAAATGATGATAAAAATAGTCGGCCTGCTGCAGAGGTAGGGTTTAACGCAGAGTTAATGATTTCGGATTAAACTTACCGGCAATTTTGGAACCGGTGAGTTTGTATGACCTAAATCGTAGTCTTTTTGAAATTGGCATTTTATGGATTACTTTAAATCTTAAATTTGTATTTTATTACTAAGAATAGATTTTTATGATAGATATTGATAAAAATATGCCGGTACTTGTTACAGGCGCTACAGGCTATGTTGCCGGTTGGATTGTGAAAAAGTTATTGGAAGCGGGGTGAACGGTACATGCTCCGGTCAGAAATCCTGAGAATCTGGAATCTTTAAAGTATTTGAATTCCATTGCCAGCCAAAGCGCCGGGAAGATCCGTTTCTTCAAGGCCGACCTCCTGATTGATGGGTCTTATGATCAGGCAATGGAAGGTTGTGAGTTGGTCTTTCATACCGCCTCCCCATTCAAGATAAAAGTAAAAAACCCGCAACGCGATTTGGTCGATCCTGCATTAAATGGTACCCGAAATGTACTCGCGTCGGTTAACCGGACCTCTTCGGTAAAGCGGGTTGTTTTAACCAGTAGTAGTGTTGCCATTGTAGGTGATTCAGTAGATATTTTGGATTATCCCGGAGGCATTGCCACCGAAGATATCTGGAATCACTCTTCTTCCTTACACCATCAGTCGTATGCCTACTCCAAAACTTTAGCTGAACGAGCTGCCTGGGAGATAAATAAAGAGCAACAGCGCTGGGACTTAGTGGTGATCAATCCTTCACTGGTTATTGGTCCGGGGATTAATCCTCATTCGACCTCCGAAAGTTTTAATATTATCCGTCAACTTGGGGATGGGACGGGCAAGATGGGGACTCCCGAATTTTTTGTGGGAGCTGTTGATGTACGCGATCTTGCAGAGGCCCATTTTAATGCCGGATTTTTCCCTGGTGCGCAAGGAAGGCATATCATCTCAGCCAGAGAGGTTTCACTGCTTGAATTGTCTGAGATTCTTCAAAAAAAATATGGAAATCAGTTTCCTTTTCCGAAAAAAAACCTTCCCAAATTTATGATTTGGTTATTGGCTCCAATGGCAGGGGTGAAACGTAAAATGGTCCGAAAAAATGTGGGTTACCATTGGTTGGTCGATAATTCCAAAAGTATTCGGGAACTTGGGATAAACTATCGTCCGGTTGAAGAGTCAATTACTGACTATTTTCAACAGATGATTGATTTGGGTGTTTTTAAAAAATAAAATTAAATCATTGTAATTTTCAGTATTATTTTGTAAGACTTTTTATCAGATCAACTTCTTCCTGTTTATAAGCTCTTCCATCGGTGTGAAATATTTCGTGAAACCATAACTTAGGTTCCGATCCGTCAGCAATAGGCTCATCCCATGCATATTTGGTATTACTCTTGCCATCAACCAGCCCCCAATTGATTGCTGCAATCTTATTCTTTTTAAGAAGCGGCATGATTGTACTAAAAAGACTGTTATTGCGGCGGGCCATATATTCAGAACATAAAAGGGGACGATTATATTTTTTCAAGGTGTCAATCGCGGATTGATGTTCCTGAATGTCGTCATAGTTGTGGTAGGTAATAACGTCCGAATTTTCAACCTGGAATTTGTTCATTTCCTTGGAACGCATGCTGAAAACTGCTGAAGTGAGAGGTTGTGAAGGATTTACATCTCTGGCCCAGGTGAAGACTTCCTTCAATAGTTTAAGTGACTGATCTTTATATTCTCCGGGTTCATTATATAAATCCCAGAGTAAAATACGCTTGTCATTTTTAAAGGTGGTCATTACATCTTTTACATAGGCCTCTAAAAGAGCTTTTATTTTTGGATCTTTGGCCAACAGATCTCCCGGATCCTTTACCCAGCCTGAATTGTGCACTCCCGGTTTTGGATCAGGTTGTTTTCCCGGTTTATAGGTTGGATTCCAGCAGTCGTCGAGGAAAACAAAAATCGTTTTTATCCCATTTTTATCGGCAATAGTCAGATATTCTCTCATCCGGTTTTTAAAACCATCGTGATCTAATTCCCATGCAACATGGTGCAGGTAAACACGCATGCAATTCATCCCGATCTCTTTTGCCCAGCCAAGTTCCCGTGCAATTGTTTTAGGATCAAAAGTTTCTGCCTGCCACATTTCAAGTTGATTGATTGCTGTACTTGGGTTGAAATTACACCCCCGTAACCAGGGTTGTTTTTCGTACCAGGATTTCGCTTTTTCAGTACTCCATCGAGGTGCCGGCTTCTCTTTCTTATTTTGAACTTCACTTTGTGGATTACCATTGGCCATTGCGCAAAAGATCAAAATGATCAATGTGATAAGAGTATTTCTTTTCATAAATCTGGTTCGTTTTTAAATTTTCAGTATGTGAATTTAATTAAAATATTCAAACAAGAAGGATTTATGTATTGAGAATTTCGAACATAGCGTAATTCAGCGATTAAACTTTAATTCTAAAAAAGAAAAATTTTGCCACCAAAGCACAAAAACACAAAAAAGGCTCCAAAGATTAGGCTTGTCTTTTTGGAGTCCGTCAGATGAAGAGAGATTTATTGGTGATTTAGAGGCATAGTGTTATAATTTTTGATTTGTTGTTCGGCAGTATGATTTAACATTAATAAAGGCGCTACAACCAGAGGTTGCAGCGCCTTGACTTGTATTTCTTGTTATTTTAAACAGTATAAGTACTCGATGCGGTATCCCCGCCACGTCCGGTCCAGTTCGTGTGGAAAAACTCTCCGCGTGGTTTGTCAACCCGTTCGTAGGTATGAGCACCGAAATAATCACGCTGAGCCTGAAGCAGATTGGCTGGTAACCGTTCGCTGCGAAAACCATCAAAGTAGGTTAATGCTGTTGCAAGACATGGTGCCGGAACGCCATTGGTTATCGCTGCAGAAACTACCCGTCTCCATCCGGCCTGAGCCTTTTCAATGGTATCTTTAAAATATTCATCAAGTAGCAAGTGTTCGAGTTTGGGATTATTATCAAAGGCTTCCTTGATTTTTCCTAAAAAGACCGAACGAATAATACATCCACCTCGCCACATCAGGGCAATACCACCGTTATTAAGATTCCATTTGTACTCTTTGGCAGCTTCACCCATTAAGTCGTAACCTTGAGCATACGAAATGATTTTGGCGCCAAGTAAGGCATCTTTCAGGTCGCTGAGGAATTGAACTTGGTCTCCTTTAAAAAGCTTTTCCGGACCGTTGAGGAATTTGGAGGCTTTTACACGAAGATCTTTTTGTGCAGAGAGGCAACGGGCAAAAACCGATTCTCCAATCAATGTCAGTGGAATTCCCAGATCGAGTGCCGAAACCCCCGTCCATTTACCTGTCCCTTTTTGACCGGCAGTATCAAGAATTTTTTCAACGAGCGCTTCACCATTTTCATCGCGGAATCCCAGGATATCACGTGTGATTTCAACTAAATAGCTATCGAGTTCCCCTTTATTCCATTCAGCAAAAGTATCATGCATTTCGTCTGCACTCATTCCAAGAAGCTCTTTCATCAACTGATAGGCTTCGCAAATAATCTGCATATCGCCATATTCGATGCCGTTATGAACCATTTTAACAAAATGGCCGGCACCGTTTTCACCCACCCAATCGCAACAAGGTTCGGTATCTACTTTGGCGGCTACTGCCTGAAAGATTGTTTTTACGGCAGGCCATGCAGCAGGAGACCCACCCGGCATCATCGACGGACCCAATAGTGCTCCCTCTTCACCACCAGAAACACCCGTTCCGATATACAAAAGACCTTTGCTTTCAACATAGTTTGTGCGTCGAATGGTATCAGGGAAATGGGAATTCCCTCCATCAATAATAATATCTCCCGGTTCCAGATGAGGAATAATCTGCTCGATAAAATCATCAACAGGTGACCCCGCCTTTACAAGCATCATCACTTTACGCGGACGCTCAAGATTAGCACACAGCTCCGCGATTGAATGACATCCAATGAAATTTTTACCCGCACCACGTCCGGAAACAAATTTGTCAACCTTGTCGACTGTCCGGTTATAGACTGCAACTGTAAATCCCTTGCTCTCCATATTAAGAACAAGATTTTCGCCCATTACTGCAAGGCCTATCAGGCCAATGTCTGCTTTTTTCATTTGTGATATTGTTGTTTATAATGTTTTTATCGTTGAAATTTCTATTTATTTCTATTTATTTCTATTTATTTCAAACTATTTCTATTCGCTTAAAGTTTAAATCCCAGTTGATTGAGCTTGTGAATGGCTTTTAAATTATTGATTTTACAAAAGATTTTAAAGGCCTTAAATTCACGCCTTACAGGATAGTCGCCGCGTTGTTTTTCAAACGTTTCTACCGATTCCCGAAGTCGATGATCATCTTCACGTATATCGTATGTGAATATAATTGCTTCATAAATAATTTGTTGTGTTGACTTACCTGTGCCATCAATAAAGATGTCTAACGAGGGTGGAAGTTCTACTCCTGAACATTTCCAGTTATTAATTCCCAGATTGAAAAATTTGCTTAAGGCTCTGATGCTCATGTTTGTGCCGTTGGCTTTCCCATCTCTGGAATAACCTGCAATATGAGGTGTTGCAAGATCGACAAGGTCAAGAAGTTCACGATCCAATACCGGCTCATTCTCCCAGCAATCAATTACTGCGCCTGATATCATACCCGATTTTAAAGCTTCTTTCAGAGCTTTTGTTTGGGTGACCTCTCCCCGGCACGAGTTTATTATAATTGGATTTTTTTTGGTTGTAGAATAAAATTCAGCATTAGCCATGTGGAATGTCTTATCTATTCCATCCATTGTTAATGGGACGTGCAAGGTAATAATATCTGACTTTTCAAGAAGTTCTGTTAAATCCACAAATCCTTTGTGACCTTCAACCCTTGAACGCGGTGGGTCATTAAGCAAAACCTTCATCCCCAGAGTTTCGCATAAACGGGCCACTTTTGAACCTACATTGCCAACTCCGATGATTCCGATTGTTTTTTCCTTGAGAAGAAGCTGTTTTTTTTCAGCTAAAATCATCAATGCCGAAGCAATGTATTGCTCTACTGATTTCGAATTACATCCGGGAGCATTGGTCCAGCTTACTCCCGCCTGATCGCAGTAATCCGTGTCGATATGGTCATAACCTATTGTAGCTGTCGCGATAAACTTTACCATAGAGCCTGCAAGTAACTCTGCGTTGCATTTGGTTCTGGTTCGTGTGATCAGGGCATCCGCATTTTTAACGATTTCAGGAGTGGTATGATCTCCCGAAAGGTAAATTACTTCTGCAAAAGGCTCAAGGGCCCCTTTTATATATGGGATTTTATCATCAATAATGATCTTCATTCCTGTTTTTTACTTCGTTTCTTATTCTTTATGATAATAGTTTTTAACCATTTCATCCATTACCCGGTTCGTCCGTCCCCCTGATATTCCGGTTGAGGGAGATTCACCTTCCCCGCGTAAGGCGGAAACTATTTTTTCCATAAGATAGCTTTGAACATGTTTTGGTCTCTCAAAGGGAAATTCATGACGTCCTGTATGGTTTTCGAGAATAACCGGAACTGATTTAAACGTGGAAAATAGTATCCGTCCCTGGTTACCAATGATCTCAACTTCATCCAGGTTGTTTTTATCGGAAGTTGCAAAACACCATGATCCGGTGCCCGCTACTCCTGATTCATGGATCCAGTTTGCCAATACAAGATCTTCGGCAGGGTAGAGGTTGGCCTGATTTAATGCATTGGCCTTTATTTGCCCGATAGGACCGAAGATGAAATCCAAAAAATCCAGGGTATGCGAAGCCAGGTCAAAAAGTAAACCTCCTCCGGATATCTCCGGACGATATCTCCACGGTGCAATCAGGCTGTCAGAATCGTTTTCAGGGGGGCAATAAAACCGTACATTCACCAACCTGATTGATCCGACAGCTTCAGAATCAACTAATTCTTTTACTTTAAGGAATGCTGGAAGTGTTCTTCTGTAATATGCTGAATACAAAGGAATACCCGTTTCTTTGGAA
>CANJNY010000038.1 GCA_947475715.1 Prolixibacteraceae bacterium
CGAGGTTGTGATCCCATCGGGGGGAAATCAACCTTTGATAGGCGCCGCAGCCGTTTGCAACAGCATCACCATCAACGCCGGCGCCACAGTAACCATGAATGGTTCTAATACCTTAACTGTCTCAGGCAACTTTGTTAACAACGGAACCTTCACACCCGGCACAGGCACGGTGATCTTTGACGGCACCTCTGTAATCAGCGGGTCGACGGTCAACACCTTTAATAATCTCACCATTTCGGGAACCCTCAACGGGCCATCCTCTGCCACGATGCACATCACGGGAAACTGGAGCAACAGTGGCACCTTCACACACAACGACGGAACCGTGGCATTCACCGGAACAGCGACGCAGACAATTGGCGGAAGTAGTACCTCACCTTTTTATAACCTCACTGCAGATAACACCTCAGCAGACATCGTACTCACGACTGACGAATCTGTTAACGGCACTTTGACCTTAACCGCAGGCATTATTGACGCAATCACCAACGGTGTGACACTGACCATCGGCTCGGCAGGAAGCGCTACCGCAGGAAGCACCACGTCGTATGTGAAAGGTCAGCTTTCGCGGATCTATGAAGCTACGGGTTCGAAGAATTTCCCTGTGGGTAATGGCAATTACCACCCTATGACCCTCACCTATTCCCAGCTTACAGGCACGAGTACGGTAACGGTTCTGGAGACAGAGGATGCACTTACGATACCTCAAAATATTCTTGCGACACAAATTACCAATGCCATAACATCTATCTCACGACACTGGGCAGTAAGCCAGTCAGGGGGATCCAACTTCAGGTACACGGTAAATCTCGATGGAACAGGAGTTACCCCTACCCATCCGATGATCATGATTCTTGCCAACCATTCAACCGTTGAACTTAGCGACGTCACCACACCCGATTATACCAATGTGAAGGAGTTCACCTCATTCAGTGATCTTGGTCTTGGCGAGTTTGCGATTAAAACCAGCATCGTCGACGGCGGCTGGAATACCGACGGCACCTGGTTGCCCATGGGAGTGCCGGTCGCAACAGACAATGTGCTCGTGAATAACGCGGTGACTATCGGTGATACACCAGATGCCGTTTGTCACGACCTGACTATAAACACTGCTAAGTCGCTAACCATTGGCGCGGGCATGGCACTCACAGTTGGGGGCACCCTAATAAATTCCGCCGGCACTTCGGGACTAATAATCTCCTCCGACGCGACAGGAACCGCCTCACTACTCCATAACACCACTAGCATTGCGGCCACGGTAAACCGCTACATCACAGGTTCAGCAGAAGATTGGCACTTCCTCTCCTCCCCCGTTGCGCAACAAACTATTGGCAGCGGCTGGCTACCTTCCGGGACGTACGGAAATGGCACAGGCTATGATCTCTATTTATGGAACGAACCCACGAGCTGCTGGATCTACAAGCTCAATACCACCTCGACGGTGAACTGGAATACCGTCCATCCGCAGAGCTTTTTTGTCCCGGGTCGCGGATACCTCTATTCGGTGCAGGCCACAAATCCGACCAAGTCGTTTACCGGAAACCTCAATAACGGTGCGATAAATTATACCCTCGCCTATGCCAGCGATACCACGGGACTCAAAGGTTTTAACCTCGTGGGTAACCCCTATCCTTCGTCGATTGACTGGCAGGCCACCTCGGGATGGAGCAGGTCGGGTCTGGCGGTAAGTGGCAGCGGCTACGACATGTGGATCTGGAACCAGTCGGCAAATAACTACGGGGTATGTAACTCGTACGGAGGTGCCGGCACCAATTCGGTGACACGTTATATAGCCCCTATGCAAGGATTCTTCGTGCGGGCGGCGAGTGGCGGAAGCCTGGGATTCTCGAATGCAATTCGGGTTCACGATGGAGCGAATAATTGGAAGAGCGCGCGAATGAATTCCGAAGTAATAAGTGCGGTTGTGCTATCGGAACGTGACGGCACCTTCGACGAGGCCCGGCTCTTATTTGGCTATCCCGACGGACTTATTGGGACCGCGAAGTTATTCAGTCCTGTGACTACCGCTCCGAGTCTGTACCTGAATGCCGGAAATTCGAATTTTACGGTACGTTATCTGAGTGATACGGTTGCCTATCCGCAGGTGCCGGTGCAGTTTAAGGCGGGAGCCGACGGGACTTATTCGCTGAGTGCCAGTTTTGAGGCGGGAGCTTTTACAACCGTGCTGCTTGAGGATCTCCAGAAGAGGGTAATTCAGGATCTTAAAGCCGAACCCACCTACCGGTTCAGTGGCTCAACCACCGATGGGGCCAACCGTTTTGTGCTTCATTTTGCACCCGTGACGGGGCAGGCCACTAACGAACTTCCGGCCCGTATAACCACCAATGGCACCCAGATTTTCGTAGACCTTACGCAGCTCACGGGCGATACTCGTGTTTCGGTTTACGATGTGCTGGGGCGGAAACTCTTCGAAGAGCAATTTGCGGGTGAAGCTCAATATGCACTCAATTATAACCCGGCAAGGGAGCTTCTGCTGGTCGAGCTTCAAAACCACCAGGGGAAACTGGTACGCAAGATAGTGTGCAACGGCACAAACCATTAACATTATGTCTAACCCATAAAAAAACGGATTAAGAATCTCAGATGAAACAGTGAACACCAAAAAACATTAGGGAAGCAGCATAGCAACCCGCCTTGCACCCCATCACCAGGTGATGATCGCACGGAGATTATGCAAAAATATTTACTCTTTTTAATAATTTAATACAAAAACAAAATGAAAAAATTAAGTATGATTTTCGTGGCTATCTTGATGATGGCAGGGTTTTCAATGAAGGTGATGGCACAAACCAATACTTCAGCAACAGTAACAGCTACTTCTGCAGGAGCTGTACTAATTACACCAATGCACCTTACCCAAACAGCTGTATTACATTTTGGAACTATTGTTCTAAAGGACGCAACAGGCGGCACTGTTTTGTTACCTTCAAATAGTACAACTCGAGAATATACCGGAGGTTTAGAAATATCAGCTGGAGTAGTAAGTCAAATTCCCTCAAATGCAGCTTATACCGTAGGAGGTACCAGGAATCAAAGTTATGCTATCACATTGCCTGCTGATATTATAGTAACTAAAACTGCAGGAACTTCGGCAACTATGCACATAACAGAATTGACGGCACATGTTGCCAGCGCAGGGGCTGATGCAATAATAGGTACGCTTAGTGATTCAGGTGCAGATAATTTTACGGTTGGCGGTACATTAACTGTAGCCGCAGCTCAGCTTGGTGGTGCCTATTCAGGAACCTTCCCTGTTACCGTTGACTACAACTAAATTTTGCAAACAAATAAAGGGCAGTGTCATTCATAGTGGCACTCCCTTTATTGCCAGTTATTTGAGTATCCTGTTAACAGTAAAACCCATTAAAACCAATGCCATGAAAAGAGTTTTATCGCTAATCGTTTTTACGCTGATTGTAGCGCAGGCGTTTGCCCAGGGGGATCTGCTGGTTACCCCTAGACGCGTAGTCTTCGAGGGTAATGCTCAACGTGAAGAGCTGAGTCTCGTGAATATGGGAAAAGATACCGCGACCTACTCGGTTTCGTTGCTGCAAAAAAACATGAAGGAGGATGGGAGTTTCATAAACCTTGATAAAGCCACTGATGCAAAGATGAGTGCCGAGCCATACCTGCGGATCTTCCCACGTACCATAACCCTGGCACCCGGAGAGCCTCAGGTAATCATGATCCAGTGCCGGCGTAAACCAGATATGGCTGCGGGAGAGTACCGCTCGCACCTCTACTTCAGGTCCGAAAAAGACTACCGCCCCCTGGGAGCAAAGAACCCCTTTAAAGACACGTCACTCGTGAGCGTTCAGCTAATCCCAATCTTTGGTATCAGCATTCCGGTGATCATCCGCACGGGAGAGGTTACTGTCGCCACCTCATTCACCAACCTTAAACTGGGTGTCTCGCAGGATACGATACCCACGCTCGAATTTTCGATCAACAGAGTAGGCAACTGCTCAACCTATGGCGATCTGGTCGTTGAATATATCGCAGGACAAAACAAACCCATCATTGTCGGAAATGTAAAAGGGGTGGGTGTTTATACCAATATCGATCATCGCATAGTCACCGTTAAGCTCAACCAGGTGAAGGGTGTAGTTCTCAGAACGGGCAATCTCAGGGTGAGATATACCACTCCCGATGATGCCAAATTTATGGTCTATGCCGAGGCTAATCTGCCAATCACCGAACCCGTGCAGGTTACACTTGGAGCGAATAAATGAGTTTATGCTTAATGGATTAATGCTTAATTATTAATCCATTACCAATGCCGAAGGCATGATATGATTATAGAAAGATAAACATTGTCAGCATCAGGAATGCCGAAGGTATGAAATAATTATTTCACCACCGTGTAGTTCATTATACCCTGTTTGCTAATTATCTATAATAATAACAACCCTTCGGGTTTAAAAAACAGAAAAAAGGTGAGGGAGTGAAAGAGAGAGGGAGATGGAGAGACGGGAGAGAAAAAAGGAGAAGATAGGAAAGGATAACAAATTAATGATTAATGAAATACCAATGCCGACGGCATGGAATGATTATAGAGAAAAAAGGATAAAAAATTAATCGTTAATGAAATACCAATGCTGAAGGCATGGCATGATTATAGAACGCGAAGAAAACAATTTAATTTTAATCAAATAGTGATGAACGTTAAGGAGTTTCAAAGTTGGTTTATCAAAGGTTTGCACATCACAATCTTGATCTGCATTTGTGGTTACGCTGCATCTGCCCAGCCGGTATTGCCTCAACGGACCATCACGATAACGCCCATGCAAGGGATTCACTTTGGCACGTTCTGTCTCACAGGAAGTGCCGGAGGGAGCGTGACGGTAGGCTGGGATGGAGCCCGCACCTGCTCGGGGAGCGTGGCTGCCTTATCGCTCGCACCCGCGGCGCACGAAGCCATATTTGCGATTAAACTGTGTGAAGGCCGTCAGGTGAGCATCACCTTCGACGCCACCACCACCTTAACGGGAAGTAACGGCGGCTCATTAACCCTCGACATGGGACCTACCGAAAAAGGGGGTAATGGCGCGAGCTTCTCAACAAATAGCGACTGTAACTTTATCACCCCCCTGCGTATGGGTGGTACACTCCATATTCCCGGAACAGCGATCCCGGGAACCTACTCAGGCACCTTTGCCATCACCTTTAACCAGGAATAAGTGATGACAACCCATAACCCACACCGTCGACGAACCACCGGCTCTAGCCTATACGGGAGAGGTCTGTGCCATCGCTGGATGACAGGGGTAATCTTCTTCCTGATCATGGGTGCTCTTTCACCCGTGAGCACCCGCGCACAGGCCACGATTGGTGATGTCGTCGATGCACCGCTCGCCGCCTACGACGAGATCCCCGTACGGGTGATGATCGACGGTTATAAGATGTTCTACATCGACGCGATCTACGGATCTAACAAACAGCTGTTTATCAATGTCGAAGATCTGTTTAACACCCTCGACATTCAATGTATTGTGGCCAAAGATGGAAATAGCGTGAGTGGGTTTATCGAAAAAGAGAGCCAGACCTACTCCGTCGATCTGACCACCAATGAAATCAAAATAGGGGCTAAAGTGATACGGACGAAGAACGGTCTTTCGAAAGAGTTGGGGTCACTATATATGGAGTCGTCGCTTTTTGCCGAGGCATTTGGCATCACCCTAACCTTTAATTTCCGCGCCCTCACGATCATGCTTAAATCGAATTTCGAGCTCCCCATCCTCAAGCAACTGCGTATCGAGAAGCTGCGCACCAATGTCTCAAAGGTCAAGGGGGAGATTGTTGCCGACACCACCGTACGGCGCGACTACCATATCCTGAAAATGGGGAATATGGATTATGCCGCAGGATCGTATCAGACCCTGAATGGCCCCTCGAATCATCAGCTGAGCCTGGGTGTTGGCACCGAACTGCTCTATGGTGAGGCCAATGTGGCGATCAATTATTACACCCAATATAAATTCGATAACCGTCAGCTGTTCTATCTCTGGCGGTGGGTCGACAACGACAAGACACTTATCAGGCAGGCTCAGCTGGGTAAGATCTCAAACCAGACGATATCCTTTATCAATGCCCCCATCGTAGGAGGTGCGATCCGGAATACCCCCACAACAGTGCGCAAGGCATCGGGGTACCAAACCATCACCGATCATACCGAGCCTAACTGGAGCGTTGAGCTTTACATCAACAATGTGCTTGTGGATTATGCCAAGGCCGATGCCTCAGGGTTGTATCAGTTTAAAGTCCCGATCGTGTATGGCTATACCACCATTAAACTGAAATTCTATGGTCCGCTGGGGGAAGAGCGTACCGAGGAGCGCACGATGAATGTCCCGTATACCTTTATGCCAGCGGGTGAATTTGAATATGGCTTGTCGGGCGGCGTATTGCAGGATACCCTCTCGAGCCGCTATGGACGTGCCGAATTTAACTATGGTGTGGTGCGCACGTTAACCATAGGTGGTGGTGCCGAATACCTCTCCTCGATCCCCCATAGCCCCTACATCCCCTTTGCCACATTGACCTTTCAGCCATTTTCGAAGATGACCATCAACGGCGAGTATGACCATGGTGTTAAGGCGCGAGGGGTGATGAACTACTATTTCCGCAAAGATGCACTGCTCACCCTCGACTACGCCAAATTTGTGGAAGGTCAAGAGGCGACGCGGTTTAATGCCCCCGAAGAGCGTAAGGTAAAAATGTCGATCCCCTTTGCCGCGCGCAAGACCACGGGATTTTTGCGCCTCGACTACACCCAGCTTGTGTACAGCTCGTTTAACTACAACCAGGGGACGATGATGTTATCGGCCTATTACCGGCAGTTTAGCGCCAATGCCGCGACACAAATCAACTGGATTGGGAAGATGCAGCCTTATGCCCTCTCCGACCTGGCTCTCTCGTGGCGGTTTAAGAAAGGGTTTACACTGCGCCCCTCAGGGCAATATAATTTCACCGATGGTCAGCTCACCACGGTTAAGATCGCTCTCGAGAAATATGTTCCGCGGGGTAACTTCGCCCTCTCGTACGAGAAAAATATCTTATACAACGACCATTTTATCAACTTTAATTTCAGGTACGATCTCAAGGGTGCGCGGACGAATTTCTCTGTTTCGCAGAGTCGTGCAATGACCATGACCGCTGAGAGTGTGCAGGGATCACTGGCTTTTGGCGGCGGCAACGGGTATGTGTACAGCAGCAGCAATTCGTCCGCGAGCAAAGGGGGATTGCTCCTCTATCCATTCCTCGACCTGAACAATAACGGCAAGTTCGATAAAGAGGAGCCGATGGTCAAGGTGAGCTCCGTGAGCATTATGGGTGGACGGGTGATCTACAACGAGAAAGACCTCATTGTGCGCATCCCCGACCTGAACGCCTTTACAAACTATTTAGTCGAGTTTCAGGATAACGATCTGGAGAATATCTCGTGGCGGTTTAAGAAGAAGACCTACCGGGTGCTTATCGACCCAAACCAGTTTAAGCGCCTCGACATCCCAGTGATTGCAGTTGGTGAGGTGAGTGGAATGGTTTACCTGAATAAGGACAATATCCTCAAGGGGCAGCGGAGGATCCTGGTGAAATTTTACAAAAAGAGTATTCGCAAAGAGGGTGGCCAGACCTTTGCGGAATTGGATATATCAACGAATAAACCGGTTGCGGAGACCCTCTCTGAGTCTGATGGCTATTTCTATTATATGGGTCTTGCTCCGGGGGAATATATAGTCAGGGTTGATTCCGAACAGCTGAAGAATTTAAATATGACGGCATCTCCCGAAACGGTAACGATAAAGATCAATCAGACTACTGAGGGGGATATTGTGAGTGGATTGGATTTTGTGCTGAATCCTATTCCTGAGAAGGTTGGAGAACATGAGGGTGGGCAATAAGATTGATCAAAGAAGATAAAATCCCGTGTGAGGGTCTCCCCTTTCCGCTACTCTGGAGGGGTTGGGGAGGCCATAAGGGGGGCCAGGGGGGATTTTTTCATTCGATGAAAAAACACATAGAAACTAAAAAAAAATCATGCCTCACCCATTAAATTACAACCGAAACCTGAAGCCCTTCGCCCGAAAATTGCGTCTTAAAGCTAAAAGGGACCAGCGATTACTTTAATAAAACAATTAATTATGGACCTAAATTTCAAAGCCAACACAGACTGGCGCCTTTTCACCCATGAGTTACAGTCCGAGGAGTCAGCAGCTGAGACCCTTTTGTGGTACCATTTACTTAAATCCAAAAAAATGGGGGGTTGTCATTTCCACAGACGGTATACAATAAACGACTACTCCGTTAATTTTATCTGCCTTAAGCTTAAACTGATCATTGAAATTACAGGGGATATAGATTGGTCACAATCTGTGGTGCAGCAAAAAAGAGAAGCAGATCTGCAAAAAATGGGATATTTTATTTTAAAAATTGCTGATTCCAAAGTTATTAATAACCTTGAACTGGTAAAAGAGGAAATAGTGGATACCATCGAACTCTTAAAGGAAAATAACAAACTGCGTCATTGATCCCGCATTTCCCATACACCTTAAAAGTACCCGATCGACTCCCACAGACCTAATACAATCATTTTACGTCTCTCGAAATTTTTTATCGGACAAATGCCGGTCTGAGCTGCCTGAGGGGTAACAAAATATTTTTTTAATTTTCATTCGCCGTTTTAGGTTTTTTTATTTGCTATTTAAAAAAATTATTGGTTCACTACCTTTGCAGAGGAAGTTTTATAACTATTTCGGGATTGGAGATAATCGGAGTATTTAATACCCAAAAAGTTCAAGGACAGGGGAATTTATTCATAACACCTGGTCGAGTGGTTTTTGAAGAAACAAAGAAAAGTAAATAAAATCGGGAGTGAAATTAAATACCCGGATCTGGCTGCAACACCCCCTCTTGTAGCTCCGCCATCGAAAGCTGTTTTTAAGTGTGCCGTTGACAAAGTCACCAACTCAACAGGACACCAAGGTTAACGTTGCGAAATGGAATTTAACCAACAAAGAAAGCCCGCTGAATTCAGATCGGTGGGCTTTCTTATTTAGAATATCTATTATATTCAAGCCAGTAAGCAGGTCTATAATCTATCCCCTGACCAAATTGTATTTCTCTATTTTAGCATTTAAAGTCGGTCGGGTAATATCCAGAATATGTGATGCTTCAAGCTTATTCCATTTTACCTCGTCCAGAATACGTTTTATATGGTACTTCTCAAGCTCTGCAATCGATCGGAATCTTGGAATCTCCGGCCTAACCTCTTCACCCTGATTCTGCCTTGGATTCAGCGTTATGTTTTCAATCTCCAGCACATCATTCTTAGACATGACAATCGCCTGAAGGATCGTATTCTCGAGTTCACGAACATTGCCATGCCAGTTATGAGCTTTTAAGACGTCAATCACTCCGTCACCTATCTTAACCACATTACGGTTAAAACGTTTATTTAGTTTATGGAGAAAATGGATAACCAGATCACGGATATCATCCTTACGTTCGCGCAGCGGTGGTAAATCAATTGTAAACACTTTTAAACGGTAATAGAGATCTTCCCTGAATTTCCCCTCCTTGATCAATACTTCGAGATTCTTATTAGATGCTGCGATAATACGTGCTTTCATTGGAATCACATCCTCGCCCCCAACACGTTCGAATTCAAGCTCCTGAATAACTCTTAAAAGTTTTACCTGAGTATTCAGTGAGATCTCCGAAATCTCATCTAAAAAGATTGAACCTTCACCGGCCAATTCAAATTTACCTTTTTTATCCCTGATTGATCCGGTAAATGAACCCTTTACATGTCCAAAAAGCTCACTCTCCAATAAGGTCTCAGTCAACGCACTACAATTTACGATCACGAAAGGTTGTCTCGCTGTAACACCTGAGTAATGAATCAATCTGGCAATAAGTTCCTTTCCTGTGCCGGTTTCACCCTGGATCAATACATTCACTTTGTTAAGCGAAATACGACCAATATTTTTGAAGATCTCCTTCATCTGGGGAGTTTTTCCAACCAGAATATTACTCTCGAGCATACTTTCGCTCGAAGCATCTTCAAATTTAACTTCATTGAGTCCGCTACTTAGCTTAACCGAATTAAGGGCAAGATGCACAACATTTTTAAGCTGAACAGGATCAATTGGTTTCTCCAGATAATCGAAGGCACCCAGCTGGATAGATTTAATCGTTAATACAACATCGCCATAGCCCGTAAGCAAGATAACAGGGATACCGATATTGAGTTTTCTAATTTCAGATAAAACTTCAAGTCCGTCAATCCCGGGCATTTGAAAATCGGTAATTACAAGATTAGGGTGTTCAGAGCGAACGATCGCCAATCCCGTTTCACCATTCTCAGCCTGAAGTGTTTTATATCCCAACCTGTCAAGAATCTCCCTAATTACTTTAAGACTAATCTTATCGTCATCAATGATCAGAATTTTCTCCATGAAATGAATCTATTTTAGAAAGGTAATTTTATATGGTCCAGGATCCAATATCGGTAACAGATAAAAGCCCGGTATTTATGAAATTATAACAAAAATATATTAAATTTTTGAGAAAATATAATTATTTTACTTCAAGCAAGTAAAAATTTATATTAATTATACGTTTTAAGTTATAATCAATATAAATAAGCAATCTTACACAGGAATATTGCGAAAAAGGGACAAGAGGCGGCTTCACTTCTATTTTCAAATCCAAATTAATATCTATTTTTACGGTTAAGAAACATAAACCCAACTTTTTTCAGTATAACGCATTTACAGAAATATCGTTTTTAACGACTATTTACAGCTCTTCATTGTTTTATTAATTAAAATTTTAATATGAAAAAACTGCTTATTCTTTTTTCGTTTTTGATTGCCGGATCGGCATTAACAGCACAAAATGTGCAGTTGCATTATGACATGGGTAAAACGCGTAAGTATCTTACTTCTACCGTTGAATCATTTAAAACGGATAAATATGGAAGTACATTTTATTTTATTGATATCGATTACGGCAAAGCGGGCGACACCGGTGTAGAAGGGCCTCAATTAGCTTATTTTGAAATAGCCCGGGGGATTAAGTTTTGGAACAGCCCTTTCGAATTACATGTTGAGTACAATGGCGGTTTTGGACAAAATAAGGTTGGAAACGGATATTCCGGTTATCCTATAAATGATGCCTGGCTCTTTGGGGGAAATTACACCTGGAATACCAAGGATTATTCAAAGATTTTCACCTTACAGGGAATGTACAAAAACATCAGGGGTAAAAATGATATGTCATTCCAGCTTACAGGGGTATGGAATTTGCAGTTCTTTAAAAACAAGGTAACTCTGAGTGGTTTTGCCGATTTCTGGAGGGAAGACAATAACTTTTTTCTTAATGCTCCCATGGGAACTACAACCAACTATGTGTTCCTGAGTGAGCCTCAATTTTGGTTTAATGTGAACAAACAATTCTCTATTGGTGGCGAGATTGAGATGAGCTCAAATTTTGCGCTTAACCATGGGTTTATGGCTAATCCAACGGTTGCAGTTAAATGGAATTTATAACCCAATAATAACTACGTATGCTCGAAAAACTATTTAAACTAACAGCAAACAAGACTTCAGTAAAGACTGAGGTTATTGCGGGAGTCACCACGTTTATGACGATGGCGTACATCCTGTTTCTGAATCCCAATATCCTCTCCTCTACAGGGATGGATAAAAGTGCAGTGTTTTTTGCAACAGCTATTGCCGCCGGTTTTGTAACCATTGCGATGGGACTGGTTGCTAATTTTCCTATTGCCCTGGCCCCGGGAATGGGGTTAAATGCACTTTTTGCAACCGTAGCACTGGCCGGAGTGGGAATGCCCTGGAGAGTTGCCTTAGGCGCTGTGTTTATCTCAGGTATTATCTTCATTATTCTTACGGTTACCAAAATCCGGCAAATTCTTGTAATTGCAGTTCCCAATTCGCTTAAGCGGGCAATTACGGTGGGTATCGGACTATTTATTACAATTATCGGAGTAAAAATCTCTGATATCATGTCTGTATCAACCTCGTTAATTCCGCCAACAGTTGAAGCAGTTACCAAAGGGGGCGGAAGGGCTACCCTTCAGTTTTTCGAATGGAATATCGGAATGGGAAGTTTTCACAATCCAAGCATGGTACTCTGTCTGATTGGTATCGCTATTACCGCTTTGATGATGGCTCGTAAGATCAAAGGTTCCCTGTTAATCGGGATCGTTATAACAACCCTCATTGGTATTCCGATGGGGGTGACACACGTTCCTGCAAATTTCGTCTTTTTCTCCCTGCCCGACTTAAGTCATCTGGCTGTTGGCGAATTAGACATCATGGGAGCGTTGAATATGGGGATCTGGACCGTTGTGTTTACGTTTACTTTTGTTGAACTCTTTGACACTTTTGGAACACTTGTCGGAACAGCCAACAAAGCAGGGCTGATCGATAAAGATGGTAATTCTCCCCTTATCGGAAAGGCGATGCTTGTGGATGCCGTCGGTGTCTCTTTTGGTGCCTTGATGGGAACTTCAACGATCACCGCTTATGTTGAAAGTGCAGCGGGAATCAGCGAAGGTGGCCGTACAGGTCTAACCGCTGTTACTACCGGTTTACTCTTCCTACTTGCCCTATTAATCTCTCCTATTGCCGGGATGATTCCTGATGCAGCAACAGCTCCTGCACTGATTATCGTTGGGCTTTTAATGGCTTCTTCAGTTTTGGATATCGACTTCAACGATTTCACTGAAGGATTTCCCGCATTTATCACCTTTGTACTGATGCCGTTTACTTACAGTATTGCCAATGGTATTGCAGGCGGTATCGTTTTCTACACCCTTTTAAAAGTTGGTACAGGTAAAGCAAAACAGGTACATTGGATGATGTATCTCCTCTTCGTAATCGTAGTAACACGCTTTATCTTTTTAAGCGAATAGTTTACCATAAAATATTAAAAGCGCTCCATTTAACGATGGGGCGCTTTTATTTTGGAAAAAATGCTACTTTTGCACAATATTGAAGGGTTGTTAGCTCAGTTGGTTTAGAGCACTACCTCGACAAGGTAGGGGTCACTGGTTCGAGCCCAGTACGACCCACTTCATTTTTTAATAAGATGTATACCACATACGTTTTATACTTCTCCAAATTCAATAAAATTTACATTGGATTCTCTTCAGATATAACTATCGTTTGATGGCTCATAACATTCCCTGGCTTATCCGTTCGGAATTATTAAAGTATTAGATTTCAAGGCCTTTCCCAAATTTGGCCGATTAACCTGTCTCTTATTTTGCATTTTTCTGGTACGGATATCTTCGGTTAACCCATGATCTTTTTTTGCGGATCAGGCTGGATATCCGGTTAATATTGGGACCGTATGTTTTCAGTAGGTGGAAGTCATCAATCTCTTCCTTAGTCAGTACCGGAATAGCATTTACCTCTCTAAATCTCCCCAAAGAGGAGACTTCAGGTTGGAATATTAAAGAAGTCCAGGAGGTTACAACCATCCGCTTCTTCCATCCCCCTCCTTTGGAGAGGTTAGGGGAGGTCTCTTAAAGAAGGAAATAAATACTACAACAAATTAATTTTTATTACTTACTTGCTTCTCTCTTTATCAAAAATCTTTTCGGAAAATTTGCTTTTTATTGTGTAGGCAAAAGGCAAGTGAGGTTCCTGTACCGGAATGGCGTGATTGAGTGGGATGAAATGGAGCTTATTTCCGGCTTCGCGTTTGGGATTTTAGGTTTGGGAAAGCCGGGGCAAGCGAAATGGAATCAGGTTACAAATCGCAAAATGGAGGAAAGGAATTACTCTTGTCGTGGGTAACCAAGGCTGGTGGCAGACAATGAGCAAATTAAAAAGGAAGCTGGTGGAGCGAAGTGAAGCCCTGAAATGAAATAAGGGGAAGTGGAAGCCATTGGCCAATGGTTGGGGAGTAGAACCCACATAAATCTTAATTATCTATGGTTTTGTATTAGGAACCTGGAACGAGAATGTAGCACATAAAGACAAAAGTCATTTGAATATTTGTTGCACAATTCAAAAAGACGTTCGATAAATTGTATATTTGTACATAAAAGAGGTCCGAATAAATGTATTAAAGCCAATTTGCTATGGAAAGAATTGCAATGAAGTAGCTGGTATCCTGGAAAAATAAGCACGGAAGAAAACCCCTGATTATACGTGGAGCCCGGCAGGTTGGCAAGACCTGGCTGATGAAAGAGTTCGGCAAAAATGAATATAGCCAGACGGTGTATGTAAATTTTTAGAGTTCGAAGCTCCTGAAAACGTTGTTTGTCGATAATTTCGATATAAACCGCATTATAACCGCATTACAAATTGAAACGGGAATACAGGTTAATCCGGAAAATTCACTAATTATTTTTGATGAAATACAGGAGGCTGAAGGGGCGATAACTTCATTGAAATACTTTTGCGAGAATGCCCCACAATATCATATTATTGCAGCAGGCTCCCTGCTTGGGGTGGCCATACACAAACACACATCATTCCCTGTCGGAAAAGTTGAATTTCTTAATCTTTATCCGCTAACTTATGCCGAATTTCTGTTGGCACTGGATCAACAACCCTTGCTTACTCTTTTGAAAAGCAAAGATTGGACACTCATTAAAGGCTTCAAGGAAAAATACATCCAAATCTTACGTCAGTATTACTACATCGGAGGTATGCCGGAAGTTGTACTTTCATATCGGATACAAAACGATTTTAAGGAGGTCCGTGTCATTCAGAAACGAATACTTACAGCATACGAACATGATTTTTCGAAACATGCTCCAAGTGAAATCGTTCCTCGCGTCAGAATGCTTTGGAATTCGATTCCATCGCAACTGGCGAAAGAGAATAAAAAATTCATTTATGGAGCAGTTAAGCCTGGCTCTCGGGCAAAAGAGTATGAGTTGGCATTAGGGTGGCTTGTCGATTGTGGTTTGGTTCATAAAGTTTGCAGGGTATCAAAACCCGGAATTCCGTTGAAAGCCTATGAGGACTATAATGCTTTTAAGCTATTTATCGCTGATGTTGGCTTGATGGGCACTATGGGAGATATTGACGTCAGGACTTTGCTTGAAGGAAATAGGATATTTGAAGAATTTAAAGGTGCCTTGACCGAACAATACGTTTTGCAACAATTAACCACGATACCCGATTTGGCGATTTAGTATTGGTCGGCAGAGCGATCAATCGCTGAAATCGATTTTTTGATACAGTACTCTGGCGAAGTAATTCCAATCGAAGTTAAAGCGGAGGAAAATTTGCAGGCCAAAAGTCTGAAAACATTTTGTCAAAAATATTCACCCAAAACGGCGATCAGAACTTCCATGTCAGATTTCAGAAAAGAGGATTGGTTAACAAATCTGCCGCTGTACGCTATTAGCGAATTAACGATCAGTGCATGATAGGGTGAGTTCTACTTGAAATTAGCAATTAATATAATGATATACAACTGATTAAAACAACTGGTTCGAGCCCGGTACGACACACAAAACGGGATTTAAATTCGATTCAAAAGTACAGCAAATCTGCGATTTACTGTACTTTTTGTTTTTAACATTTCAGCCAAAGCCTATTTCAGCATTAATATTATGGATCCAATATTTATCGGCAAGAAAATGGTATCGGTCATCTTAAACAACTCCTCCTTTGAAAGATTCTTGCAGTCAAAATACACATCCTCCGAGAAACGGTCTATCCCCTTAACAAGCCGAAGATTTGTACCGCCAATAAAAACAATCTTTTCAACATAGGTTGTAGTAGAAAGAAAATCAAGAATAAGTAGCTGAAGATGTTCTTTCAACATAGGCTTTTGAAATGAAGCAATATCCCTTAATTCGGCAGGAAAATATTTTTTTATAAGTTCCGGTTGTATCATAAACCGTATGTATTAAACAACAGTTGTACCCTGTTTTCAAGGGCTTTATTTTCGAATTTCACTAAATATTCTTCCAATAGTTTACGGTTGAGGTCATCCTGCAAAAAATCTTCATCCAGGCGCAAATCTTCCAACTCTTGCCCTGTATTGTAAAATGGATAGAGAATATCCTTGTTGTAGACGGATTAAGAGTCCCTTGATAGTCCAACGGACAAAATTGTTCCGATCGAAGTCAGGCTTCCATGCATAACCTGGTGGATTTTGAAGCATCCCAGGTCGAATATTCTGTTTTTAAACTCTAAGTAATTCATTTCTGTTTTGCAGTACTTATAGTGCATTTTAGAAATAAAACCAAATTAATCTTGTTTATTGTCCTATGAAAAAAGTTCTTTCATTTTGATCTAATGTTTTTGAATATTTTTGCAGTGAATTATTAACCAGTTATCTAAGCGATATTTTATCCTGGTGAGTAATTCGGTGAGTTGCCTGAGTTGATGCATATTAAATATATGATATCGAACTATTTAGTTCCCATCGCTCGAATCAAGTTCAACTCACTTAATACTAATAAGTAAAAAGTATACCACATACGTTTTACACTCTTTTCTTATGGCAGGCTTGGTTGTACCATTAAAAGCGACCTTCACCATTTAAATGCCCTATTCAACAATTTCATATTTTAAAAACCGATATCCTGCAGGATCATCAATTTCCAAATTTAAAAACCCATCCCTACACTCCTCTGTAATTACCGCATCGCTGATCAAGTCAGATATCTTGATTTTCGTATTCTGAATAAATTTCAGTTTAATCTTTCCATGTTTATCCGGGTTGTGCAATTCCCTAAAAACCATCAGAAACCCCGTTTTTTTGTTAGGATGTGAGAATTGGAAACCGGTCCAGGAACTATTGTCGGGCTCGTCTCCAACCGGGAAAACATAACTTTGAAAAATCTCCTTCCGATTGGATTTATAAATGTTAATGATCTTACGAAGTTCATCCCTTTCGTTTCCCCGCAGCAACTGAGTAAGCATAAAACTGGATGGCGCTCCTGCAAAAGCGGTTAGCGCACAATAAGACTGGCTGTATTTATTTGCATCCGAAAAAGCGGGATTAGTTAATGATGGATTCTGCCAATGACATTGCAACTGATTCAAATTAAAAAACTTTGACATCATCCAGTGGTGCCGGAGCGTAATATATGGAACATAAACCAGATGATTCGGCAGATTATTCTGGATATTCTGAAAATACATCGGTCCGCATTCACGTACAGCACTGTACCAGCCATACCGCTGATCGTCATACTCGGGGCACCACGAAGTCTGGGTAGAATAATCCGATTTCTTTATGAACTGACGAATTTCCTGTAACCGGCTGGCGTAAGAATCATGATCATTGAGCTGATCAAAATCAAATTTCCAGGTAGCTACTCCCAACTCCTTCTGGTTTTTCATCAACTCTTCGGGCGAAATATACTTTACAGCTGCCCATAAGCCAACTCCAACGTTATACTTTTCAGATAGCCTTTTAATATTTTCCCAATGAGCATCATAACCCTCCTTCGTATTGGGATGCCACGAATCTGTGCTCATTGTCGAACCATCCTGCCACCCGTCGTCAATGCGCACAATATCGATTCCAAGATCTGATGCCGATTTAATTTCCTGTTCCACGATCTTGAATGTAGAATTCTCACGTCCGTATATTTTTGCATCATCTCCATTCTGCCAGTCACTGCCCCAGGTATCCACAAGGATATGTTCATCGCGCTCAGGATGAAAAGGATAACGGAACCGGTCAAATTGCTTCAATGCCAGCTGCATCTGATCTTCATTTCCACCATATAGAATTGTCCAGGTGGCCCAGGTGCGTTTAAATTCAGCGGTTATTTCTTCGGGCTTCAGGCCCCAGCCCGTTACCTCAACACCTTTAGGGGTACAATAAAAACTGCCTGTTTGATGACCATATTGGTTAACCGTTTTGTTCGATTCCTTAAGCACTATTAAACCATCGGTTACTGTCTCTATAGAAAGTCCACTGGCCCAGCTATTTTCTTCTTCCTGGAAAACCGGAAAACCACGAATAAGTTTCTCTTCAACCATATCGCGGGTATTTACCCTGTTCCCGGGATCGTTATACAATCCCCAGTAGCGTCGATGATTTTTTAATGAAAAATCGACTGGAAGGTATTCGTTCCTTGCAATCTTGCCAGGCTGATTGGAACCGTATGATTTGAAAGTCGAATTGTCAACAGGAATACCATTCGTTGAAAATCCTGCAGTGGCCTTAACCTCAAGGGCAGTCCAGAGTCCGGGTGCATCAGGGTAAACCCGAACAAGGAATCTGATATCCAGATTACAATCATAATGAATCAGGGCAGATACCAGCAAATGGTTTTCTGTAAATTTTTCATCATCCGTCTCAACACAAGACAGGGAGATCAAATGAGCCGCGGCATCACTTTGAATCCGGCCGGGTAACCCCCAGTCACATAAATAAACGGGCGTTAACCCACACCATTCTTTGCCCGAATCGATATTTTTATAGCTAATCGTTTGAAATCCGCTACCACTCCATCTCCATTCCCGCTTCACTTTTCCTGTAGATACGGTTAATTTATCTCCTTGAAAAGAGACCCAAGCTTTGCCCGATTTTTTTGACAATTTCAAATTATCTGATGCAAATATTCTGGCACCCCATGAACTGCACAAGGCTACGATAAAGAACAAAATCCTAATTTTCATAAGGCAATACAATTTTGCAAGTAAAGTTACATTTTATAGTCACACATTCAGAACGGATTTTTATCAAGATATGGATCTATATTGTTAAATTTGGAAAATTCCCGAGACGGTGAAAGGAAATGCCACTTTCGATGTTAGAAATAACCAATACACCATATTCAACAAATTTATGAAATCAACTTACCAAAGACCAATTTATCTGATGTTCATATTAGGATTATTTTGGTTTTCAGCCTATTCGCAAACAAAGCCTGCCGATAATCAAATCCGATTCTATAATTTTCCCATGAACCCGCGTCAACATCCGGATGACCTTCGTCGCTCTGTAAAACCGCCGGATTCCTCAACATTTGGCGATCAGATCCAGTTTATGGCCTTACGAAGTTTGGAAGGTGACTACAAAAAATCGATCGAAACCTATACCATTAAATATGGACTTGGAAATGTGATCTGGCCTGCATACCCTTTGATTTATCAGCAAAACCTTCCGGAAGTAGTAGCCGAGCTCAAAAAGAGAAATCTCTTTCTGTTTGATCTTTGGGGATATGTGCCAGGCTCAGGTCCGGGTGGGTATTGGCAGCAATTTATAGTTCCGAAAAATTCCCTTAACCTGTTCGAAAAAGAGCTGGGTGACCATTGGCTGGGGATGGACAATGGCGAGCAGGATGGAAGATATGTGGGTGGATTTGCAAGTCAGGTATCGGCAGTTGGCATGGATCGGAAGAGCCAGTATCTCAATTTTCAAAATCATTTCCAGGGTCTGACGGACAAGCTTGGGAATAAAATGTCGGCGCTGGTTTCACTGAATTTCGGACACTACTTTTTAAAGGAGGGTGAATATACACTGATCGGGGCAGAAACGGCACAGGGACTTCCGAACGGACAGGTTTATTACTCATTTATTCGGGGAGCCGGAAAACAATATGGGGTACCGTGGTTTGGAAATGCCTCCGTATGGAACCGATGGGGGTGGAAGAACTATTCAGGGATCACCAGTGATGGTGGAGGAGAGACCAACGGAACAAGCCTGAGCCTACTTAAGCGACTAATATACAGTCATATCATGTATAATTGCGTGGCAGTTGGATTTGAGGCCTCCTATCTAAATGATAAAGAGGAGCTTAGTCCGATTGGGAAGATTCAACAATCCGCCAATAAATGGGTAAAAAAATATGGCAATCCGGGCAACCTCTATACACCGGTTGCTATCATGGGCGATTTCTTTGCAGGATGGTCTTTCCCCCGCCATCTCTATTCGGGAAACATTTACCGGGTGTGGGGCAACCTCCCCTACGAGCCGGGTGACTACCTGGCCGACGGAATTCTAAACCTGTTTTACCCGGGATACCAGGATGCCTCATACTTTCACAATGAAAAAGGATTTATCTCCCCTACCCCCTATGGCGATGCCGCTGATTGTATTTTAAGTGATTGTCCGCTTTGGCTGCTGAAACAATACCCGGTTCTGGTTATTGGAAATCAACTTGATGGCGGGAATGAGCTAAAAGATAAACTTGAAAAATACGTTGAATCGGGTGGACATCTGATTATTACTGCCGGAAGCCTCAGAAATATACCAAATGGCCTATTGGGATTTGCGACAGGCAGCACGACCATAAAGATGGAATCCAACCAACCAATATCCTATAATAATAAACAACTTAAAGAGAGATCTGCCTTTGAAATTTCAGTACTAACATCACCTGAAGGGAGTGCCATCGTTGCAACATGTGACAACAAACCATTAGTCATTGATTATTCTGCAGGAAAAGGTAAAATAACAGTTTTTGCAACACCTTTCGGGTTAAACTCCGAACCCCTTTCAATATCCAAATCAGAGGTCGATGCACCATTGAATACCCCATTCCCGTTACTCAATCATGTTAAGCAAATACTGGGTGACCAATTCCACCAAAACGAAATCTTCGAAGCAGATGACGATCTGAGTCTTATTACCTGTCGCAAGGGAAAGGGAGAATATACCGTTGCAGTTTCCAACAGTTCATGGGAGGAAAAACCGTTACAGATTTCCTCCAGGGCCGGTAAAATAATAACGGTTAAAGAACTGCCTATCGACTGCTCCGAGCAAAAGGCCATAGGTTTTCTCCCACCGGTGGTAGTGAATAATACAGGAAAGAATTCTGCAAAAACAATTGCCGGGGGTGATATCAGAATCTTCAGTGTTAAACTGGAAGAATCCAATATTGAAGATATCCCATTTGCAGAACCAAAACCCAACCCTGTAAACCGCGGAGTGACTCTTCGGAATATTACCTCCATTAAAGAGGAGATCCTGCTGCGGCCAACCTTCTTTCACCATTTCGACCGGATAATTATCGACTGGAAATATCTTCTGGAAAAAGATAAGAGCATACTGGCCAATGAATCGGGATGGATTAAACGGCAGGGTTTAAAGGTCATTGTCGATTTTACATCGGGGATTAACCTTTTCCCGGATCTGCGATTAATAAATAACGATTCAATTGAGTTTAGCCGGAGTATGATTACGATAAAATCGGTGATTGACAAGATGGCGGTTTTAGGGGCGGAAGATCTTATTATCTGTGCCCACCGTTCCGTTGAGAACAATTTCAGCGAAGAACAATTCAGCGAATCGCTAAAAAGTACAATAAAAGAAATATGTCAATATTCTGCCAAACTAAAGATTAATGTTGATTTGCGGATGACCCAGGGACGAAATCCGGGTAGCCTTGAGCAAGTCGCAGCTATTGTGCAGGAGGTAAATGAATCTAACTTATTTATCGCACCTGTCGCATCACTGTTGCTGGATAATAGTGAAAAGATCATGAAAAATATTGAATTACTGAAAAATCTAAAATTCCGCATTTTCCTTGTCAGTGCTCCTGAAAAAGATCTTTTTGGAACCTTATGGAACATCAATAAACCGATCGTTGATTTCCCCGATAAACAGCGATTAAAGGAGCTGCTTCAAATAAATCCGCAAAGTGCAATTATCCTGGATGGATTATTAAACTCGAAGGATGAGGAATATCGGGATATTAAAACGATTGAGGAGATGGGTGCATTTTAAAAAGCACATGTAAAACGCTATAGGAATAATGAATTATTCTGAAGAATTTTGAATTAAATCTTTCTCGAATAGAATAGATTGCGTAATTCTGTATCCAATGTGATTAGCCTATCCCCTGGCAAGCATCATATAAGGCAACCGTGTCGTCTTCAATATAAAGGTAATTCATACCGCCTTATCGTTCGGATTAACTAAAAAGCTGGTGTTGTTTGAATAAGATTCATTGGATTTATTATCACTATTGATTGATAATTATGAAAATATTCAATGCCCGATAGGATTGCCCGATCCCATTGAGGCAATTAAATTCAGAATGGAACAAATGAATTTTAAAGCCAATGACCTTGCGGAGGATATTGGATTCAGAAGCCGGGTTACTGAGATATCAGGAAAAAAGAGAAAATTGTCTTTGGATATGATTTACAAAATAAATAAAGAGATGCAGATCTCCACGGAAATACTTGTTCAGGAATACAAAAAACGATATGTTTAATTGGTCACTCCTAATATAATCCGGAAGTAACTTACAGGTTTCAGTGGACTGCTGCACCTTTACTAAAGCAGTAACGCTATTCCGACTCCAATTCCTCTATTTTTTCTTATAAACCTTCACATAATCCACCACAAATTCATCCGGAAAAACGGTCTTACGGATCTCCTTGAGCTCTGAAGGAATCTCCATACTTAGAATAATATACTCCTCAATATTTGAGATCCCCTGTGTCACTTCATAATATTTATAACCATCGACATAGAAGATGTAGCGATCAGGAAACCACTCCACGCCAAAGGTGTGAAACCCCTTGCTCACCCCTTTAAGATAGCTTTGCATTCCATGAGTTGACTGCTGGTGCGGTCCGTAAGCCCAGTGGACATTATGCGACACGATGTCTTTTCCGAGTTTTTTAAAACACTCCATGATATCGATCTCTGCACCAAATTTTGCAGGGTCCTCACCATTTGAGATCTCCGCTGACTGGATCCAGAATGCTCCCCAGACACCGGGTGATTTTTGAAGTTTAGCCCTGCACTCGTAATAGCCGTAACGGGTCATAAAGTGTCCCTGCGTACCTACGGCACTAATCAGGATACTATCCCCCTTTTTTATTGCCGAGAGTGTCAGATAACCATTCTTAACTTTAACCGCTTCAGCCGAAACATAACCCAGGGCCCTGGGGCCAGTTCCCCGGACCGACCAATTACCGGAGTCGAGTTGATCTCCATTGAACTGATCTTCCCAGGCCAGCTCATAACCATTCGATGAGGGGACGAATCGGTCCATTGAAATGGGATTTTGAGCCGGACGCTGTGCTAAACAATTCAAAATGGACAAAAGTCCGAGAAGAGTGATCAGAAGATTTCTCATTTGATGATAAAAATAATTGGTTAAATAGTTCGTTAAAAATAATATATAATTAATAGAATAAAAAAGATGTCGTATATAGTACTAAAGTCTTAAGTTAGGAAAAAAAATGCACCAAAACACCAAGGCACCAAAGATATTTGTAAGATGTATTTTAATGTCAGATTCCATTTTTTGCTCCAACGAATGAATAGTAAACAATATAGATATAGGCAATCAGCGGTAATATCATTGCGATCGCCATACTATGTGATGCTTCGGCGATATATCCCATTAATGGGGTAAAAACGGCTCCGCCGATAATCGCCATTACGACAATTGATCCGCCGATTTTGGTATTATGGCCCAACCCTTTTATGGTGATTGCAAAAATCGTGGGGTACATAAGCGACATAAAAAAGCTCGTGAAAAAGATCGCCCACATACCGATCCATCCCGGGAATAGAATACTAAAACCAACCAGGATAACATTGGTTACACTATACCAACCCATCAAACGGTTTGGTTGGATGTGATGCATCAGCCAGGTTGCAGAAAATCGTCCAATTCCGAAGGCAACGAGTGTTCCGGTTAAGAAATAGCCGGCAATTTTCTCAGGCTGGCCGGTATAATCCTGGACATAAGGGATAAAAAAGCTCCATGTTCCCACCTGCGCCCCAACATAAAAGAATTGGGCCAATACCCCTTTCCAAAAATGGGGGAAGTGCAAAAGATCGCTGAAACGTCCTTTTGACCCGGAAGCAGCTTCACTCTCTGACTCAAAATTTGGGAATTTAATCTTAAGAATCAATAAAGCCCAAAGGGTTGCAAAGAGCGCCAATCCCATATATGGCTGAACCACACGCAAGGTTTCGTGCTGAAGAAATCCGGGGTATTCTCCGGCAATTTTCATCGCTGCAACCGTTGATTCATCCGGCTCTATTCCCGAAAAGATAAACACCGTTCCAAGTAATACCCCAACAACAGAACCGATCGGGTTAAAGGCTTGTGAAAAGTTAAGTCTTTGTTCAGATGTTTCAGAGTTACCAAGCAAGGATATAAATGAATTTGCTCCTGTTTCAAGAAACGCAAGTCCTGATGCGATAACAAAGAGAGCCATCAGGAAAAAACCATAATTCCCGATTATGGCAGCGGGCCAGAACAGCAAACACCCCGCGGCATAAAGCAGAAGTCCCATAACGATACCTGTCTTGTAACTGAAACGCCGCATTAACATGGCAGCCGGGGCCGCAAGCACAAAATAGCCCATATAAAATGCCGACTGTACAAGTCCTGCCTGAAAGCGTGAGATCTCCATCGACTTCATAAATTGTTTGATCAAAATACCGTTCAGATTATTGGGGATTCCCCACATAAAAAAAAGGGTTGTGATCAGGATAAACGGGAGAAGAGCCCCAGGCGATATAAATCGGGTTCTTAAAGAGTTCGCCATTCGAGTTAAAAATTAGATTTACAATAATGATATTTAGTTTTAACGTGTTGAATCATATGATCCATACGATTCTTTGGGCAATTCTCTTGCTGACGACTTAACGGCCTGGGTTAATTTCTGGAGTTGTAAAACTAATCCGGCAGACGAATGCGAAGTGACAAAGATGCAAAATAGAATATTATATCCTACGAATTAAGTAATAAAACGAATATAATGTCGTATTTTTAAAACTGACTTCATTCTTAAAGATCAAAAATAAAAATAATGCCACAAAAGCACCAAATCACCAAATTCGACCAAAATATACCTGGTTAAAAACTTTGGTGCACTTTGGTGTCTTCGAGTTTTGGTGGCGATTTTTTTTTATCGACTTCAGTATTGAATACGAAATACGACATCTTTTTATTCTCATTAATTAGGTGGTTTAAAGCAAAATAAATTTCAAAACATTTGATCTTATTGGATTTAAATTTGGATAAATCTTTTTGTCGGTATCCGGGTCTATATAAAAGATTCTGGCATTTGAATTATAGCTTTGGGCGAGCAAGCAATCGGTATATGCCCCGACATAAACCGTGTCTCCGGAATTAAATCCATTCGAGATAAATAGTTCAGATGGAAATACAATTTCAAATTCGATATTATCCAGCGCTCCTTCTATGGTAAAGGCGAAATCGTATATATAATTGGTTGCATCAGAAGAAACATTGATATTCTTACCAAAAAAAAGGTGAATACATGGAGATGAAGGGAGTTGTCCTGAAAAAAAGCCATATAAATAGACCCCAAATCCATCGGATGAAACTGAATCACTGTTTAATGTAACGTTGTATAAAGGAACAGGATATAATGATACGGCATCTAAAGCCTGGTATCCTCCGATGAGTCTGGTTCCAAATATTTTCATAGTGCCGCAACCCGGATAGCTAAATGAAAATGTGTATATTCCTGTTTGAAGATTCGACAGAAGCCAGCTCCCATTCGACTTAGTCGTTGTTAGGATCGAATCGCCATTAGCACTGACTGTGATATTACTATTGTCCGTATTTTTAATTCGATTCACATCGTATCGAAAAGAGTAGCCGGAGATCTCCTGCAATGGATTTATTGGGGAACCGGCCTTCGTGCATGCATAAAATACGGTTAGTACAAAAACCAAAAACAGTAATTGTTGAGGCTTATACATTGTCTTCATTTAATTTGTACAAATAGAAAAGTCCATCGCAAGCGGAAAGTCAGATGCAACAGGCTATTTTAACCGCTACTCACAACTTTCATCGCCATATCTGCCCACTCCCATAACCGTTGTGGCTGGTAATTCAGCGTAGAGATATCTTTCATAATATATTCAACATTGCACCCTTTTGCAGCCCGGTTAAAAGTTTCCAGTTGTTTTCGTGCCTCATCAATATCCCATGAGACAAATATCGCGGGTGAGGGTTTACGACTCATCACATATTTATTGCCCAGGTTTTTTACTGCCCGATCAACATCCACCCATCCGCTGACAGAAACTTTTCGCAGATTTGGAATTCGGGCGAGAATTTCTGCTTTTGAATCAAGGGGTTCGCAACAACCGTAATAGGTGAGGCCAAACCGTTTTAGCCACCGAAGGTCGTGCTCGATGGCAAATTCCCAGTGCATTTCGGGGGAGACTGATGTAAAGATCTGTGCATTGGAACACCCCCACATATCGATAGGCCGAACCTGATCCGGAATAAAACCGGAGCCGGGAAGTTCACTCGTATATCCATATCCTCCGGAACCAATCCTTGTATTATTACAATCAAGACTCAGCAGATTAAGGGCTTCAAACTGGTCCAGTTCATCCATCCAGGCGTCAACCATTTTCACATAAGCGGCATGTACCATATCCGGCCGGAGGCAGAGGTCGAGCATCGCCTCTTCAATTCCCCACCACCGGATTAAAAAGTCCCACGGGGTATACCAGATATGGGTCTGTCCAACCTTTTTTACCGGAATAATACCCGAAAACAGATCCTCCATCGCCTCAAAGCTATACCGGGTAGCTTTCTCCAGATAGGTTATCCGAGGCAACTTTATTTTTTCAATATCTTCAGGATCTTTGATTTGGATCTTAAAATGGCGTGAATAAATCTCATTTTGGGAATCTGTGTGAACGGTATCTACGTCCTCAACAATTCCAAAATCGGTGGTATTATAAACAATGGGGCAATCGAGATAGTCGTTGACAATCATATCACAGGGCAAATGTTCCCATTGGTAGATGGTACGGCGAAGATTGGTCTCCAGCTCCCGGGCCCACGGATGGGTTGTTTGAAGGGTTAGTTCATCATTCACATTCATCTCGTGCCATGGAATTTCATTGATCCAGACCATCGGTCGCTCCTGTTTGAGGTCATTCATCTTTTGCCATAACACCGCTTTCTCCTTATGGACAGCCAGAGAGGCTATCTCCGCAATTTTATCACCAAGGTGGCGTAACACACGCTTTTCGTGAGAAGTCAGAACAATCTCCTGCTCCATGGGATGTTGGGGGATATGACTTGGATCGTGCAGCATAGCTATTTGATTGAATTTATTGGCAATATCTCTTTTCCCCTGATATATCGACCAACTTTCCGGAGTGTTTTAACATCAACATCCCTGATACGACCCTTATAATCAGGACCCACATCAAGGGAGAAGATATTCCCGTATTTCACTGCCCCAAGATAATCAGCATAGAGTTTCTCTGCTGGCAGACAAAGCTGATCATGTTTGGGAAGTGAATAAAACCACATCGCACCCCCCTCATGTTTTGGCAGAATGGGGTAGGTGAACTCAGCCGCAATAAAACCTTTATATCCTGCAGAATGCTGATTGTAGGCGCCGGCTCCCGAAATATCGTCAAGGGCAGATGGTCCGCCCAACTCTCCGAGTCGGATACGTCCGGCCGGTGTACCATGGTTGTATCCAGGAAGACAATTGGGCTGGAATTGCGCCACCCATTGATCGGTCTCCTCATGAGTCAGCCCCCCGTCACCCTGGGCATGGTCGAACCAGATGTACTCAATCGGTCCATATTGAGTTAATAATTCTTTAAGCTGGGCTTTCTTCATTTCGGGGTTCTTCCCGCCATCTTTGAGTGAGGTGGCACCGGGAAATGTCCAGTCACCTTCGGAGAAATAGATCGCCAGTTTGATCCCGTATTTATCGCATGATTTGCGGAGCTTTGCCAGCACATCAATCCTGAGCGGACTGTTGGTAACCTTCTTTTCGGTGGTTTTGGTATCCCATAAACAAAAGCCGTCGTGATGTTTGGTCAGAAAAAGGATATAACCCATTCCGGCATCCCTTGCCACTTTACACCACTGATCGGTATTGCAACCGGTAGCTTTGAAATAGGTGGCATCTTTCCCTTCGGTGGGTGTCCATTCCTGACCGGAGAAGGTGCTGAATGACCAGCAAATAAACATCCCAAATTTCATTTCGGAGATCTCATTTGCCCGGATCTTGTCATCAATCCGGTTCATATTAATCTGAGCAGAGGCGACAAATAAGCCCCAAAGGGAAAAGGAAATGACGAATAATGAAAGTCGAAGAGTGAATTGTTTCATTGGAGCAGGCTTTAGAATTAAACATGAAGTATGTTATGTTGTGTTTTAATAAATGACTGATTTATTTAAGGTCAGAAATTAAAAAATGCCACGAAATCACGAAAACACTATCCCTCACTTGCGGGACTAAATATTATTTACGAATATCTTTATCGCTTTTATTTAACTGCTCAATTATCCGACTCAGCACAAAATCATTCTCTTTTAGCGCTTCGAAGGACTCATTTTCATCAAGACCATAAAGCGTAAGCAGGATATACTGCGCACGTTTAATTAACTTTTCATTAATACATTCCACCTCGGTCATATAGCACCCATGTACTTTTCCCAATCGTATCATTGCGGTTGTTGAAAGGAAATTCAGCACTTTCTTGGTTGCCGTTCCCGCTTTCATGCGTGTTGATCCCGCCAGGACCTCATTACCCGATTGCAGGGATATTACCTGATCACAGAATGGAAGCGACTCCAGAGCTTGCTCCTGAATCATAATTGTATATGCCCCTGTAAATTTAGCAAATCCCAGCGACGATTGCACATAATAAGCAGAGCCGCTTACCGAAATTCCGATTACGATATCTTTTGAATTTACGTTGGCCAGCAATAGTTCAGGTACAGCACTGGCATCCTCCTCAAAATTGGTCTCGATATCGATGGAAGCATCCGCCACACCCCCCGATATAAAGGTAAGCACCCGATCGCGTGGAAACCCAAAGGTGCAGGCAATCTCGACGGTATCGATAGCAGCCAGACGTCCGCTGGTACCTGAACCGACATAAATTAAGCGTCCTCCCTCCTTAAGGCGATCAGTAATATGATCAGCTGCCCGGGTAATGGAAACCAGCGATTTTTCAAGATTTTCGCCAGCTGCCTGTTCCGAATTCCATAGTAGCGAGACCAGTTCAGTTGTTGTCAGCAACTCCAACCGGATTGTTTCATCCAGTGGGATCTCTGTATTAAACTGATTATAGGCTTTTTTGACGCGTGTGGCCTCCGCTTTCTCCTGCCCAATAGCTAAAAGAACAGCACCCAGCAGTGGAAGGAAATTCCCTTCCGGCATCACCTCAATTTCGACATCGGCAGTTGAGAGTAAATTTGTTTTGATTAAAACCTGCTTCAGCGAATCGGCCAATGGAAAACCAACTGCCGATACTGCCTCCGCCAAACCGCCCCCAATCAGAATTTTATTGGTTCCATATAGAAGGGCTGAGGTAGAAATTATCCCCGCCAAATTTTTGATATACCGTTCCCTGTACTCCTTGTATTCGTCGAGGACAAAAATAGTTGACAGATCTTTACCCGGATCCAAAGCCGCCAAAGCCGTGACGCTTGCAATTTCATCGTAATAACCTTCCGGTGTATAGGTGCATCCGAACAAGGGAATAGCAAAATCAGGTGTCCACTTGCGCCCGTTTCGCCAAACGGTAAAACCAAGTCCCGTGCCGATGGGCATCACTCCAATGGTATTAAAGCCGGAAAGATAACCTGATGCCGCCGCACCAATCGAGGCAGCATCCGCGTCATTAATCAGGGTTACCGGAACACTAAACCGGGTTTCAAGGTAATTGATCCAGCGATTATCGGTCAGTGCCTTAAGATGACTGGATGCAATGAGCATCTTACTCCCGGAGTAATCGACCACCCCGGCGGTGGAAATCCCAATTGCACCAACTTTTTGATCCGCGTTAAGCAACAGGGACAATAACTCACTTAGTGCTTCGATAAATTCAGCAGTCTCAGAACCGATCCCCAAGCGGCTTTTCACCTTAAATACAGGATGTTGTTTCAAAAGGTTGGGAATCTCAGAAATGGTTATCCCCTGATTAAGTTCAAGAGCCACCCCCTTAAGCCAGCTGCCGCCAATATCGATGCCAATATAAATTTCACCCATCAATCAGAAAGTTGTTGCAATGTATTGCTAACCTTTGTAGCATTCGCTTATACGATAAATTGAAACGAAATAAATCATCTGAAAATTCTATTTATTATAATTCAAAAACAGAATTCTCTCCATTCAATTCAGTCCCCCCTGCCCGCGATACAATTTCAGCGGTTTATCGAGTTTTACTTTGAGAACAGTCATATATTTATCTTTAATATTCTCAGGAACATCGATATATACAAGGCCGGGAACAGGGCTCCACGAGATTTTTCCAACAACCTTATGCGACAATTGGGTGCCATTTCCCAAAACCGATATATCTGTAATTTTATTTATCAATCCCTTAATCATCAATGTTCCTGAGACGTTACCATGAAGAAACAGGTAGAGTGAAGTTGAGTCTTTTGACAATGTAGTTGGTCCGTAAAAATGGCCTTGTGGAAGTCCTCCCACGGTATTGAAGATCGCTTCACCATGTTTCTTGTTCCATGCTCCGAGCTCCTTCAAAACATTGATCTGCTCATCGGGAATAGTCCCGTCTTCCTTAGGACCCATATCGAGCAAAAGATTCCCGCCATTAGAAACGGCATCCACAAAAATGGTAATCACCTCGTAGGGTGTCTTCCAGTTATCGTCGTGATGAAATCCCCAGTTATCGTTGGTGGTCATACAAAGTTCCCACCAGTTGTATTTTGGTCGTGAAACGGGAAAATTCTGTTCGGGCGTTTCGTAGTCACCGTATCCCTGAAGGCGTCCGTTAATAATTGCATCCGGATTCCCGGATAAGATCAGGTGACGCACTTTCTGAGACTCCCACTCTTCGGCACTATGTTCCCAGTCACCGTCAAACCACCAAAGATCGGGCTTAAACATCGTATTGATCTCTTTGATCTGCCCCTGAAAAAACGCTCTGAACCGTCCCCATCGTTCGTAATCATCAGACAAATTATAACGGGAACTATCCTTTAAGAAGCCCGGGTAGTTGCTGTTTGACCAGTCGAGAAGTGAAAAGTAGGCACCGCATTTAATATTCCGTTTGCGCAACTCTGCAAAGAATGGCTTGATCATATCGCGTTTCGCGGGGGTTGCTTTGACGATACTCAAATCGTTCATTTTTGTATCATACATGGCAACACCATCGTGGTGTTTCGTGGTAACCACCGAATATCTGGCGCCACTCTCCTGAATAAGGTCGGCCCAAAATGCCGGGTCGTATTTTTTAAGGGTGAATCCTTTGAGTTGCTTCATATAGTCGGCATGAGTAACTTTTTTGTTATGAAAGCTCCACGATTCATCGATACCATTAACGGCATAAATTCCGGTATGGATAAAAATTCCCAGTTTCGCATCGGCAAACCACTGCATCTTATCTTTGATCTCCTTAGGATCGATTTTTGATTGGGCAAAGTTTTGCGCGGCCGATAAAACCAACATTCCACACAAACAGAGGGCAACAACAATTTTCATATTTTTATTTATTTGATTTTTATTTATTCCTGATAATCCGGAAATCCGGAACTTAACCCCTGAACATTCGGTGTGATCCTTTCTTCACCGGAGGCAACTGTAAAAATATAAAAATTTAGCTAAATTTGAAACGCTATAAAACTTCCCCTGCCATGAAAATATTCCTGATTCTGATCCTTTCGCTCTTACTGACCTCTATAAGTGAGGCTCAAATTATACTGGTTAAAAATGGTAAGGCCACGGGCAGGATCATTGCGGATCCTAAAAGTAGAACGGATATGCAGGCAGCCGCTCTTCTCAACCTTTTTGTTAAGAAAATTACAGGAATCACCTTGCCCGTTGTCTCACCAGGTGAAAAAAGAGTTAAAGGGGATTTGATTATTGACAGTTCTTCAGATTTGAAATCATTAGTTCTTGCAGAAGATGGTTTCTCGCTTACCAGCAGCGACTCCACCTTTTTGGTTAAGGGAGGCAAAGGTTTAGGCAGTGTCTATGGAGTTGTCACGCTGCTGGAAGATTATTTCGGGGTACATTATTATGCGGCAAACAACTGTGCAATCCCTCATAGCCGGGAGCTTAAACTGCCCGGCAACCTAAGCAGAACCGAAAACCCGAGTTTTGAATTCCGTCAAACCCAGGCTTATGGTCTGGCAACCGATTCGCTTTATAAAATCTGGCACCGGCTTAAAGAGCCCAAGGAGATTTTTGCAGGGAATTATTGGGTGCATACCTTTGACCGGATTTTGCCCTCCGCCAAATATGGCAAAGACCATCCGGAGTACTTTTCATTTATCAACGGTATTCGCCGGCCGGGTGCTGCAAGCCAATGGTGCCTGAGTAACCCAGATGTTTTTGAGATCGTTTGTCAGAAAATTGACTCCATATTCAAGGCCAATCCCGACCGCAAAATGATATCAATCAGCCAGAATGACGGGAACAACACCAATTGTTCGTGCGAAAAATGCAAGGCCATTGACGACGAGGAAGGGAGTCCTTCGGGAAGCATCATCCGTTTTTTGAATAAACTGGCGGCTCGCTTTCCCGACAAGGAGTTTTCTACATTAGCTTACCTCTTTTCGGTGGCACCACCTAAACATGTGAAACCCCTTCCTAATGTAAATATAATGCTTTGTGATATTGACTGTTACCGCGAAGTGAGTCTCACGGAAAACCCATCAGGCAAGACCTTTATGAAGAATATGGAGGGGTGGGCCAAAATTTCAGATAACATCTTTGTATGGGATTACGGGATCAACTTTGACAACTATATCTCTCCGTTCCCCAATTTTCATATTCTTCAGACCAACATGAAACTCTTCAGGAACAATCATGCTACGAAGCACTTTTCACAAATCGGAGGTAGTCAAGGGGGCGATTTTTCAGAACTGCGGAGTTACGTTGTCTCGAAATTACTTTGGAATGTAAACTGCAATGTTGATTCGGTGATCCAATCTTTTCTTAATGGATATTATGGTAAGGCAGCCCCCTTTATTTATCAGTATATGAAGATTCAGGAAGGGGCTTTACTGGGAAGTAATATTCCCCTTTGGATTTACGACACCCCGATCACCCATAAAACCGGCATGCTCAATGCTCCTTTAATACGCCGCTATCGGGAGCTTTTCGACAATGCAGAGCAATCAGTTGCTTCGGATAGTATTTTGTTACGACATGTCTGGCAGCAAAGACTCGCCATTCAATATGCCGAACTGGAAATTATCCGGACCAATGGTATTGAAGATGTTAACAGGACTAAAGAGGAGTTGGCACTCTTTCAAAGGAGGGCTAAATTACTTGGAGTAACGTCACTGAACGAACGAAACAATACGATTGAAGAGTACTGCAAACTCTATCTTGAACGAAACTTTCCTGCACTCCGGAAAAGTCTTGCCCACCAGGCTAAAGTCAGTTACCCGCTCCCTCCGGACAAACCTTATGATAAGATTGCCGACAAGGCGGTTACCGATGGGTTCCTGGGAGGTGCAACTTTTAATGAAAGCTGGATTGGGTGGAGTGGTAAAGACGGAGAGGTTGTTATCGATTTGGGAGAAATTAAAGAGATCGAATCTGTTCAGGCCGATTTTCTGCACAAACTGAGTGCATGGATCTTATTGCCCAAAAGCATGAGTGTCGCCACCTCAACAGACAATCTAAATTTTATCACAATGGGGAACCAGGAGATTAAAGAAGACCGTTCGGTTGAGGTCAAATATGTAAATGTCGGGGTTAACTCGCACGAAAAGATTAAAGCACGATATATTAAAGTTCATATCGAAACCCTTGGAGTTTGTCCCTCGTGGCATTATGGTGTTGGGTATCCGGCATGGTTTTTTCTCGATGAGGTGTGGGTGTATTGAACTGGCGGCTTGCAGCTGGCGGATGGCGGCTGGGGAGTGGCAGTTGACAAGTTGCCAGTTGCTAGCTGCCGATCCATCAACGCCATCCAAATTCATGTTTTGTTTCAATACAGCCTCTCCGCAATACCAGATTTGAGCCTAAATACATCGCATAAAATCCATTCCCGATTTGAGCAGCATAAGCTTGTTTTCAGACACGGCGGCAGAAAAGGCCAGAAGGTCCAGATTTGTAATTATCATGCTGCGGATGAAATGTGGAACTTCGGTGGCGCATCTTATGACGCAAGTGATGTGATAACGTAATTTTTGGTATCCCTACCTGACAATTTTCACCACCGCCGACATACCCGACAGTATTCGGAAAGCCCGAAGTTTCTTACCATCTTTTACCCCATCGATCGAGATTTTTATTTGAACACGCTGGGTCACTTTTGTAAAATTACCGGAGGCATTGCTAGCCGGAATCAACGAAAACTGGGACGCAGTATTGGATCCGATCTCAATAATCTTACCCGTAAAGGTAACGCCGGGATAGGTATCCAGCGAAAAGAAGCAGGGTTGCCCAGGATTGAGATTTTGCAGTTTTGTCTCCTCGAGGAACACGCTGATCCATAATTTCCGGTCATTAACAATCGTAAAAATTGACTGGCCAGCCTGGGCAATGTCACCCGGAAGCAACCACCGTTTCCCGACAACACCATTTATAGGCGAATAAAGCCGTGTATTATTGATCTGAATCTGGATCACATCAATCTGAGCATCGGCACTTTCGACAGATGCCTGCATTGTTTTGATCATTGAACCCGATACCTTCGACTGAGAATGGTCTGCCTCCAATTGAGCAAGGGCAGTTTCCTGAGCCTTCTTTGCATGATCAAACTGCTCTCTGGCAATCATATCGCGCTTGAGCTGGCTCTTTGCACGGTCAAAATCCCCCTGCACTTTGCTCAGATTAATTTCCTGTACTGCCGTATTTTTCAGATCAAACTGATATTTTGCCTCAGCCTGCGCAACAGCAGCCTGAGCCTGCATTTTAGCCGCAATCGCCACGTTCTTCTGTGCAATCAGATCGGTACTGTCAAGAACTACAATTAATTGTCCTCTCCGAACAGAATCACCCTCCTCCACAAAGAGCTGATTAATCCTACCCAATGTTTTTGAACTGATTGCGACGTTATCAGCCTCAACATGTGCATCATCGGTATTTATGTACTTTGAGTAGTCGATATACCAATACGTACCACCACCAACAATCAGTAAAATAATCAGCAGCAAAGGAATATAGACTTTCCCGCTTTTCTCTTTTTTTACCTTTTCCATAAATATCCCTTCCGATTTATTTAAAAAATTTTCTACCCTATTCAATCCCTGTTGCAATTCTTTATTCTTCTCTTTGGATAAGATCGAAATCAGAATATTCTTCATCTGTTGCGATGCTTTCGAAAGTTGCTCCAATTCATCCTCACTAAGCACAACCAGCTTATCTTTCAGATTTAGGCTAAGTGCCTTTTTAAGCGCGTCAAAATAAGATATATTTTGTAGCAGTTGACCCCAGGAAAAATATCTCTAGAATCTTTCCATAAAGGCTGATTTCAATATAGAATCTTTGTAAATATAACTACCCTTTAAAAAATCCAGGGATAGACGATATTTCCCAGATCTACGGGTGTATTACTGATCACAAACTGCCTGGTAATTCCGATATTTCCGGCAAGCTTTTGTAGTTTTTTAAAATCCGATTCAATTGCTTTTTGTTTTACTTCAAATGCGATCTCCTTATTAAGGATAAAATCTATTTCGGCAGTGTTCCTTTTATTGTAAAAGCACAAATCTCCATAATAGCCTAATTGATTTGCGATTGCAGATTCAAGAAGTTGACCGTTGGTTACCTTTGCCACAAGATTGAGTATACCGGTATCAGAAAAATAAACCTTTTTCCCTCCTGCCACACTTCGGTCAATGCTCTGAGCATATCGGGGAAGGAGCCTTAGGAAAAAGACACTTTCGAGAAATTCGAGATAATTATACATCTTAACCCTGTTGACTCCGAGCTCAGAGGAGAGTTTCGTAATATCGAGCAGATTGCCGTTTCTGACTGCAAGTAACAAAATCAAGTCTCTTAATTCTCTGACATCCTTTAATTCGGA
>CANJNY010000039.1 GCA_947475715.1 Prolixibacteraceae bacterium
CAAAATCTGAAAGACGATATACTAAAATTGTTATCAAGGGTTCGTTGCTATTCCCAGACTTTTCTTTCCTGTAAATAAAATTCAAATCTACCATATTCGCCTATATTTGTGTTTCGTTAATCCCTCGGCAAACATACGAGGGTTTGGACGATTATGATTATCTTGCTTTTTGTTACAATCATATTACCCCTTCAGGGTTTGTAACAATCAGTTTTATTGGATAATACCGAATATCTTTTTCTGTAAACCTATTTCAGGACTAGACACGTTCTCATGCAGTCATGAATGTAGAGTCCAGCCATGCTATCGTGCCGTCGTGAAGTCGTGAAGTCGTATCCATCTAACCTTCAAAACATCTCCTCTTCTCTCCCACTCTCTTTCCTGCTATTTCCAGATCTTACTCTTATTCAAAGCATTTTGATATTTTACAGCATTACGGTTATGTTCAGCCAGCGATTTGGCGAAATTATGATGCCCGGAGAAATCCTCTTTTGCACAAAAATACATATAGTTATGATTCTCAGCATTTAAAACAGCCTCCACGCTTGCAATATCCGGAAAATTAATTGGTCCGGGTGGCAGACCGGCATATTTGTAAGTATTGTATGGTGAGTCTTTAGTGAGATGTTTTGTAAGGATCCGTTTAATCTGAAAATCGCCCAGCGCATATTTTATCGTAGGATCAGCCTGCAATAACCAACCCTTTCTGATTCTATTAATATAAACGCCGGCTATCCTGGGTTTTTCATCGTTTTTATTCGACTCCTCCTGAACTATGGAGGCTATAGTTACTACTTGCAAGGGCGAAAGACCGAGGTTTTCGGCCTTCTTTTTTCGTGTTGAATTCCAAAAACGTTCGTATTCATACTTCATCCGATCGATAAATTCTTGCGGCGAAGCATTCCAAAAAATCTCATATGTATTTGGAATAAAAAGTATTGGAAATGATTCACATGTAAATCCAAGATCCAGCGCAATCTTTTCACTATTTAAAGCCTTCAAAAAAGCTACAGAATCAGCTTCCAGATAATGAGATAACCGAGCGGCAAGATCCTCCCTAAACCTGATATTATTAAAAGTGACTTTTATCGGCGTCTGTACCCCGGATCTGAGCTGGTCGATTAATTGATTATTATTCCAGCCCTCTTTCAACAGATATGCTCCGGGTTGTATCCGTTTAAAATAATTCTTTCGTCCGGCGACCCATTTAAAAGTATTCATATCATTTAAATATTTTCCGCGCTGCAATGAATCCAAAAGCTGATCGATTCCTGAACCGGTGGGGATATATAACAATCCGGACTTTTTAACATTAATTCTAAAAATAGCCTGATAGGTCGTGTAACCCCACGATCCCGCAATAAGTATTATAACAAATACCAGCGAAATAATCCACTTCCCCTTCCCATGGAGCACCTTTACCCAGGAGTCATTGATAAAATTCATTCCGTGTAATAATTTATTTAAAACATTAAACCGACACCTTGCAAGCCATGGTAAAAGTATAAAATTTGCCTGACAGAAATAGATCCTCAATAGATTCAGGTGAAATATCGGCACTCTTGATTCAATTATTCGTATTTTTGTCGCGTAAGAACGTTAATGAACATTGATCTTAAAAGAACAAAATGCATCACATTAAGCTTGCCGAAAACATCTATTTTCTTGGATTTAATGACCGCAGAACAGCTTTGTTCGAAAACATCTGGCCAATCCCAAACGGAATCTCCTACAACTCCTATTTAATTGATGATGAAAAGATTGCGATCATCGATACTGCTGAAAGGCAGTTTATTGAGGATTACCTTGACAAAATCCAGGCAATTATTGGGGATCGTCAGATCGATTACCTGATCATTAACCACATGGAACCTGATCATTCAGGAGCATTAAAGGCTATTCGGAGCAGATATCCTGAGATTACCCTGGTGGGAAACAAAAAGACTTTTGGAATTATTGAAAGCTTTAGTATTGACCCGGGTAAAGTACTGATGGTTCACGATAACGACACGCTGTCATTGGGTAAGACTAACCTTCAGTTTCAAACTATTCCTATGGTTCACTGGCCTGAAACAATGATTACTTACGATGAAAATAATAAAATACTATTCTCCGGTGATGCCTTTGGAAGTTATGGCACACTCGACGGTGGTGTTTTCGACGATGAAATCAACCTTGACTTTTACGAAGTGGATGTGATGCGTTATTTCACCAATATTGTAGGAAAATATTGTGCCCACACGCAACGGGCAATGAAAAAACTTGCCCACCTGGATATAAAGATGATTGCCTCTACTCACGGCCCTGTATGGCGAACCGATCTAAACTGGGTTTTGAGCCGGTATCAGAAATGGAGTAATTACGAGATGGAACAGGGGGTCGTAATTGTTTATGGTTCGATGTATGGTAACACTCAAAAAATGGCAGAGGTAGTAGCCAGACAATTAAGTGTGCGTGGAATCAAGAATATCCGTGTTTATGACTCTTCGAAGACTCATTCCTCCTATATTATCAACGATATATTTAAATATAAAGGATTTATTGTCGGCAGTTGTGCATATAACAATGCCCTTTTTCCAAATGTTGAAACATTGCTCAAAACCATCGAACACATGGCTCCCAAAGAACATTATCTGGGAATTTTCGGAAACTTCCTATGGAATGGCGGTGGTGTTAACAATCTCAAAAAATTCGCCGAGATGATTAAATGGGAAATGGTTTATGATCCGATTGAGGAAAAGGGGGCCCTTAAACCCGACAAAATGAGAATGTGTATTGAGCTTGGAGATGCGATGGCCGATAAATTACTTCAGGAACCAGCACCCCGAAATCCTGAAAATAGTCCATGTCATTAATATGTGCAAATAACTTTTAAAATGTCAATAGCCATATGAGATTCTGTTTTAAATACTTGCAAATACAGATTAAATTATTTACTGATTTAGCCCATTCAATGGTGCATTTCCCAATTTTGGTGTATGTTTGCACAAGCCGATGAAACTCATCGTTCTTTAATACGATTTACAGACTATCGAAATACTTTGTTTGAATGAATGAATTATTAGAATTAGTATTACATACCGATGAAGTACTTATGCGTATTGTTGCAGCCAATCTGACTGAAGCATATGTAATTCTTTTTCTTATTATATTCAGTGAGACGGGGTTGCTTATTTTTCCTTTTTTACCTGGCGATGGATTGCTGTTTTCTGCCGGAGTAATATCTGCATCCACAGCCTTAAATATCGTCTGGCTGGTTCCAATTCTTATTCTTGCTGCAATTTTGGGAAACCTCACCAATTACTTTGTCGGCACATTTTTTGGTCATCGTCTCGAAAAGAGTCGAAATCGCTTTATTCGAAAATATTTAATTCCCTATATCAGGCGAACACGTCAATTCTACGATCAATATGGCGCAAAATCTATAGTTATTGGGCGTTTCTTTCCTGTAATTAGAACCTATATTCCATTCTTTGCCGGGCTTTCAGGATTCAAATATTCGGTATTCCTTATTTTTACTATTATCGGTTCCTTACTTTGGGTTCCATTCTTCACACTTGCAGGTTATTTTATTGGTGAAAATGCGTGGGTGAAGGAAAACTACCTCCTTATTTTTCTGGGATTAATAATTGTTACCCTCCTCCCCTTCTTCTATAACGTGATTAAGATTCTGTTCACAAAGCGGATTCGAAGAAAAAGGTAACTACCCTTAAAGGGGTGTTAAGCAGTATAAAGATGGAAAGCACTATCGGTGTGATGTGCAAAGTTCTGAAAGCGGTCAAATGGCAATTTTAATTATTTGGAGGCCGGGCAGAGAAGGGACTTGGCACCATCCAAACTGGGAAATCATTTGGATGGTGTATCTGGAAAAAAAACCTGTGAGATCTCGGGAAAATTAAAGAATATTCAATGATCTGAATCACTGGTCAAGCAATTACTATTGCCGTAAACAACTATTGATTAACTAATTAAACATAATCATTTTCTGTCTGACATTAATAAAACCAGAAAATATCTTCCTACCCTTACAGTCATGAAGATTGTAAATATCCAATATTATTTGTATTTTTACACATGTTTTAATTCAAATACATTATGGCTATTAGTTTAGAAAAGGGACAACGGGTAAATGTATCATTACCCAAATTCACTGTTGGATTAGGTTGGGATGCCAATGGTGCAGTGGGCGAGAAATTCGATCTTGATGCCTCGGTATTCATCCTTGGCGAAAATAAAAAATTACTCGCCGACGAGTATTTCGTTTTTTATAATAACCTGAAGTCTCCGGACACTTCGGTTGAGCACACAGGTGATAACCGGGACGGTTCAGGCGATGGGGATGATGAAAGTATCCAAATTGATCTTTCAAAAATAAACCCCCTTGCAACTGAAATATGCATTGTCGTTACTATCGACGAGGCAGCGGTAAGAAAACAGAATTTTGGGCAGGTACGCAACGCATTTGTCCGAATTTACAATCAGGATAATAATGAGGAGATGCTCAAATACGATTTGGATGAAGATTTCTCGATCGAAACGGCGGTGGAATTCGGACGGCTCTACAAACGGGGCGGTGAATGGAAATTTGAAGCTGTCGGGGTTGGTCTCAAAGGAGGTCTTGAAGATTATTTGAATAAATACAATTAAAAAATACAAGAAAATGGCAATTAAACTTGAAAAAGGTCAGCGTATTAACCTGGAGAAGAGCAATGGCAGCAAACTGGTCAGTATTTGTGTCGGAGTAAACTGGGGAGCAATAGAAAAAAAAGGATTTTTTGGCGCAAAAAAAATGGAACCAGTCGATTTAGATGCCAGCTGTGCCACATTCGATGATAAAAATAATTTGCTGGAAGCTGTTTATTTCGGAAATCTTAAATCAAAAAACGGATCCGTTCGTCATAGTGGAGACGACGTCGTTGGTGATACGGGTGGTGATGACGGTCTCGACAATGAAGTGATTTCAGTCGACCTGGACAGACTTGATCCTGCGACAACCAAAATAGCTTTTGTTTTAAATAGTTTCCGCGGACAGGATTTTAAGATAATCCCATTTGCCTCTATACGGATTTATGAAGGTACCGCCTCACGTGTCAACGAGGTTTTTGCAACTTATGATATCGCAAATGGTCCTAACTTCGCCGGCCATGTCTCCATGGTAATGGGAGTATTTTATAAAAAAAACGGCGACTGGAAATTCAATGCCATTGGAGAACCCACAGCAGACAAGGACCTCAAAGGAACCTTAAACAGCGTGGTTAAAAACTATTTATAACATGAGAAGGCTACCCGTATATTTGGTACTCGACACTTCCGGTTCCATGACTGGTGAACCGATAGAAGCCGTTAAAAATGGTGTTCAGGTTTTAGTCTCAACTTTGCGTCAGGATCCCTATGCACTCGAGACTGCCTTCCTGAGTGTAATCACTTTTGATAGCTCCGCACGGCAACTGGTTCCTCTTACCGAACTGTCTATGTTCCAAATGCCTGAAATACAAGCAAATGGAACAACCTCACTTGGTGAAGCCCTATCAATATTAGCCTCCAAATCTGACACCGAAGTTGCCAAAACAACACTCGAGCAAAAAGGAGACTGGAAACCACTGGTATTCCTGATGACAGATGGTGAACCGACAGATAACTGGCAAAAAGGGTTAGCCGAATTCAAAAGCCGTAAATTTGGAATGGTTGTAGCCTGTGCCGCAGGAGCTGGAGCCAATACTTCGGTTTTAAAACAGATCACCGATGTTGTCGTTCAACTTGATACTGCTGATTCGGCAACAATAAAAGCTTTCTTTAAATGGGTCTCCGCTTCGGTAAGCTCAGGAAGTCAAAAAATTGAGGCAAGTGGCAAAGAGGTAACAGGCCTTAGTGAACTGCCACCACCACCACCGGAAGTAAATATTGTGGTCTAAATAAATCAAGATTTGGGCGACCAACTGGACCAGTTAGGAAAAGCTGATTGACCCGATATATTCAATTTTCCAAACAAAATAATCATGAAAAACGAGTGACACCAGACAGTGTTGCTCGTTTTTAGTTACCACCTATTTTTAATCATTAAATTAACCAAACTTTTGTTTTTTGGCTGTTACAATTTTCTGCGAAATAAACCTTGGTTTAACTTATTGCTACAGATAAAAGGCACGGTTATTGAATGATTTTTTTTTTGATTATGAAAATTCAAATTAAGTTGATGTCGCCAGCAGAAATAAAAAAGCGTTTACCTTTGAATAAAATCATACAAACAGATTAGAAAACAAGATCCAATGAGGAGATTACCAGTATATATTTTGATCCAGACTTCCGGTGCAATGCATGGCGAACCAATTGAGTCAATTAAAGTTGGCCTCGAGTCGATGGTGGCCAGTCTGCGCCAGGATCCTTTTGCCCTGGAGTCGGTCCATATCAGTCTGATTACCTTTAACCGCGTGACAGAACAGATACTCCCCCTTACCGAATTGGAGAGTATGCAATTGCCAGAGATTACACTTCCCGAATCGGGCGGAACACATCTGGGTGAGGCGCTTAAATTTATTTGCCAAAGATATGACCTTGACATTCAACAAACCACCACTGAACGTAAAGGGGACTGGATGCCATTGCTGTTTATCATGACTAATGGGAAACCATCAGACAACCAATTGTACATGCAGATGATTCCGGAAATTAAAAAGCGACATTTCGGGAGTATTATCGCTTGTGCCGCAGGGGCAAAAGCCGACACTGCCAAATTAAAGGAGCTTACCAACAATGTGGTTAGTCTGGACACTACAGACAGCGCCACCTTCAGGCAGTTTTTCAAATGGGTTTCAGCCTCAGTTAGTATGGGAAACCGAAGTATCGGTTCAGCGGCTGAAATGCAACTCCCCCCGCCACCTCCTGAAATACACACTGTAATTTGAGGAAATTGAACCGGGAAGAATTAAGCGATAAAAAAATGAACCAACAAATTAACGATGAATTGCAAGTTTATAGGATACGATCTGAAATGTCTTGAAGTGGTGCTCTCCCCTCAGGAGCAGTTTTTTGCTGAGAGAGGATCACTGATTTACCTTGAAAAGGGGATTGAACGGGAGATGAGAATTCTTCAGAACGGCGTCTGGGGAATGCTCAAAAGGGGTGTTTCGGGTGAAAGTGTTATCCTGGTAGTCTATAAAAATACCAGCAATGCTCCCAAAAAAATGGTGGTTGCAGGCAAAGGGGGCATGGTCTCTGTCAATCTGGCAGAAATGGAGGGTGGCATTCTTTGTAAAAAAGGGTATTATGTAGCCTCAAGTCAGCAGGTCGAGGTCGATATGAAAATCTCGTTAGGTTCACTTTTTAGCGGCCTGGGCTTAGTCCTGCAAAAAATCACCGGAAAAGGTACCGTATTTCTTGACTCTATAGGCTCACCAACCAGGATTGATTTACAGTACGGACAAACAATACAAGTTGATGACGGGAGTCTGATATGTACAAGTTTAAACCTCGAAGGACGCATACAATCTTCGATGTCTGCCTCAAACATCTTCTCGGGAGAAGGTTTTTCGCTTGTGGAAATCACCGGTCCGGGCATCGTCTACATCAATTCGGTAAATCTCCGTGCACCCATATGAAAAAGGTTGCTTCAGATTTAAACCAATTATAAACCCATTAAATTAATACACATATCACACATCATGAAACTCTTAATTTACCTGTTCGTAAATGTTTTAATCGTGGGATTATTTTTATATTCCAAACTTACCCCCTATAAGGACCGCCTTTCCGGCCCATACCTGAAAGTATTTAACTTTTTTGATGCAATCTTCAAACCCATTCTGGCTATTTTTAAACCGTTTGCCCCTCCCGCTCAGGTAGGTACGGGCATCTCCGTGGACATGTCCCAGATTCTTCTCATTATCATATTGTTGACAATTTTAAAATTTGTCTGATGGATATTACAAATTACTTATCAAACATAGAGGTTCCATCTGCAGACGAAGTTCAGGTAAAATTATTTCTGACTTCAAAAATGGAGGAATTGAAAAGTCACATTTTATTGTTGTGGGACGATTTTATTTTGGCTGAAAGTATAAAATCGGGTAATTCTGAGACCCCGGAGAATCTTATGAAAAGTGATCAGGGAGGAACTGTTGATCCTGCTGAGAATCATGTCCAGTCATCTCAGCAGCAGGATGAACCTCAGATTGAAGTGCCGAAAGCAGATTTAAAGGATATTGCCAAAAATGAAGAGATTGCACTGATTATAAAAAATAAATTCATCACCCTGCCAAACGGAAAAGTTGGACAACCCTATAATTTCATATTCAGTCCCGAAAAAATAGGAATAGCCGATATTGAAGATTTCTGGATTGAAGGTCTGGAGCCGTTAGGTCTCTCCTTTGATACGGTAACTAATTCAATCACTGGAGTTCCAACCGTTCCAGGGGAGCAAACAATACAACTTTTTCTTCAGAGAAACGGATGGAGTAAAGGTAAACCGATTTTTGAGCGGAAACTTACCCTTACCATAAATCCTGATCCCCGCTCTTTATGGCTTAATAAACCTTCCGATCCCAATGACCAATACTGGAAGCCCGACAGTGCAAAACAGTTCCTCAAAGTTGAATCGACCGGCCTAATTCTAAAAACCGGGCATAAAGATATTGTTGCCGCCAGTCAGCGTGGGAGATCGCATGCGCATGAAGGAATTTTCAGGGATGATGATTTTGTAATGGATTACAATAAGAACACCAACTGGTATATTATGGCGGTAGCTGATGGTGCCGGATCATGTAAAGCCTCCCGTAAAGGATCACAAATTGCATGTCAGACGGTCTTAAACGTTTGCAAAACGCGCCTGGAAAATGAGCACAAAGATTTTGAACGTTTGATTAAGGAGCTGAACAATGAGATGTCTGATGCAAACCGCAAGAAGATGGGAGATTCCCTCTACGGCATTATAGGGGCAGCAGTTTTTAAGGCCTATAAAAATATTGAGGAGGAGGCAACAATATCGGGCAAACAAACGAAAGACTTTTCAACAACCCTGATTATTTCTATTTGTAAAAAATTCAAATTCGGCTGGTTTGTAGCTGCATTTTGGGTCGGGGATGGAGGAATAGGGATTTACGATAAAAACAGACGATTTCTCAGAGTCCTTGGTGAAACAGATGGTGGAGAGTTTGCAGGGCAAACCCGATTTCTCACCATGCCTGAGATCACACAACCCGAAGAATTATATCGTCGTCTAAGATTTGATATCGTAGAGGATTTCACCGCTCTGATTTTGATGTCAGATGGAATTACTGATCCAAAATTCGAAACCGATGCCAACCTTTTAAAAATTGAAAAATGGGACGAATTATGGAACGATCTTTCTTCAGAAGTTGATTTTACCGACAACAACGAAAAATCAGCAGACCAACTTTTAAAGTGGCTCGATTTCTGGTCTCCGGGAAACCACGACGACCGAACAATCGCAATCCTTTTCTGACATGGCTAAAACAGTAAAAACTACCGCTACCGATGGAACCCCCGTTGAATTTATCGACGAGATGATTGGTTCAGGGGGAATGAAAGATGTCTATTTCAGTCCGGACAAGAGCTATGTTGTAGCTTTTTTTCGTGACAAACAGGATTTTAACGCCAAGGACAGGCTTCAGAATATCACCGGTGTCTACCGGGACCGGATTTTTAACCAGCAAGGGGGAGATTACTGGCAGGATCTCTATTGCTGGCCAACAAAAATAGTGGAATATAATGGGAAACTGGGAATTGTTTGTCCTACCTATCAAAAACATTTCTTCTTCTCAAAGGGATCAATAAATAATGATTTTCTGGGGATCAAAGGGAAAGAAAAAGAGGGAAAATGGTTTGCATCAGCCAAAAATCAAAATAAATTTCTGGCTCCGGAGGAAAAAGGGGATTGGTTTAAATATTTCCAGATTTGCATCCGGATAAGCCGGGCTGTAAAACGGTTACACGCCGCAGGGCTGGCCCATTCAGATCTTTCGTATAAAAATGTCCTGATAGATCCTGTATCAGGAAGGGCAGCCATTATTGATATTGACGGACTGGTTGTTCCCGGAAAATATCCCCCCGACGTGCTGGGCACTCCCGACTTTATCGCCCCTGAGGTTATTGAAACAAAACATCTTAAAATTACCGATCCAGGCCGCAAAGTTCCCAGCATTGCCACTGATCGTCACGCACTTGCCGTGATGATTTATATGTACCTGCTATACCGTCATCCCCTGCGGGGTGGAAAGGTTAATGACCTCGATTGCACACGAGATGAAGAATTATCAATGGGATCCAAATCGTTATATATCGAACATCCCTCTGATATCACCAACCGGGTGAAAATAAACCAACTCAACCCCAGCCAGCTCCCCCAGGGTGATCCAACAAAAACACCCTATACAGTCTGTGGACCATACCTTAAAACGCTTTTTGACAAGGCGTTTATCGATGGACTTCACAATCCATCCTTGCGACCGACTGCGAACGAATGGGAGGATGCTCTGTTAAAAACGGTAGATCTGATGCAACCTTGTCAAAATCAGGCTTGCTGGCATAAATGGTTTATCTTCGACAATACCAAACAGCCCAAATGTCCATTTTGTGGAACCGCATACACAGGACAGCTGCCGGTTCTCAATCTTTACTCTTCAAGAAAGGCTGGCACCTTTACCCCCGACAATTACCGGCTCATGGTTTATAATAATCAATATCTCTACCAATGGCATGTAAACAGAAATATCTCCCCCAATGAACGGCTTACCGAAGAACAAAAAAAACCGGTTGGCTATTTTGCCTTTCATAATAACAAGTGGTTATTGATTAACCAGCGGCTCAACGATCTGGAGGATAAAAGTGAAGGGGTAAAAATACCAGTCAATAAAGCGGTTGAGCTTACCGAAGGGAAACAGATCCTCCTTTCGAAGGAGGAGGGAGGCAGACTTATTATCGTTCAGCTGGTCCAGGGTTAATAGGAATATTCGTCTTTTAATTTATTGATTTTTTAAATAATGAAGCCACTTGATTAAGCATATCTCATTCGACCTTTGGTTAACATTGATAAAATCACATCCCGAATTTAAGCAGAGGCGTGCCCTGTTTTTAAGCCGGGAATACAATCCTTTGAATTATACGGTAAGTGAGATCATGCATATTATCCAACAGACAGACAAGACTTGTGACAGACTCAATGAAATGAGAGGAATAAAAGTACCTGCAAATCAGATGTATCGGCGAATTTTGGTTAAACTTGGCTTAAAAGCGCAACAGATTACTGACGACATGATTGATAAAATCAAATCAACCGTCTACAATTTGTTTATGAACCTGCAACCTCTCTTTTTAAACGGATCAATCGTTACGATGCTTCAATCACTAAGCAATCAGGGCTATAGCCTTAGCCTTAGCAGTAATACCGGTTTTATTGAAGGAATGACCATATTGGAAACTCTGGAGAATCTGAAGATCCTCGAGTATTTTAATTTCTGCGTATTCTCTGATCAGATCGGAACATCAAAACCATCGCCTCTGTTTTTCGAAAAGGTTCACTACCAGTCAAAGTATGAAAAAACAGAAATCATACATATCGGCGATAATTACAATGCCGATTACCTGGGCGCCACTAACTTTGGATTTAATGCATTACATATAACCAATCAACAATATACAATAAATGATCTTAAAAGACACTTATAAAAGAACGGTGGATACGTTCAGTGCCTTCCAGGTTTCAGATCCGAAGAATTTTGATTTTCCGGCTGAAAAATACTCCAAATTCAAATTCGGATCGACGGCCATAGCCCGTGAATTTGGATACACACTTGCCGATCGATTTATCAATCAGCTGTTTAAATTCACTTACAAAGGAAATCCAATCGTTGTGCTGCCCAGTGCTTATTCCCACATTCCTACAGCATCCTATTATCTGACTATTTTTTTTATCGATAAGCTCAATCAGTTTCTTTACAAAAATGGTTACTCTCCGGTTGAAACAGGAAAAATCCACCGAAATGTCACCTATCGGGAGGACTATGGTGAAATGAGTGCTGAAGAGCGATATAATATGATCAAAGGGGATAAATTCCATATTGATGAGACACTGATCAAAAACAAAATTCTAATCTTTATCGACGATATAAAAATTACGGGAACACACGAACGAATTATCGTTAAAATGCTGGACGATTTTGACATACAAAATCATTGCTATATGCTCTATTTTGCCGAGCTCACCGATCCTGATATAAGTCCAAAAACTGAAAACTATCTGAATCATTTCTTTGTTAAGGATCTTAAACATTTGCAAGCCATTATCGAGCAGAATGATTTTGTTTTCAATACCCGTATAGTCAAATATATCCTGAACAGTAATCATGAGGCCTGCAAACTGTTTATTCAAAAACAGAATCAACCGTTTATCAATAAATTATACTACAATGCGCTGGGAAATGAATACAATAAATTTTCAGAATATTCAGCCAATTTAATGTATATTGAAAATTTGATCACCGAATAAGCTTTAAACTATTAGATTAAGCAATTTACAAATAAAACAAATGGAACAAAAAAAACACTACTCGGGACTCTTGTCTGAACAAGTTCTTGAAAGTCGCACGAAGTTTGGTTCAAATATTCTAACTCCTCCTGAAAGAGATCCGCTGTGGAAACTTTTTCTCGAAAAATTTGAGGATCCAATTATCCGGATTCTGTTGATTGCCGCCTTTCTCTCACTTGGGATTGCCTTTGTGCATAATCAGTTTGCTGAAACAATCGGAATATTTTGCGCCATTATTTTAGCTACCGTTGTCTCATTTTGGTTTGAAATGGATGCCAATAAAAAATTTGATGTATTAAATCAAGTGAATGACGACACGTTGATAAAAGTGATTCGGAATGGTAACATCTGCGAAATTCCCAAAAAAGATATTGTAGTTGGAGATATTGTTGTACTGGGCACCGGTGAAGAGGTCCCTGCCGACTGCCAACTATACGAGGCCATTTCACTACAGATCGATGAATCGTGCCTCACTGGTGAGCCCATTATCGACAAAACCACCGATCCTGCGGAATTTGACACCGAGGCAACTTACCCATCAAACTGGGCCATGCGAGGAACCAAGGTTATGGATGGTCATGCAATCATGGAAGTTAAAAACGTGGGAGATGCCACCGAGTATGGGAAAGTAGCTCAAAAGGCTACCGAAATGTCGGGCGAAGTGACCCCTCTGAACCGGCAACTTGATGGCCTGGCAAAATTTATTGGTGTGATGGGGTTCGCCCTGGCCATTCTGACTTTCATTGCCTTATTTGTAAAGGATCTATTTTTCAGCGCCCATACCGATTCCCCAACCCTGGTGCAGCTCGGATCGGTTGGGATTGTCATGCTGGCCGCAATGGTAATCTTAGTAAAAGTATGGCTACCAATAATTTATGATGGATACGAACTCCTTGGAATAGAAAAAGAGCTACCAAAGAGTGTCGAAGAAGGAGGCTGGTTTAAATGGCTTGGTTTCGGAATTATAACATTTATCCTGCTAGGTGCAATTGGCTATTTGTTCTCAATAAATCCGTTAGACTCGCATTCATGGGTTAGTATCGATGTAGCGGGTAGAATTCTTCAATATTTCATGGTCGCTGTTACACTAATTGTGGTGGCAGTCCCCGAGGGATTACCGATGAGCGTCACATTAAGTCTGGCATTAAGTATGCGTAAAATGCTACAGGCTAATAATCTGGTACGTAAAATGCATGCCTGCGAAACGATCGGGGCCACAACAGTAATCTGTACCGACAAAACAGGAACACTGACCCAAAACCGGATGCAGGTCGCCAATACCAATTTCTTCGCCTTAAAAGACCAGCAACTGGCAAACGATGAATTAAGCAACCTGATCAAGGAGGGAATATCTGTAAATTCAACAGCATACCTCGATTATTCAGATAGTACCATTGTTAAAACATTAGGAAATCCCACCGAAGCCGCTTTGCTTTTATGGCTTCATTCAAACAATGTCAATTACCTTGAACTGCGCGAACAGGCAGATGTTCTGGAGCAGTTAACCTTTTCAACAGAGCGAAAATACATGGCCACCATTATTTTCTCTCCGCTTCTCAATAAGAAAGTTCTTTATGTCAAAGGAGCCCCCGAGATTGTCCTCTCAAACTGTAGTGATGTACTTTATGAAGAGGAACGGAAATCGGTTCTTTCAGCTGAACCTTTAATCATGGAGCTTTTACATCAGTACCAAAATCAGGCAATGAGGACTTTAGGGTTTGCCTATGAAATCCTTGAAGATGAAAATGAACGGTTCATAAATGGAAAACTGGCCAATTCAAACCTTACCTATTTGGGTGTTGTGGCTATTTCGGATCCGGTACGTGAAGATGTCCCTGAAGCAGTCAGAAAATGTCTGAGCGCCGGCATCGATATAAAAATAGTAACCGGTGATACTCCGGGAACAGCACGGGAGATAGGTCGTCAAATCGGGATATGGAATAACAGCGATGCGGTTCATAATATCATTACCGGACCGGAATTCGAGGCATTAAGTGACGAAGAGGCTGTAAGCCGTGTTCAGCATCTTAAAATAATGTGCAGAGCAAGACCTACCGATAAACAACGATTGGTTCAGCTACTTCAAAAGAGAGGATCAGTTGTGGCTGTTACCGGAGACGGAACCAATGACGCACCGGCCCTGAATTTTGCACATGTTGGCTTATCTATGGGATCGGGAACCTCGGTTGCCAAAGAGGCCAGTGATATAACCTTGCTTGATGATTCATTCAACAGTATTGCAACAGCAGTGATGTGGGGTCGATCGCTTTATCAGAATATCCAACGATTTCTCATTTTCCAGTTAACAATCAACCTGGCTGCATTGATCATAGTCCTGTTTGGCTCCATTATTGGAAGTGAATTACCGCTGACCGTGACCCAGATGCTTTGGGTAAACCTGATCATGGATACCTTTGCTGCCGGAGCGCTTGCCTCACTTCCTCCTAACGAAAAGGTGATGAAAAACAAACCCAGAAAAGCGACCGATTTTATTATCACCCCTCAAATGAGAGCAGTAATCTTGTTCGTAGGCACAGCCTTCGTTGTGCTTCTGATGGGACTTCTATTCTACTTCAAGGAGGAGAACGGTGAGATTAGCCCGATTAATTTATCCCGGTTTTTTACAGTCTTTGTCCTGCTTCAGTTCTGGAATATGTTTAATGCCAAGGCTTTTGCCACAGGAAAATCGGCATTTAACAAAATTAATGAGAGTATTGGTTTCGTAATCGTAGCAACAGTTATTCTTGTTGGTCAAATATTTATCGTACAGTTTGGCGGTGATGTGTTCCGTACGGTTCCATTGCCATTAAGCGATTGGTTGAAAATTATTGGCAGCACCTCCCTGGTCCTTTGGATAGGTGAGTCGGGCCGCTTAATCAAGGGAATTCAACGTTCTAAATCTGAAGGCTAGTTTTACAGAATAAATTCATAAATCCCAAATTTCAAAAATTCAGATGAGGTGTCAAAAGTAGTCACCTCATCTGCTTTTTTTTCACCTCAAACTGTCACTTTGACCCTCCCTGCATCTCAATCAATGATTGACTAGACAACAAACAGTAAGCTAAGTTAAAGAATGTTAATCGGACCAGATTTTTACGTGTTATATTCCATCTAATGGTTAGTTTTAAAGCAAATTGGCATGCAAATTGTAAAACTAAGTAGTCGGAATATCCAATTATAAATAGTTATTCCGATTACTTAAAATACGTTTAAAGTCTTAAAAATTTAAAAAACCAATTATGGACAGCATCAAAAAAATTGCGAAAACACTGGCAATTGCTTTTGCCGGAGCCCTTATTGCCATTTTTATTTATTCAAAAATCAAGCCTGAAACACATGAAGTACTTCAAGGTAATTCACCCGTTCAATTAACCAATTACAATGCACCTCAAAGTCCTCAGGCACAACTTCCTGATTTAACACAGGCTGCTGAAAAGAGCGTTCATGCAGTAGTTCATATTACAACGAAAGTAAAAGCTCAAGGTTATGGGGGAAACGAGAATCCTCTTTTCGATTTTTTCTTTGGTCCAAGGGGATATAACCAGCCGCGGGGTTACAATCAGGAACCGGAATTCAATGTTGGATCCGGCTCAGGGGTAATAATAAGTCGGGAAGGTTATATCGTCACCAATAATCATGTGATCGACGAAGCAGATCATATTGAAGTGACGTTGAATGATAACCGGAAATTTACAGCTAAAGTGATTGGGCGCGATCCAAATACCGATATTGCACTGGTGAAAATTGATGCCAATGATCTTCCGTTCCTTGTCTGGGGGAATTCAGAAACCCTAAAACTGGGCGAATGGGTCCTTGCAGTGGGAAACCCGTTTAATCTTACTTCAACGGTAACAGCCGGAATTGTAAGTGCTAAATCCCGAAGTATTGGAATCATTAGCGGACAATTACCACTCGAGTCATTTATACAAACAGATGCAGCAGTAAACCCGGGAAACAGTGGTGGAGCATTGGTCAACGCAAGTGGAGATCTTGTTGGAATAAACGCTGCAATTGCCTCTAAAACAGGATCATATTCGGGCTACTCCTTTGCCGTTCCGGCATCCATTGCCCGTAAAGTGGTCGAAGACCTTAAACAGTTCGGCGAAGTTCAAAGAGCGCTGCTTGGAGTCGAAATAAAAAACATTGACGATGCTTTAGCTAAGGAAGAACACTTAGGAAAAATTGAAGGAGTTTATATCGGAAAAACCACGGAAGAAGGTGCTGCACGGCAGGCCGGATTGAAGGCAGGTGATGTGATTATCAACGTAAATGGAAACCCCGTTAACACCGTTGCCGAATTGCAGGAGCAAATTGCGAAATACCGGCCTGGCGATAAGGTTGTAATCAGTGCCAAAAGAGATGGCTCTCTCAAACAATTTAATGTGGTTCTTCGCAATACAAAAGGGGACACTTCAATCGTCAAAGAATCCTTTGGTGTACTGGGAGCCGAATTTGAAGCCATTTCAGATAAAGATAAGGAACGGCTGAAAATAGGTGAAGGGATCCAGGTGGTGAATCTTTCCAAGGGAAAATTAAAGGATGCGGGTGTAAAAATAGGATTTATCATCACTGATATAAACAAAATGGGTATTTCAAGTGTTGAAGACATAAAAAGAGTACTTTCGCAGTCCAACAATAAAAAGCCAGTTTTAGTTGAAGGTGTTTACCCTGGAGGCGAATGGGCATACTACGTTTTTAAGCTGGAAGAATAATTTTCAGCAACATAAAGAAATACCCCCATCAGGGTATTGTACAAAACCACAAATGTTTGTAACTTTGCAAACTTTTAATCGGAGAGCATGAGACAATTAAAGATTACAAAATCCATTACCAATCGCGAGAGTGCCTCGCTTGATAAATACCTTCAGGAAATCGGTAAAGAAGAGCTAATTACAGTTGAAGAAGAAGTTGAATTAGCCCAACGTATCAAAAAAGGGGATCAGGCAGCACTTGAGAAATTAACAAGGGCGAACCTCAGGTTCGTGGTTTCTGTTGCAAAACAATATCAGAATCAAGGCCTTAGCCTACCCGACTTAATTAACGAAGGTAATCTTGGCCTCATTAAAGCTGCCGAAAAATTTGATGAAACCCGTGGTTTTAAATTCATCTCTTACGCTGTTTGGTGGATTCGCCAATCTATTCTTCAGGCTTTGGCTGAACAATCCCGAATTGTCCGTCTTCCACTGAATCAGGTAGGTTCATTGAATAAAATCAATAAGGCTTACTCTAAATTCGAACAGGAACACGAAAGAAGGCCCTCTCCTGAAGAACTTGCAGAACAACTTGAATTACCTGCTGATAAAGTAGCCGATACCTTACGGGTTTCCGGAAGACATGTATCTGTGGATGCCCCGTTCGTAGATGGTGAAGACAATAGTTTACTGGATGTATTAATCAATAACGACTCGCCAAGTGCTGACCGTGTTTTAATTGATGAATCGCTTTCCCGCGAGATCGATCGTTCGTTAACAACATTAACCGAACGCGAGGCAGATATTATCCGGATGTTTTTCGGAATTGCCTGCCAGGAGATGACCCTCGAAGAGATCGGCGAACGTTTTGGATTAACCCGCGAACGCGTAAGACAGATTAAAGAAAAGGCAATCAGACGTTTACGACATACCTCAAGAAGTAAACTGCTAAAAACATATTTGGGATAAAATTTATTTAAAATATTTGTTTTTTTTTCGTAGAGACGTACCGCGGTGCGTCTCTACCCATTTTTACGCGGTGCGTCTCTACCCATTTTTACGCGGTGCGTCTCTACCCATTTATATGCTGTGCGTCTCTACCCATTTTAATCCGTATTCATTCGGATATGCGGGTATCTATAAACCAATATGGGGATAGAGCATCCTTAAATATCCCATCCCTGATTCTGTCCTGAAAATATTGTGCGCAAAATGGGTAATCTGATGATCTGACATCCGATCCTCCGATGAATTTACCAGGAAATCTGCCTCGACCAGCAATTGAAAATCAACACCGTCGACAGCAGTAAAAGTATGATGCTTACTGATAATAAAGCAGACACGATCAATTACAGTTTTACTGAAATCCAAAGCAGATAATATTTCTAAAGCAATGGATGGACCTTCGATTTCCTGATCCTTGCTGGTGCATTTCCCATATTTCATCTCTGCTACATGAATGCCAATATCATGAAGCAAACCTGTTAATTCCAATATTTCCTGTAATTCATCATTTAACCTCTCAGACAGTCCAAGGTTTCTGGCATAGCCGTATACTTTAAGCGAATGTTCTATCCGTTTAAGATCACCTGAATTTTTTTGCATCATAGCAGTTGCAACTTTCCCAATCCGATTATCCATCCTGTCGTTGTTTTAATAATTCCTTGAGCCGGTACATCTCATCCCGAAGTCGGGCGGCCTCTATAAAATCAAGCTCTTTAGCGGCCCTGGCCATCTCTTTCTGGGTCATTTGAATCGTTTTTTCCAATGCATCGGTGGTCATATATTTCACCACCGGATCAGCTGCCACATCACTCCGTTCTGGTGGAATGTATGCCCTGCCCATTGCCGATTTATCAGGACGGTATTCCAAACCGATGATCTCACGGGTTGGTTTAATAATCTGCGTTGGAGAAATACCATTGGCAATATTGTAATCATGTTGCTTTATCCTCCGGTAATTGGCAGAATCAATGGTTCGCTGCATCGAATCGGTTATCTTATCGGCATACATGATTACCCGGCCATTTAAATTCCTTGCAGCACGTCCTGCAGTTTGCGTTAAAGAGCGTTCTGAGCGCAGGAATCCCTCCTTGTCTGCATCGAGTATAGCCACAAGCGACACCTCCGGCAAGTCGAGCCCCTCGCGTAAAAGGTTAATCCCGATCAGCACATCAAAAACTCCCTTACGCAACTGTTCCATGATCTCAACACGCTCCATCGTATCCACATCGGAATGGATATATCGGCAACGAATATTCATCCGGTCAAAATACTTCTGTAACTCCTCTGCCATTCGCTTTGTAAGGGTTGTTACCAGCACCCTTTCATTCTTTTCAGACCGGATATGAATCTCCTCCATCAGATCATCAATCTGATTAATCCTGGGCCTGATCTCAATCTGTGGATCCAGAAGACCCGTTGGGCGAATGATTTGCTCTACGACAACCCCCTCACTTTTTTGCAGTTCATAATCGGCAGGGGTCGCACTCACAAAGACGATTTGTTTGGCAATATCTTCAAACTCCTCAAATTTTAACGGCCGGTTGTCAATTGCAGCGGGTAAGCGGAAGCCATAATCGACTAGGGTAACCTTCCGTGATCTGTCTCCTCCATACATCGCATGAATCTGAGGCATAGTAACATGACTCTCATCAATCACCATCAGGTAATCCTCCGGAAAATAATCAAGCAGACAGAATGGTCGTGATCCGGGTGCACGATTATCAAAATAACGGGAATAGTTTTCAATGCCCGGGCAATATCCCAGTTCCCGGATCATCTCAAGATCATAGGTTACCCGATCTTCAATCCTTTTTGCCTCCACATGTTTACCTGACCTCTTGAAGAAATCAACATGCTCCACCAAGTCATTTTGTATCTTCTTAATTGCCAATTGAATACTATCCTTTGTAGTGACAAATATAGTAGCCGGATAAATCACACAATTATCCATGCTCTTTATAGCATAGCCATTCTCTGCATTAAACAGGGCAATCTCCTCTATTTCGTCCCCGTAGAATACAATCCGGATCGCATCATCGGCATATGCAGGAAAGATATCTACAGTATCTCCCTTTACCCTGAAATTACCGCGCTGAAAAAGGAGCTCTGTACGCGAATACATTGCATCAACCAGTTTGTGAAGAAAAACATTCCGACTAAAAATCTCGCCAACTTTAACGGATAACACATTGGCATGAAAATCCTGCGGATTTCCAATTCCATATAAACAAGAAACGGATGAGACCACAACAACATCCCTTCTTCCCGAGAGCAACGCCGAGGTGGTGCTTAGCCGAAGTTTCTCAATTTCCTTGTTGATCGATAAATCTTTCTCTATAAAGGTATCTGTGACCGGCAAATAAGCTTCCGGCTGATAATAATCATAATAGGAAACAAAGTATTCGACAGCATTTTCGGGAAAAAACTGTTTCATCTCACCGTACAGCTGAGCCGCCAGGGTCTTGTTATGACTTAAAATCAGCGTCGGTTTCTGTACCCTTTCGATAACATTAGCCATCGTGAAAGTCTTTCCTGAACCCGTAACTCCAAGTAATGTCTGATATGGAATACCAGTCTGGACCCCATCAACAAGCTGCAAGATCGCCTCAGGCTGATCCCCCGTCGGCTGGTAATCTGAAACTATTTTAAAATCCATAATAAATTAAAGAATTTCCCAAGGGCAAAATTAACTTTTTAATGGTGAAAGATGAACAGTTAATGATGAATGGTGAATAGTTGTAAATCCAGATTAAGCATTAACCATTATAGTATTAACCATTATAGCATTATCCACTATTGCATTAACCATTATTCGATTTCCTTCCCAGTGGTTACGTCATAATATTTCGTCACGTCAACCCACATCATACCGGCACGTTCTGCTGCATCGATTCCAAGCTGTCCATCCTCATAAACTTCGCAATCTGAGGGTTGGACCCCGATAAGTTCAGCAGCTTTTAAAAAAGTATCAGGGAAAGGTTTATGATTAACAACATCTTCGGCAGCAACAACATGTTCGAAACAATCCTTTACACCTGCAATTTCAAGGGTCTTCCAGGCCAGATATTGTGAACCTCCGGTTCCGCATGCCATTGGAATCTTTCCCTTATATTCCCTTATGATATTCACTACAGGTTCGATCGGTTTTGCTTTATGCATATTTTGCTCATAACGCTTCTCTTTCAATAACGTAAATGCCAGTTCATCAAAGTCAAGATTAAACTTATTCTTAAGGTATTGACTGGTTTGAAATGCAGGAATACCCGTTACTTCAACAAATAGTTCAGGGGTGAAATCAATCCCTTGCTCTGCGGCAGTCTCCCTCCAGGCGATAAAATGAACGGGCATAGTATCACAAATTGTTCCGTCGATATCGAAAATCAACCCCTTTGCAAGCGGGTTTGGTGTTAATTCATTCTCCATATTTATCCTATATTTAATCCTCAAAAATAAGAATATAAAAGTTTATCGCTATTTTATTAAATTGTTAACAACAAAATCCTTATTTTGCATCTTAATAAAAGGGATAAAAAACGATGAATACACAGTTCTATTTACCAACAGTACTCCCGCAGTGGGGAATATTTGCAGGGGTTGTTTTACTTACAATTGGCTATGTGGACAAAAGGAATTTGTGGACACTTCTGGGATGGATAACTCTGATTTTGGCAGGTTTGACCTCGCTATATTTTAATCTTTTCGGGGGTTTATCCACCTTGGGTGAATCAACAGGACAAGAAATTATTTCAGGTTTGATAACGTCTACCGGATGGCAGTCGGCTACAGGAGGAGTACTTGCCCTCTCCTCTCTACTCCTTTATCTTTATAAATCAAAACGTTATCCTATACTGGGAATTCTTACGATTATTTATTTCATTCTGATTTTCTTTCTTTATACGCAGGTATCGGCATTATCAGGAAAGACAAATAAAACAGAAATAAAGACTCATCAGAAAGAATAGAAATAAAGAGAAACAAAAGAAACAGATCGAAATAAAATCACTGACATACAATAAATTATATGACAAATGAACTAAGTTCCGTTTGGGAAATTTTAAAAATAACACTTCCCGCATTAATCGTATTTTTAACAGCTTATTTTCTGATCAGGGATATGCTTGAAAGTGGTCAAAAACGCAGGGAGTTTGAGTTTCGGATGAATAACACTAAAAATGTTACGCCAATAAGGTTGCAGGCATATGAAAGGCTGGCGTTATTACTGGAACGAATTTCTCCGCAATCGCTCTTGATCAGGGTTCCTCCGCATGATCTGACCTCTTCCGATTTTCACCATCAATTACTGGCTTCTGTTCGTCAGGAATTTGAACACAACCTCTCACAGCAGATCTATGTTTCTCCAATCCTTTGGGAGACCATTCGTGGGGCAAGAGAGAACCTGATAAGCATCATTAATAAATCTGCAGAAGAGGTCGATCGGGACGCCCCTGCCCTGTTGCTTAGTAAAAAGATCATCGAAAATTATATCGATGAAGAGAACCAGGTTATCTTGATCGCGATGAATGAGCTTAAAAAAGAGATCGGAAAACTGTTTTAAGAAATCGTTTCGCCGGTTTAAGCGTGAAGCCCTGACTTGTTTTTGCAGGAACAAGTCAGGGCTTTACTGTGGATATCTGTTACCCTCTTAAAATTTCCAAGCCCTTAATCCTGCTAAAGTGCTTAAAATTAAGCGTGGCGAGTGGAATATTAAATGTAATTGCAGTAGAGCCAATGAATATATCAGCCAAGTCGATAATTTTATTCTCCTTCAATAAACTTAAATAGATCTCAACTGAAGTACTGGAACATGCTTTATCAAAAGGAATTACTTTTAATTGTTCACATAAAAAATTCTAATATTCCGAGTGAGCTTTTCTGTTGCCTACTCCAACCTCATAATGGGTAATGGAAGATATACAAAGATCATTGTCTTGCCTGGACAAGGTATAAAACAGTGTCTTCTCTTTCTCCTTTTTACGAAATAACTCAATTAAGACCGAGGAATCCAGCAAAATCATCGAATTCTTGATTTATTAAGGTGTAACCTGGCCATATTAAAATCATTCAAATCAGTATCACTCCAGGTTGGAGCGTTCAAAATAATTTCCTGCAAATTGCCGGATATATTTTTCGATGATATTTCTGACTGCAATGTAAACGACAATTTTTCAATCTCCTTTTTTGGAAGTTGATGGATCAACTTAAGTATTTGATTATAATCGATTTCGATTCTTAATTCCATGATGTTTAAATTTGATAGTCAAAGATACACAAAATTTAATGAGTTTAAAAATCAGTAAATTATATTGAGATATTCTTAAGTGATTAAACTTTTAAAGATAATTAAGGTTGGAAAATAGAAAACCTCACTGCAGCGACCGGGTGACTTTCAATTCCTGAACCCGCTCATCCGGTCACTTTTAGATGTTTCAAACTTTTTGATAATCAATAAAATAACTTTTTTTATTCCCTGTTTTAATTTTGTTTCCATAAATATGTTTAGTAGATTTGTTTTGCTTAAATCTTTAAACATAACCGATGAAATCCATCCATTTCTATTCTCCCCATTTTAAAAAAGATGATCTTCCAAAAGATTAATCCAGTATCTTTACCATTTGGTAAATTTGGATAATCCACTTCATTATTAATTCCTTTAGTAAATGCTTAACAAAGAAAAACTCAACAATCTTGTCGGCGAACTGTGGAAAGGGGCAAAGAAACTTCGTGGTAAGTTTAAAGCCTATGAATACCAGGCCGTAATACTCCCGATGATCATGATCCGCCGGATTGAATGTATGCTAATCCAAAGACGTGATGAAATTGAAGCAGATCTAAAGAAAGCTTTCCCAAATATTTCAAAAGAAGAGATCCAAACGAACAGAGATATTATTACCAACATCGATTGTAGCTTTAGTTCCGATGGACACAGTTAGTAAATTTGGAGATATTAAGTCAGCTAATGTTTGTGAATATCAGGAAATAATAGGTGGTCTTAATTGGTAAATACATTTATTATTTCACGCGAACCCTAAAATTCAGACAAGAGGCAGAGGCAAATACGAAAGGGGCTGCAGCACAACAGAGAGTTGTTCCTGAAAATATTTATAATGCTAAAATTCAATACCCAAAATCGACCAAAGATCGAAACAAAATAGTACAAAAGATTGAGAATTTCAAAAGTATTACGATTATTGAAAAACAAATTGAAATCCTGTTAGCCTATAAAAAGAGTTTGATCCATGAGGTAGTAACGGGCAAGAAACAGGTGGTTTGAGTCTCGGTAGTTGATTTTACTGGCAAGGTGCCTGCAATTGGGGATGTTTTTATTCTTTTAATTTAGAATCGTTTAATCCTTATTAAATGGAGAAGAAAAAATTATCAGAGAATAAACCGATACCGGTGGATCCAAAAATGGAACCGCTGGAATTGTTTACGAAAGTGAGTTCCCTGATAGAAATCAGCCAAGCCCGAATTGCCGGCGCTTTTAATCGTGAACTCACGCTCCTTTACTGGCAGATCGGCCATCTTATCCATCAGGAAATACTGCAATTTAAAAGGGCAGACTATGGTGAGCGGGTTATTGCCTCACTGTCGCACCAATTGACTGAAACTTACGGAAAGGGCTATACCAGGACAGCACTAATCAGAATGAGACTGTTTGCAGAATTATTTGACTTTACTGAAATTAGTGCGACACTGTCGCACCAGTTTAGCTGGAGTCATTTTATCGAGATAATCAATTTAAAAGATGATTTACAACGCAGCTTTTACCTTGAAATGTGCAAGCTCGAAAGGTGGAGTGTTCGGCAGTTAAGAGACCGCATTGGTTCAATGCTTTTCGAACGAACAGCCATCTCCAAAAAGCCTGAAGAAACCATCCGCCATAATTTACAGCTGTTAAGGGATGAACAAAAACTATCTCACGATCTTGTATTCCGCGACCCCTATTTTCTTGACTTTCTTGGTTTAAAAGACACCTATTCCGAAAAAGATCTGGAATCGGCCATAATAACAGAGATACAGCGGTTTATTCTTGAAATGGGCTACGATTTTGCATTTCTGGCAAGACAAAAACTGATCACAATCGATGAGGATGATTATAGTATTGACTTGCTTTTTTATCACCGGAAACTAAAATGCCTGGTAGCTATTGACCTAAAATTGGATCGTTTCAAAGCCGGATACAAGGGACAAATGGAATTGTATCTGAGCTGGCTCGAAAAGCATGAAAAAATGGAGGATGAAAACAGCCCTATTGGGTTGATCCTTTGCTCCGATTTTAAGAGTGAACATATTGAATTATTGGGTCTGAAAAACAGTAACATTAAAGTGGCAACCTATTATACCACCTTACCTTCGCTGGAGTTGCTTCAAAAGAAACTTCATAAAGCAATTATCATTGCACGTACTAACCTGGACAAAAAAACCTATACCGATGAAGAGCGATAAAGAGAAAATATTCGTTAATCATCTTGACAACAAATTATATATGGATTCCTATCGAAGTATATTGAAGCAGCGTATTATTAATTACTAATTAGACCACAGCTGGGATGAGCGATTAATCGAAGGTCCCTATGTGAGTCCCGGTGGAATCATCGAATATATCGTGCAGTCGGTGATAAGTCAATGTAAAGCACAATCGGCGTAAATTGCTTCTTAAACTATTGTAATATTAATCAAACATCTAATTATTTTATCAAATGAATTTTATTAAAAGCCTTAATTCTAACCAATTAAATGAATTGATTAAATCTGCATCTGAAAGGGTAATTCTTGCACTACCGGGCATATTTAAAGAAAACATGGAAGTGATCAATTCAAAGTATTCTTCCGGTTTTAAAAACATAAAGATTGTCTTGAACTGTAGTGAAAAAATAATCCGGCAAGGTTATGGTGAAATAGAGGCGATTCAGAAACTTAAAGAAAATAGTGTGCCAGTTTTTGATCAACCGGAAAACCTGGTTTCATTTGTAATTGTCGACAACAAAGGCTATTTTCTTTTCCCACAAAGCCGTATATTTTTGGAGGATAGCCACAACGTGAAAAATGCGATTGAAATGGATCCTTTTAGTATGGAGCAAATTATTGGGCTATTTTTCCCGCCAACTCAGGAAGAAAAAAAATAATTTGAAGATAAACTTGTCAATGCCGTGATCTTGTCTTCGCAGCGGGTTCAAAACATAAATGAGATTTTAAAAGACGGAGAAAGGATAAAGGTATCGCTTCTAAACGATCAGAAATTTGATCCGGTTAAAAAAGCGATTGAATCTAATCGACCAATACATCCCGATTTAAAGCGTGCCTTAGACTATTACACCACTAACTACTTATGGATAGATCTGAAATTTGTTGGAGCTAATTTTTCAAATAAAACTATCACAATACCAAAACATGTTCTTCCCATTGACTCAGAGGATTTGAGAAAAAAGTTGACCTCAAATTTGAAATTATTTGAAGATTTTGAGAATTCCTCCTGGTATATCAAACTTAAAATGATAAACATAAATATTGCTGCACTAAGGAAGAAATACCTGCATCCGATTAAAGAGAAGGATGGAATGAACATCATTTCTAAAACAAATTTCAATCTATTTAAGAAGGAATTTGAATCCATTCAAATAAATATCGATAAAACTATCTCTGAGGTTAAACAAAAAATCAATACGGAAATTGAAAATACCACAGCCAAGTTTCAACAAGTCCTTAGAGATTATTACAAAAAAAATCCTACAAAAGAATTAAAATCTTCTCCCCCCTCATCCAAAAAGGAAGATCTTGAAACATTGGTCTCATATAAAGTGAAATCTATAGGTTTCCCAGCAGGAGATGATCTTTTAAATAAATTTTCATTGTCTTATCAGGAATACGAGTTGGCTGAAAAAGATCTGGATAACGAAAAATTAATCACTGAACTAATCGACAAGAAAATAATAAGTCCTGAAAATGGCCTAAGTTTAAAAAACTCATTTAAAGGATATAAAGAAAAGAAAGATAAATAATACCTTCTAAATTGACCTAACATGAGAAACAGCAATCCCATTTTTGCATGGCAAAACCTCGTCGTAAAGCATTCGCCCGGCGTAGTTTTACAAAAATTAGAAAACTTATTGCAGGATGACGGAGGTATATTTAAGGATGATCCTGCATTTTTGGAGTTTCGGTCACTTTCAATGCAGTTCCGTATTACTTGACTTATGGAATGGGGCAGATATGCAGAAGCATTGGCCTGGTTATGTTTGCAGACTGAATTAAATCCCACAAACCTTGAAGCGCAGGCCTTAAAAAATCAATTAAAAAAGGAGCTGAGTTTTACAAAGGAGGGTAATATTGTTTCTTCAGGAAATCAGACATCAAAAAGCAAAGTATCTTTTTTCAATTGGGGCCAGGTAGCAGGAATGCGAACGATTAAAGCAAAAATTGAAAGGGACATTTTGCTGCCCCTTAAAAATCGTGAAATGTATGAGAAAAATAATGTTTCCATTCCTAAAGGATTATTGGTCTATGGTCCTCCCGGATGCGGTAAAACTTTTATTGTCAAACGGATTGCGACCTTGCTGAATTTTAATTTTATAGAGGTCTCCCCTTCTTCTGTAGCGAGCACCTATGTTCATGGAACACAGGAGAAAATAAAGGCATTGTTTGAGGAGGCAAAAGAAAAAAGACCAAGCCTGCTATTTATTGATGAACTGGAGGCCTTTGTTCCGAACCGGAATAGGGGTGATATTAATTTTCACTACCAGGCTGAAGTGAATGAATTTTTAATTCAGTTGAATAATGCCCATCAGAATGGAATTTTTGTGGTAGGAGCAACCAATTATCTCAATCTTATCGACGATGCAGTAAAACGTCCGGGACGGTTTGATTTAAAATTATTCTTTGGCCCCCCAGATATTGAAGCCAGAATAGAGGCTTTTAAAACACTGTTGAAAAAACGGGCACATCATATCACTAATTGGATTTATATCGGTGAAGAAACTGAGAACTTCACTTTTGCCGAAATCAATTTTGTTGTTGAGCAAACAGCACGAGATGTATCTCAAAAGAGTAAGGATTTTATTGATCTGAATGATTTAATGAAAGTTATAGTAGCAAATCCTCCGGAGTTCGATGATCTTAAACTACAATCCTATCACTTGTGATAATTATATTTGAATATGTCACAAATATTTTGGAAGAAGGTGAGCTACAGGAAAGTTCAGTTGTTCGGAATTTCCGAACAACTGCTGCCGACAATAAAAAATACGACACAGCTTTTTATAGCCTTGATGCAATAATTTATAATGATTGCAGGATTAAATCGCATCGAGGCTCCTGGTTACGCATTTGTTCTACCCAACGGCTAAGGTAACATATCATAAAGGGCTTTATTCCGAACTATAAATTGCTCATACAATTTGGTAAGTCACCGGGTGAGTGTTCTTGATTTGAACACTCACCCGGTGACTTTAAGATCATAGATATTCACCCGGTGACTATCTGATTCCAGCCCCCCACCCTTTCGAAGATATTTCCGGAGGTCGGAAACTGCTTCGATGACCCGGAGAACAACTTCATTGTACCGAAGAACTTCTTCAGTACACAGGAAGGCTGCTTTGGAATGGCAGCGACTCGCTTCTCAATGACAATCAAGATCTCCGAAATAGCGATGATCCTCTACATTGCAGCAGACCAAATCTTTGATGTTATATTATATTACCTCTACACTATTCCTGGAAACCTATTTGCTATTCAGGTGAGATATCGTGGCTAAATTGAAAAATAAGGTAAATAAGGTTTTTGTGTAGTAGGTCGCTCCGGAATGACGACTAAGGTTGAAAAATGTGCAGGAATAAGGTTTAAAGAAAAATACATTCTTCACTTATTTTTTGTATATTTACTAATACATTGTCGTAACTGCATAATATTCAGTGTTATTTACTTAAATTTAATTAACATGAGACATCCCGAAGAGGTAATGCGCATCTTCCACAGAACGGATGAAGAGGTGTTGCAACAGTCAGACCTTAAACTGGCTTCTTTTCTTGAGAACAAAAATGTGTTTATTGAACGTTTCCCCCAATTTGCCGACCCCTTTGCAGCGGACTGGGCAACAGTAACGGCGACTGCCCGGAGCATCCCTCCAGATTACGTATCTGTTTCCAACCAATCGGGCGAGACAGAGGCACTAATGAAACTGATGGAAGATGGAAGAAATCTCTATCAGACACTTGTACTTTTTACTCAGCTTGCTTTCCCTGGTAATGCAGCCATTCTCCGGATAATGGGACATTCACAGTACGATTCGGCCCGAACCAGTCAGCTGAAACTTCCAATTTTACTTAAAACAGCTTATAGCCAGGCCTCTCTTCCGGATATTAAACTGGCGCTAATAATGCAAGGGATGAGAGAATCGGAGATCGACGACTTAATAATCCTGGCTGAAAGCATTATTAACCAAGAGATTGTCCAGCAAAAAGCTAAGAAAGAGCGGACCCTTGATGCAAACAGGCGAATCACTGCGCTCAATCTGGTGTGGTCCAAAATGTCGTTGGTATGCCAGTGTGCCAAATTACTGTTCCAGAATGATGCTCTACGCTACAACCTTTTTCTGCTCAGTGACAGCGTGACACCAACACCAATCCCGGTACCGGCACCTGCACTGATGGATAAAGCACAGTAATTTAGTGACCTGGTATTAATCAGCAAAATTGAACATGGTTTGGAGGATATTAAATATGGCAGAGTATATTCGAAAAGTGAGGTAGCAGAAAAGATGGAAAAATGGCTCAAGTAATTTGGTCCTATAAAGCATACGAATGAATTTCAGAAATACTTTTTATCAACTAAATTGTGTGCATTTATACAATAAATATCCTAACGTTATGTTTTTCAAGTGTTATCATGACTTAAATTTTACAGTTATGGAGCATCCTACCATCCTGCAGACGTATACGTTTTTTCAGCAAACCAGATGAAGAGGTCCTGCAGAAGTCGGATCTGAAACTGGCACTTTCGTGGAGAACAAGAAACTATTTGTTTTACGCTTTCCCCAATTTGATGACTTCATGCTAAAAATCAATGATCATGTCACCCTTTCCGGGTTCCAAAACTCTTCATCTTATGTTTTCCTATAATCATACCACCTCTTCGAGGTTGAAAAACCGAAGCCAGAATGAAGGTAATATTCAAATATAATGCAAAACAAGAAAGAAGATAAGATTCAAATAAATACCGAATAAGAAACCTGATTATATTATTCAAATCATCTGCCTATCAACCCCGAAGGGGTATCATGATTATAGCCAAAACATAATATTTCACCAATCTCAACCCCGAAGGGGTGACAGGATTATAGGGAAACAGGATGTGGGCATCGGCAAAACCCTGAAAGGGTGAGATGATTGCTGGATTTAAACATTTAAATTATTAACCTTTTAAAACTCTCCTTATGGCCGGAACATTTTCACAAATCTATATTCAAACCGTATTTGCAGTAAATGGCCGGAGCAATCTTTTGTTAAAACCATGGCGTGATGAAGTTTTCAAATACATGTCCGGAATTATTAAAGGAAAAAATCAAAAACCAATTATTGTGAATGGAATCGAAAATCATGTGCATCTGTTTATTGGATTAAAACCTTCAATGGCATTATCAGATTTAATCAGAGATGTGAAAAATAATACATCCAATTTTATCAATGAAAAACGACTTGTTCACGGTAAATTTTCCTGGCAGGAAGGCCATGGATCATTTTCTTACTCCCATTCACAGATAGAGCAGGTTTATCAATACATCTTGAACCAGGAGGAACATCATCATACAAAAACATTTAGAGAGGAATATTTAGAATTTCTGAGGAAATATGAAATTGAATATGACGAAAAATATTTATTCGAATGGAATGAATAATGGAAACGAATATAATCCTGTCACCCTTTCCGGGTTCCAAACCTCTTCATCTTATGTTTTCTATAATCATAACACCTCTTCGAGGTTGAAAAACCGAAGCCAGAATGAAGGTAATATTCAAATAAAATGCAAAACAAGAAAGAAGATAAGATTCAAATAAATACCGAATAAGAAACCTGATTATATTATTCAAATCATCTGCCTATCAACCCCGAAGGGGTATCATGATTATAGCCAAAACATAATATCCCACCAATCTCAACCCCGAAGGGGTGTCATGATTATAGGGAAACAGGATGTGGCCATCGGCAAAACCCTGAAAGTAGTTTAGGATTCGAGGGTTAAAAATTGCAAACGATTTCGAACCAAAAAACCAAATATAAAGTAAAGTTAAAACTTGTTCGTATATGAACAAGTCATAGCTTTACAGAATAAAATATCACAAAATTTTTACTTCACTCAACCCCAGATAAATGAGTGATCGGGTGACAATGTTCATACTTTAAAAGTCACCCGGTCACTATCAAAATTAAATCTCTACCTTTATAAATTTCGGCACCAGAGAATGCATTACAAACCAGGCGATAAGATAGGCTAACGCACAAAATGCAAATACCATGGTATAGGCCGCTGTCATATTATGCTGTACAATAGGATACTGAATAGATTTCAAAAGATTAAAAGAGACCGGATCGATAGCCTGAATCTGTTTTACCACCTCCGATGGGAGACCACCTAACTCCACTTTATTCAGATTTAGAACATCCCCATGTTTATTCACCAGTTTCAACCCCCTGATTGCATCTGCAAAATCACCTAAATGAGCAGCTTTTGCATCCACCCATCCTTTGGCAATACCGGCCTGTCGATAACTGTCAAAAAGCCAACCGGCAGATTTATTAACCACAATTCCACCGACACCACCTGCCATTCCCCCTATACCCGTTACGCTTCCAACGGCCTTTTTCGGAAACATATCGGAGACCGTTGTGAAAATATTGGCAGACCAGGCCTGATGTGCAGCAGTTCCAATACCAATAATAATCACCGGCCACCAATAACTGATCGTTCCGAAATACTGAGCGGTTAAAACAACAAGCGGAAAGAGGGCTATTGCAAACATCGCCTTCATTCTTCCCTCGTAGGGTTCGTAACCTTTGTTGATATAATACATCGGAAACCAACCGCCTCCGATACTTCCAATGGAGGATAACATATAGAGCACCGCCAATGGAAAAGCGACATCCATGCCGGTCATACCATATTGAGCTTTCAGATAGGCTGGCAACCAGAATAAGAAAAACCACCACACTCCATCTGTCATAAATTTGCCAAAACTAAAGGCCCAGGTTTGTCTGAACTTTAACAAATCAAACCACGAAATTTTTGAATCATTAGCAGGTCCATTTAAAGCCTCCTCAGCAGCGGTATCCGAATTGATGTAGGTAAGTTCTGCCGAAGTTACCCGCATGCTGCGCATTGGAATTTCGTAGAGCCAAAACCAAAAAATCAGCCATATAAACCCAACACCCCCAATGATCAGGAAGGCAGCTTCCCAACCGAAGTGATCAGCAATCCAGGGAACCGTTAATGGAGCGAGTATAGCTCCAACATTTGTACCCGAATTAAATATTCCGGTAGCCAATGCCCGCTCTTTCTTAGGAAACCATTCTGCAACTGTCTTTATTGCTGCCGGAAAATTACCCGACTCGCCGAATCCCAATACCCCTCTGGCAAACATAAATCCACCGGTCCCTTTTGCCAGCGCATGAACCATTGCTCCCACTGACCAAACAATAAGTGATAAGGCATACCCCAGTTTTGTCCCAAGCCAGTCGATCAATCTGCCGGCAAAAAGCATTGAAATGGCATATACAAACTGAAAAACAGAAACAATATTGGCATAATCTGAATCACTCCAATTAAACTGTACTTCCAAACGATCTTTCAAAAGACTCAATACCTGACGGTCGAGGTAGTTCACGGTTGTGGCAAAAAATACAAGGGCACATATCGTCCATCTGTATTTTCCGATTGCCTGATTAATTTGGCTCATTAGTAGTTGGTTAATTTAAAATTCAAAATAATTAGTGGCATTGTTGAATGAAATATCCTGAACCATCTTACCAAGAAATTTGAGATCATTCGGAATTTCACCATTTTCCACATCGTTACCAATGAGATTACAAAGGATACGGCGAAAATACTCATGACGCGAATAGGAGAGAAAACTTCGTGAATCGGTTAGCATACCCACAAACCGGCTAAGCAATCCCAGATTGGAAAGGGTGTTTAACTGACTGATCATCCCCTCTTTTTGATCCAAAAACCACCAGCCTGAACCCCATTGTATTTTTCCAGGTGTAACCCCATCCTGAAAATTGCCAATCATAGTTGCCATAATTTCATTATCCCCGGGATTTAGGTTGTATAAGATCGTTCGGGTAAGCTTTTGATTATATTCCAGACGGTTAAGAAACTTTGAAAGTGCCGTTGCAACAGGATAATCACCAATAGAATCAAACCCTTTATCTGCACCAATAGTTTCAAAAATCCGGGTATTATTATTACGCATCGCGCCAAGGTGAAATTGCTGAGTCCAGTTTCTGGAATGATCCATAACCGCAAATTCATAAAGCATAGCAGACTTAAACTTTAATATATCCAATGGATTTGGAATACCACCGTTTCGAAGGGAAGCGAAAATCCGATTAATTTCTTCAGGGGTATAATCAGTGGCATAGATAGTTTCAAGGCCATGATCCGACAACCGGCACCCATTTTCATGAAAAAACAGGTGGCGTTTTTCGAGCCCTTCCATAAATTGATCAAAAGAGCTTATAGCGACCCCTGAAACCGCTTCCAATTGATTAACATATACATTAAAAACAACCGGATCTTCTATTGTCATTGCCTTATCGGGTCTCCAGGCCGGAATAACCTTCACGTCAAATCCACTCTCCTTAATTGTTCGATGGAATTCCAAAGAATCAAGCGGATCATCGGTTGTACAAATTAATTTAACATTGGCCTTGCGAATGATTCCCCGGCACGTAAAATCGTCCTGCTGTAATAATTCGTTACAACGATCCCAGATTGGACGGGCGGTGGTTGGAGACAATAACGAATTCACGCCAAAAGGGTTACGTAATTCCAAATGAGTCCAGTGATAAAGCGGATTTCGCATGGTATGAGGAGCCGTTTCTGCCCATTTTTCAAATTTCTCCCAGTCACTTGCATCTCCGGTACAAAATCGTTCAGATACTCCATTGGTGCGCATCGCTCTCCATTTATAATGATCACCATGAAGCCAGATTTCTGAAAGGTTATTAAACCGGCGATCATCGGCAATTTCCTGCGGAGAAAGATGGCAATGGTAATCAAATACTGGCATCTGAGCAGCATAGTCATGATATAAGCGGCGAGAAGTCTCTGTTTGAAGCAGAAACTCCTCATTCATGAAATCTTTCATAATTCAAAGAGTCTTTTTAAATGTCGGTCAAAAAGATTTTCTTCTACACAATTACCGATAATTTCACGATGTTTTTTGAGTAATCCGGTATAGTGATCTCCACTTTCTGCTGCAATCTTATAACCCACATGGATTAATTGTCTGAAACTTGGATTGTAATCAATTTGACCGGGTATATGGCGCAGTGTATTGGCAAATTTATCGCTTCCCCATTGATCAACCTGATCAGCTGACGGTAATTGATCCTCCTTAATGTCGATTACATCAGCATAAGGGGCGCACAACTCTTCCCGGCGTGACAGGGCACTTTTATAAATATGCTTAGCCAGTTCTAATCCTTCACCACCTGCGAGGGCTAAACCGATTACCTCCTCAAGCCATGTTGTACCTGCAGTTTTAACATGGATACCTTTGTCGTATTTCTTAATTATTCTGGAAATCTCAGGGTATATCGAAAATTTATCTGAACCGGAATGAACGCTAAGCTTCAAATTCTCAGGCAATCTGAATTCCTTTACCGCATAATCAATCACGAGCACATCTTCCTCGAATTCACGCGAAAACTGTGAGATATCCCCTACATAATTAACACCTTTATTAAAGCGTCCGGTAAATTTCGGGGCTATGGTCTGAACAGGAATACCCTGATCAGCAATCATTTTCAAAATAAAAAACAATTCAACCGGTGTCTGAGGCACTTCAACTTCATCTATTGAGACTTCGGTAACAAAATTTTCAGCCCCTTTTTGATCTTTAATAAAGGTATAGATCCTTCCTGCTTCACAAATAGCTGCTAGAAACTTTTGGGATATTACGGTTATCAGCTGATCAGAAACTTCAAATGGCTCTTTAATTCCGGGAATATGCAAGATGCCGGAATATTTTTCACAGGAATCAATAAAAGCCGAGATTTCATTTTCATTTGATACAGTGCCAATCTTGCTGGCTACATCCAGGGTAAAAAAATCAGAGGAGGTAATAAATCCCTGAACATTGGTGAGATTGATGTGATCGGCGTCTACAAAATAGCTGCCGGAGTATGCTAAAGCGTCAACTGCTGCATCAGCCTCCAGGCGTGTATCTTCAGGCTTTGAATGAATATAGGAATGTTCCCTGTTCGACTTGTTCCAAACAGGTACAATCGCCAACCCTGCTGCGTTTGCTCTCATTATGGCCCTTAATTGAGCTTC
>CANJNY010000040.1 GCA_947475715.1 Prolixibacteraceae bacterium
ATGAAATGCCGGGTAAACAAAACGAAATACAACCCCAATCCTGAAGGGATTGAACGTGAATAACCCGGTATAAAATGCCGGGGGTATGAAATGCCGGGGGTATGAAATGCCAGGTAAACAAAGCGAAATACAACCCCAATCCTGCAAGGATTGAACGTGAATAACCCGGTATGAAATGCCGGGAATCCGAACCCTGAAGGGGTTCAACAAAAACATGAAATTATAAATAATTAAACTAAACCCATGAACCAATCTCTCCGAATCCTTTCTGTAGCTTTGTTGCTTGCGCTTTGCCAGCAGATAATTGCTCAGGATAAACGCATTAACATTGGTCCCGGAAACTTCACATCCGGAATTACTTCTGAGCAAAATGTAACCCTCCAATCGGCTGAAACGAACCAACAATCCATTCCTGTCAAAATCTTCACCTCACTGGAAGGTTGTGAAACAGAAGGAGCTATTACTTCTCAAAATCTTCCCGGCAAGGGCATCCAATACAGCCGTTTATTAAAAAACAAATCCACAAATAACAGCTGCAGACTAACCGAGCGGTATACTCCTACAAAGAATGGTGTCCATTATGAAATGGAAATCTCAGGAACAGGTACTCCCTGGTCCACCAAAATAAAAACAAATATCGGGTATAATGCTCACGAAACATCCCGAATCTGGGCTGCGTGGGGTGACTCCAGGATCAGCAAAAAATCAATCCCAACAGATGGATTGATCAACGGCGAGAAAACTACCTTTGAACAAAACTGGACCGATCCGCTTTCGCCAAGACCTTTTTTTAACGATACCCTCTTTTATGGCGCTCCGTACTTTAAATATGAGGATACTAAAATCGGCTTTTGCCCTTTCCAATGGAATCTGTTGTCCATTCCAATGTTCACTATTCTCGAAAGTAAGAATGATGTCGGAATGAGTGTTGTCCTTAATCCTGGTGACGATATTTTGGATCTGACGCTCAATGTACAATCGGATGGCACCCTTGCTTTTGACCGGTTATTCCACCGTATCTCCAATAAAAATATCCTGAAGTTTTCATTTGATATGATAAACCATGAAGCCGACTGGCGGGGCGGGCTGCGTTGGATGAGTTGTAATTATCCCGAATATTTTAATCCTGCAAATCCCCGGGCCGATGGCATGGCGGGGACAGGTGCTTACTCCGATTCGGATGTTGATTTCGATGTGGCAAAAATGAAGCAAATGGCTTTCAGCGTAAACTGGCGCGCAAGCTTTGATTTTCCATACATGGGGATGTTTATTCCCCCTGTTGGCAATAAGGAAGAGTGGAAACGCTTTGGCGGACGCATCACATCCATTGAGTCGATGGAACAATACGCAAAAAAGATGAAGAGCTCCGGCTTCCATGTGCTGAGCTACTTTAATGTTACAGAATTTGGGGCAAAAATGGTTTACCCTTTAACGAAGCCAATAATCACCAAAGAACCGGAACTTTGGAAAAGTGCCAATGATTATCTTGCACTCAAATTGAATGATGCCTTACTGAAAGTTCCGTCATCAACCCACCCGGAAGCGCTTAAATTCTATCCGAAAACAAAACAGGGCGGGGCTTATTTCACCTGGGAAGACGGATTGATCCTGGATTGTGGCGAACCTGTTTACAAAGATTTTCTCCTTGAGCAGGCCAACAGGCATATCAAATTAATTCCTTCATCCGATGGTATTTGCATCGACAGAATGGACTGGCTACGGATGTACAACGAAGATCGGGATGACGGAATTTCGTGGTATATCGACCGTCCTGCAAGGTCGTTACTCACCTCCTGGAAAAAACTCATGAATGATTTTGCCCCGTTAATGCATCAAAATGACAAGGTGATCTTCGTGAATAACCATGATAAACGGATTGATTTGCTCAAAAATATAGACGGGATTCTTGATGAGTTTACCTACGGAGGTTCCCCGTTGAATCTTACAGCCTTGCTATGTATCAACAAACCGGCGCTTGGATGGACAGCCGATAAGGAACCGATAAAAGCGGAAGGGGCAGACAATTTTTTTCAAAAATATCTCTACATGGGGGTCTATCCCATGGCCCCTTTCCCGGGGAATGACCATTCAATTCTTCCCGAACCATGGACCGACCAACAATACCTCGACTATGGACCATTGCTCAGTGCCATGCGCGGGAAAAAATGGGCATTGGAGCCTCATTGCATTGAAGTTCAAAACGGATTGGCAAAAGCAAACCTGTTTAAGGTTCCGGATGGATTTATCGCTCCGGTTGTTTTTGGAACCGATGCCAAAAGTGTAACTTTGACGGTTCGGAATATTCCGGGCCTGGAACATGCAAAATGTACAGTGATCTATCCGGGGAAAACAGTAGAATCGGGGTTGAAATCGGAATTCAAATCAGGTAAATTAACGATCAGGGTTCCCCTGGAGCGAAGTTGTGCAATGGTGAAGATAACAAAGGGGAAATAAATCAGTGTTATAAGTTATAGGAGTGAAAAAATATTGTATTTTAGATAATTACCTTTTTACCTAAAAAAAAATTAAAAAAATGCCACCAAAGCACCATCCCGCATGTGCGGGATGGTGCTTTGGTGGCGAAAAGTATTTATTAATTTGCTTATTTTTACTTAATTAATATGACCCGAATATTTTTTCTTTTCTTGATTTTGGTTTCGTCAGTTTCTTTTGCCCAAAAACCGGTAATCACCCATTTGATTACCCATAACCGGAATACCATTGTTTGTAATTCGTCAAAGGGATCGGAACCATATGCTCGCTGGGGTGTTTTTCCTTCACCAGGCTATCCGGTCAGAAAGGTTATGATGAATGTTACGCTTGGCAGTCCCGATTCATTGTTTACCGCCCACTGGGATTATCTTGATCATATCTTCCTGCGCCGGCAAGGGGGATTAAATGGCAAACCTGTTAATTTTGAGATCGGACGGATGCTTACCCCCTACGGAAGTATCTTTAATAAAGGGTGGAGCTGGAAGTGGCAGGTTGATGTAACCGACTTTTCTCCCTGGCTGCGCGACAGTGTCGAGATTGAATATATCCATTCGGGATATGAAGCCAAAACAGTTGGGTGGGCATTAACCATTGATTTTGAAATTGTATCAGGTCCGCCGGTTGTAGTTCCGATGGGAATTACCCCGCTTTGGAATGGAGGATTTAAATATGGCGATCCCGCAAATAAGATAGAGAAGAGTTTACTGCCGGTAAATTTTGAGACAACCCCGGGCACTGCCATTAGCCGGATCCGGATTCAGCATACCGGACATGGAATGGATAAACCAAGAGGATGCAGTGAATTCTGTTCAAGGTGGCGCGACCTTAAAGTTGACAGCAAGCTCGTTGATCACCGCAATATGTGGAAGGATTGTGGGGCAAATCCACTCTATCCGCAGGGTGGAACCTGGGTTTATGACCGTGCCTACTGGTGTCCCGGTGACCTGCAGGTTCCTGATGTTATTGATATGATGACAACTCCCGGAAAACACGAAGTCGCCCTGGAAATGGAACCGTATACTGCAACGGAAAATATTCAGGCCAACGAAGAGATCTCTGCCTATTTATTCCATTATTCACTCCCCACACAAAGGGTCGACGTCGCAATTGAAAAGATCATGGTGCCGACCGATGAACAGCAATACACCCGCCTCAATCCGGCATGTTTTAATCCTCGCTTTGTGATCCGGAACCTGGGATCGGAGAACCTTCGATCTGTGAAGATCAGTTATGGAACAGTGGGATTCCCAAAACAGGTTTATCATTGGAAAGGAAATCTTAAATTCAACCAGACAGCCGGGATTGTGATGCCCGGGGAGATTAATTCGAAACCGGGAATTAACAGCTTTTCCGTTTCGCTCTCAAAACCCAATGGAGGAAAGGATGGATGGAACGGAGATAATGAGGCTACAACAATTTTTATGGCGCCTGAGGTTTATCCGAATAATTTCGTCCTGCAGTTCCTAACCAATACTAAGCCCAAAGACAATACTGTTTTTCTGATTAACGGGAATATGGATACACTTTTCAGCAAATCTCCTCTTAATCTCGAGGCCAATACATTATATTCAGATACAATCCATCTGAAAAATGGGAATTATGAATTATGCCTCACTGACACAGCGGGAGATGGACTTGAATTCTGGGCTGAACCTCAGAACGGAGATGGTCACCTGCGGATATTCGATCTAAATGGAATCCTTATTCATGCCTTTGAAAGCGATTGCGGAAACGGTGAGAAATTAAGCTTTACCGCTTCCTCCGAATTTGTTACGGACACCACGAAAGGGGTATATGCCTTTTCACTATTTCCAAGGCTAGTAACTGATAAAACCGAATTAAGTCTGGTATCGAATAAAACCGGGAATATGGTTATCCAGATTACTGTGGATGGTATCATCTGGGAGAAGCATGAATATAAATCCATTAAAACAGGTTCGTTCAGCTATGATCTGAGTAATCTGCCTAAAGGGAGAATTGTGCTCGAAGCATTTATGGATGGGATAAGCCAATTTAAAGGGAGGTTAAATAAAAAGCGGTAGGAATTTGATTTAAATAATTAGAATAAAAGGATGTAGCCTTTCTATAAATTGAGAAATTGTTTGAAGGTCCAAATAATAAAATGCCCCTAAAACACAAAGACACAAAAAAAGCACCAAACCAGCACGAATTTTTTGGTTAGATTTGGTGTTTTAGTATTTTGGTGGCGAATTTTTTAATTAGTCCAAAAATCGATCGTATATAACATTTCACTATTTTTAGGTCCTTTTTACTTTGAGCCTTTTAAAATTATGATCTGTAAATTTCCGGGTATCACGTTCATCATATCTTTAATTTTTCTGACCGGAGTAGATGGCTCAGATCTTCCTTTAAAAGGGGTAAAAACAACACCTCATCTCCTGAAAAAAGAGAGTTCTGCATCATTAGGAACTATAAACCATGATTTTAAAATTCATGCAAAAAAAGCGATATTCCCGATTAAAATGGATGGAATCATCGACGAAGCTGATTGGCTTAAGGCTGAGGTGGCAGACAATTTTTACCAGGTTCTCCCTTACGATACCAGTCACAGCATAGCAAAATCCGAAGTGAGAATGCTTTATGACGACAAGGCATTCTACCTGGCTATTATTTTTCACGATACGGTTCCCGGAAAGCGCCCGGTGGAATCGTTAAGAAAGGATTTTGTCTTTGCCAATAACGATAATTTTCTGGTTTTCTTTGATACGTTCAACGATCAAACAACGGGTTACTCTTTTGGTGTCAATGCAGCAGGTGCCCCGTGGGATGGTACAATGGGGGGCGGATCGGCTGTAAACCTGATCTGGGACTGTAAATGGGAGTTGAAAACCAAAAGCTATTCCGACAAATGGATCTCTGAAATGAGAATTCCTTTTAAATCGGTACGTTATAAACCCGGTGTTGATCATTGGAATGTCCAGTTTTCGAGACAAGACCTAAAATTGAATGAGAAATCTGCATGGGCACCGGTTCCACGCCAATTCCCTACCGCTTCGCTTGCCTATACCGGGAAATTAGAATGGGAAACTCCGCCTCCAAAATCGGGTCTGCGGCTCGCCTTGATCCCTTATATATTCGGAGGTGCTTCGCGAAATTTCGATGCAGGGGAAGCAACGCATTATAAAAAAGATTTCGGATTTGATGCCAAACTGGGATTGTCCTCGGCATTAAACCTCGATCTGACCTACAACCCCGATTTCTCGCAGGCTGAGGTGGACGATCAGGTTACCAATCTGGCACGCTTCGAACTTTACTTCCCGGAGAAACGACAATTCTTTCTTGAGAATAACGACCTGTTTAGCAATTATGGAAATACAACGATAAACCCGTTTTTTTCACGTCGTATCGGCCTCGATGCTCCGGTGAATGCAGGTGCACGACTAAGTGGCAAGCTGGGTCATGACTGGAGACTAGGGTTGATGGATATGCAAACCGGACATGAGGGAGATTACCTGGCACGAAATTTCTTTGTCTCGTCGATTCAGAAAAAAGTCTTCTCCCGTTCGTATTTATCAGCAATCTTTGTGAACAAAGAGCAGCTTTATATGCCGGCTAACTGGCAGGGAAACAACTATAACCGGGTGGCAGGACTCGAATACAACCTTGCGGGAAGAAATAATTTTTTAACCGGTAAGCTCTTTACTCAAAAGTCGTTTACCCCGAAAGCAAATTCGGCCCAGGAGTTCTCCCAGGGATTGAGTCTGATCTATTCGCGCAAAACCTACCTCCTTGAATTTCTGCAACTCTACGTTGGAAAGGATTTCAATGCGGAGACAGGTTATGTACCCCGCCGCGATTTTTTCCAGGTTAATCCGCGTGCCACTTTGAGGCACTATACCAAATCAGGCCCTTTAGTCTATCATGGGGTAACGACCGAAATCAGCAATTTATACCGGCCATTAGATAAGGCCCTTACCGATATGTCGGTTGGATTCAATTATTTTTTCGTTTTTAAAAGCCGCGAAAGAATTGAATTTAAAGGATATAACCGTTATGTTATGCTTTTGCAGAATTTCGATCCAACCAATAAAGGTTCCAACTATCTGATTTCCGGAACAAAATATAACTGGAACGAATATTCGGCGCTCTTTAATTCAGATAACCGGAAGAACTTTAAATTTGATTTTCAGGGGGGATATGGTGGCTTTTTCAATGGATCGCGATGGTTTGTACAGGGAGCATTGAATTACCGGTTTCAACCCTATGGTTATATTTCGGTGGTTTACAGCTACAACGACCTTATCTTGCCAACACCCTGGCAACGCACAAAATTCTGGCTGGTCGGACCCAAGCTGGACGTAACCTTTACAAATAAACTCTTTTTTACAACCTATGTTCAATACAACCAACAGGCTGACAATCTAAATATTAATGCGAGGTTGCAATGGCGTTACAAGCCCGTTTCTGATCTGTTTCTGGTTTATACCGACAATTACTTTCCCGAAAGTATGAATGTAAAAAACCGGGCAGTAGTACTAAAGCTTTCCTATTGGTTTAACTGAGCGGGCGGCTGGCTACTGGGAACTGGCAGCTGGCTACTGGCATATAAAGAGGGTATGAGTTTGACATTTATTAAACATCCATTAGGTTAGATGGAGTCTGACATAAACACGGACTAGCTAGTCGCCAATCGCCAGAAGCCCTTCGCTTTTCTTAAATATCTTTAAATAGAACATATTATCTCATTTCCAACCCTTTTCTATATCAAACCCTAAACATTTTCTGCTAATTTTGGCGGCAATATAATCAGGATAGAAATAGGCGCCATGAATATCGATAAACAATTAAAGTTAGATGAGCGTTACCTTAGAATGGCGACAGTATGGGCGGAGAATTCCTATTGTATCCGGCGTCAGGTGGGGGCATTGCTGGTAAAGGATAAGATGATTATTTCGGATGGTTATAATGGAACACCTTCTGGATTCGAGAATATTTGCGAGGACGAAAACAACAAAACAAAGCCATATGTCCTTCATGCAGAGGCAAACGCGATTACCAAAATTGCCAAATCGAATAATAGCAGTGAAGGGGCAACATTGTATGTAACATCTTCCCCTTGCCTTGAATGTTCCAAGTTGATTATTCAGGCAGGGATCAAAAGGGTTGTTTTCTCTGAGGCATATCACATGAACGATGGAGTGGAACTACTCGAAAGAGCCAAGGTTGATGTTGTAAAGGTTGAGCTTTAACTACCTAAACATCTGTAAGTATTATTTTTAAAGGCAATAATTTGCCTGAGGTTGAAAATTAAAAACTGATTTGAATAAATAAAATGGATAACAGAACCCGAAGAATAGCGATTTGGTTACCGGTAATCGTTGTTGCAGCAATTGCAGCCGGTATTTATCTTGGTGTGAAATTGCAAACAAAAAAACAGTTGCTCACCCGCACCATGTTTCTTAACAACGCGAACAAAATTGGTTCGATCCTCAATCTTGTTGAGAAGAATTATGTAGATACGGTCGATTCAAAAAAGATGATCGAGACTGCCATACCCGAAATACTTAAACAGCTCGATCCGCATACTGTTTATATTCCCGCAAAGGATATGCAGGAAGTTGGCGAAGAGATGTCTGGTAATTTCAGCGGAATCGGGGTACAGTTCTCCATTCAGAATGATACAATAATGGTGATTGATGTTATTTCGGGAGGTCCATCACAGAAGCTGGGAATAAGGGCAGGCGACCGTATTGTCAGGGTTAATGACTCTATAATGGCAGGCGTTAAGGTGACCAATGATAAGGTGCTTAAAAAACTTCGGGGGGAAAAGGGAACCCATGTAAAAGTGGGTATTGCCCGTAAGGGTTTTGGCGAACTGATCTCCTTTGACATTGTAAGGGGAGAGATTCCGCTATACAGTATTGATGTCAGCTATATGATCAATGCAAATACCGGGTTTATCAAGGTTGGCCGTTTCGCGGAGAAAACTTATGAGGAGTTTATGAGCGGAGTTGAAAAGCTGGATAAAGCAGGCGCAAAACAACTAATCATCGACCTGAGAGGAAATCCGGGTGGTTATCTGGGGGCAGTGATAAAAATGGTAAGCGAATTTTTAAGTGTTGAAGAGCTGGTTGTTTATACCGAGGGAAGAACACAGCCTAAGCGGGTATTTAATGCAGAAAAAATAGGCGCTTTCTTTGGAAAGAAAGTTGTCGTACTGGTGGATGAATATTCCGCATCAGCGAGTGAGATTTTTGCAGGAGCTATTCAGGATAATGACAGAGGAACAATTATCGGTCGTCGTACCTTTGGCAAGGGGCTGGTTCAGGAGCAAGTCCCATTTTATGATGGTTCGGCAATTCGTTTGACTGTCGCAAGATATTATACACCCGCTGGTCGTTGCATACAAAAGTCTTACAAAAACGGGCTTGACGACTATTACGGCGATCTAAAGCGAAGATATGTACATGGTGAACTGGAACAAAAAGATAGTATTAAATATGCTGACACCCATAAATATTACACCCGCAACAAACGGGTAGTCTATGGTGGGGGCGGAATTATGCCAGATATCTTTGTGGCTGCCGATACATCGGGAATGTCTCCCTATTATTCAAAGGTCGTCATGAAAGGACTTGTCTATCAATATGCATTTGACTTTTCGGATAAAAACCGCACTGAGCTTGGTAAACTGAAGACAGGAAAAGAATTTGAGGATTATTTGTTAAAACATAAAATCCTCAGTTTATTTACCGAATACTCAGCAAAACAAGGTACTCCGGCAGATCCCAAATCGTTGGCACTTTCAGGCAAAATCATTGAGGCTCAGCTTATGGCTTATATTGCACGAAATATTATCGGGGAAGTTGGTTTTTACTCGGTAATCAGTAAAATTGATGCCACCCTTCTGGAAGCAGTTAAGGCGTTGGATACTAAAAATAAACTTGTTGAATCGAATTGATTGTTCACTAATTTAGTGACGGCCGGACTTGTTCATGTATTAACAAGTCCGGCCGTCACGTTTAACCCCTTATATCCGATTATAAAGACTCCTTATAAAATCCAATTTTCCTAATTTCTGCATCCCTTAAAGGACTATTTAAAACTTAGGAGTGATCTTACTTTACTACCCATATTAAATCCCTAAAAAGCACTGATATTAAGATCAGGAAAAACGCTGCAGAAGTTTTCTGCAAATAAACTCATGTTTTAACCGAAGGAAAGGTGGGATATAGGCAATTTATATTTGCCCCGTTAGGAGCTCCCTAACGGGAATTAACGCTAAATTGCTGTAAAACTTGTGTGGCACAAATACAAAATTTTTCGTACCTTTGCAAATCGGTAATAGAACAAATCCCCTTAAATTATATATTGAATGGCCAAATCACAAGATACCTTTAACAAGAAAGAAAAAGAGAAAAAACGTCTGAAAAAACGGCAGGATAAGAGTCAAAAAAAAGAAGAACGTAAAGGCAGCTCAACGGGAGGCGACTTTGAGAGCATGTTAGCTTATGTCGATGAAAACGGAAACCTTACCGATACCCCTCCGGATCCATCAAAGAAACGTAAAGTTAATGCCAGTTCAATTGAGATCAGTGTTCCCCGCAGAGAAGAAGAAGATCAGATTACCGAACGTATTGGACGAATTGATTTCTTTAACGATTCCAAAGGATATGGCTTCATCAAAGAGCATGAAACCAACGAGAAATATTTCGTACACATCAATGGGTTAACAGAAGATGTGAAAGAGGGCGACGTTGTTACCTTCGAGCTTGAAAGAGGATTAAAAGGGTTAAATGCTATTGGAGTAAAAAAAGTAAAGCCTTAAACAATCAGGCTCTTACCGAAAACGCGGAATCGTTTATAAACCTGGCCACCAACCTTTTCCATTTCAGCACGTACCTTGGTGTTATTTTCCAGTTCGAGGTGTGAGTCCATGATACGTTTTCCCAGATTATAGGCCGATTCAAACATTTTTATACCCATCATCACATCGAGTCCTTTGCCACGGTAAGCGGGATCAACCCCTCCAAGCAACAGGTTTATCTGATTTGATTTTCGCGCAGCTGCAAAGATCTTAAAAATACCGAACGGGAACAGATAACCTTTTGCTTTGATTATACCATCACCAATGTGTGACATCGCAATCACAAATGAAACAACCTCATGTTTTTCGTTGACTACCACCTTAATAAAACGAGGATTAATCAGAAAAAGGTAACGATTAGCAAAATCGTCCATCTCTTTTTCTGAGAATGGGGTAAAACCAATGATATCACTAAAGGTGAGATTCAGCAGATGTAATACCGGATGAATATATGGTTTGACCTTTCTGCGCGAGGTAAATTCCAATACCTGCAGCCCGGGGTTATTCCTCACAGTGCGTTCGTGAATCTTTAGGTAAAACGGAGGAACGGGATGAGGTATTTCAATTTTATAGGCCACAAGATCAAACTCCTTTGAAAATGAATTATTTTCAAGCAGCTCAACCTGATAGGGGTAGTTACAGTTTGATGAGATCACGGTTGGCTCGTCAAACCCTTCAATAAGAAACCCTTGTGGATCCTTATCTGAAAAAGCCAGAGGTCCCACGAGTCTTTCCATCCCTTTTGATCTCCCCCAGTTCTCAATTGCCTGTAACAATGCTTTGGCAACCTGTTCATCATTCCACGTTTCAAAAAAGGCAAACCGGGCATTTTTCTCTTCATGTAATGCATTATATTTGCGGTGAATAATCCCCATAATCCTTCCAACCACCTTGCCTTCACAATAAGCCAGCAATAAGAGGGTATCGCATGATTCAAATGACTTATTAATCTTAGGATTAAAAAATTCCCAGTCGTCCATGTAGATCGGGGGAACCCAATTAAAATGCCCCTTATGAATCATTGCTGGCAAATGAATAAACTTTCTTAGTTCACTCTTTGAGCTTACTTTCTTTATATTAATTTCTTTGCCGGAAAATGAAGGATTTCCTGACGATGTTCCGGCAGTGTCAACATGTTGAAGATCTGAAATTTTATCCATTTACCTGACTTAAAAATGTGTTTGATATATTATCAGCGTGCAAGATATTTTTTTTTAGCATACCATGCAAATTATTGAATGATCAATTTTTTAGTTGAGCTTCCCTTATTGGAAGTGACTGTCATCAAATAGAATCCCTTTCCTTGACGGGTTAAATCAATATTGGTTAAGGTTTGTAAGTTCAGGATTGATGAAGTATATATTTTTTCTCCCAGCATATTGGAGATAACCACCTTATATTCCGGAGAACTCCCGAGCAACAGGCTAAATGTACCATTACTTGGATTTGGGAAAACAGTAATCTCGCTTTCATCAAGGTAATTCTTAACAGGAGTTACCCCTTCGATACTAAAGGTTTGCGCAGCATTTGGACAGATGCTATTTGAAGCAGTAACGGTAATGGGATCAAAGTTCCCGATATTGGGGGGGATCCCGCTCAAAGTCGCACCATCAAAAGTCATCCATGCAGGAGTTCCGGTAACTTTCAGTGATGGCTCGGGTGATCCGGTTGCAACAATTGAATAGCTGTACAGGGTTCCGGGTTTGGCATAGGAGGCAGGGGTACTTGTAATCGCCGGAGCAGCTGTATGCGGATTCACATTTGAAGAGAGATGCATCTCATTAAAAATAGTTGCAGTACCCGTCGATGTGGTACCATTGTAACGCATCAGATTCATAATCTTTACACTATGGCTCCCGCAATCGACACGAAGCGAATATTCTCCCACATTGTCAGTCCCAAAATTATACCCATTTACGGATCCCGACTTTACCCACATACCAACATTGGAGCCATACGAAAAACAGTTTAATACCTGTTCGTCGGAAGCTCCGTCAATAATAAGATGTTTCTCAAGAACCTTAGTTACCGGATCAATTAATTGAGTAAATACATTGCTTTCTGACAGCCATCCCGGGACACCGTAACTGCAACGATCGGCCTTGGCAGGGTTGGTCAGACAATTCTCAATCCAACCATGAGAACTCGCTCCGACAACAATTCCCTTGTTATATATTGCCCCTGAAACATTCCGGATAAAATGGTTGTCGCATTGGCTGCTGCCGAAATCGACGGCATTATATATTCCGGTAAGACCAATATTAACCAGATAAAGGTTTGATCCCGATCCCCGGATCGTAAAGGGAAATGGTTTTACTCCATTTGCCGGATTATTATTCGGGTAGAAAAAGCGAACTCCGCTTATCCCTGCATTGTTCCCCTTTAAAGTGACCAAAGCAACATCAATTTCTGATTTTGAGGTATTCAGCCCTTCATAACCCAATAATGTAGTTCCAAAACTCAGATCATTCTGGTCGAGCTGTGGAACCGAGGATGCTCCCCGTAACTCCACATTTGCAGGGACCGAAAGATGGGAACTGATTTTATACCACCCTGCAGGGAGATAAACCACTCCGCCTCCATGACTGCCGGCATCATTAAGCGCAGCCTGAATTGCAGGCGTGGCATCATTAGCGGGAATAGCGGTTTGAGGAACCGAATATGGGGCGCTATATGGAGCCTTTGAAACATCGAAGATTTCATTTCGGGTAGTTCGCGGAATGGCCATGCATTCGGTATATGATTCAGCGGTAGTACCCGGTGAATATGTCTGGACACTTCCACTGGTGAGACCTTCGAGTGTACAGTCGGTTACCTTAATAAATCCGCCGGATAAGTTTTTAACTGAATTAATGCTTCCACTGAGCTTGCTCCGAAGGAATGAAGTCCCCCACCGATCATCCAGTGCATCAGCCTTTACGGCAATATTAGTGTTAATAATGTTTGCATATACAAACTCTCCGCTGAACTTAATCCGGGCCCCGTCAACAATATTGATTCCAATGTTATATTCAGAACATTTAATATCATAGAACTGATCCCATTCCAAATCACCTAAAATATAGGCAATGCCATTGGCACGTGTCCAGGAATTAAGGGTTGCCAAGGGTGGCGCCTTGTATCTGGCTCCTGCATTAGCCCAATAGGAATTATTAAAATTAATATGCGACCAGGTATCCACATCGGCACTATTAAATGCGACAACACCATTGAAAAGTACCGTACCCATTACATTTCTTACTGTTCCACACTCATGAACCTCGGCATGATCCAAAGCACACTTCCCGATACCCCTGTAAGAGTTCAGCATCGTGCAATTGATAACATTATTAGCCATATAGGTTCCCGGCTGACCCGGCCACCCCCCTAAATTAAAAGTAAAGTTATATGACAGAGGATTATCTGCGTTCTGTAAAGGATAATATACAGTAAGTCCCATGGCGGCAGCAGAACCTCCGATCTGAAAAAGAACCGGCCCATTGTCACCAGACCGGACGATCGCACTTATAACTGTGCCATAATCAGAACCAAAACTATCCGGATTACGCCAGTCTCCCCGCAAGGTTACAAAGGACTTCACAAAAATTGTGTTTGAGACGGTATAGGTTCCTGAGGGGATCCATACTGTACCACCACCCAAAGCATAACAGGCATCTATGGCGCGCTGTATAGCCAGAGTTGCATCAATCACCCCGTTACTGTCAGCTCCAAAATCGGTAACATCAAAGTCGGCAATAACAACATCTTCGGTGGGATATCGTGGAATTACAACCTTTGCCGATGAGGCGGCTAAGGTTTCGGCAAGAAACAGTAGTATAAAAAACACACCCATTATTACAGTTAAATTATTTAAGAATAACCTCCTGTAATTACTATTTTGTTTAGAAGGATTATCCAATCCTTCAATTAAATCAAGATGTTGCTTGTTCACCTGTAAATATTTTATGTTTGATATAGTTTGGAGTGCCTGAAGAAGGTCGTAAATGTAACCAAGTTCTGTGAATCCTCAACAAAGAAAAAATAATTTCAATTTTAGGTAAACAATTTCGCCCTTTATCCGTTTATAGAGTTAAACAATTTAAAACAAAAGATTATGAGTTTTACACTACCAACGCTGAAATACGATTACAAGGCTCTCGAGCCTTATATCGACGCGCAGACCATGGAGATTCATCACTCCAAGCATCATGCCGCCTATACCAATAACCTGAATGCGGCTATTGAGAATACCGAGCTTGCCGGGAAAGCTATTGAAGAGCTATTCTCCAATGTTTCAAAGCTTGCGCCGGTTCTTCGCAACAATGGAGGTGGATTTTATAATCATAACCTTTACTGGGATGTGATGACACCTGGAGGAGCTTCAGGTCCGGAAGGAAAATTGCTGGAAACTATCAATGGTTCATTTGGTTCTTTTGATCTGTTCAAAGAGGCTTTCACCAAAGCAGCGGTTACCCGTTTTGGAAGTGGCTGGGCATGGTTGGTTCAGAAAGGTGATAACTTAGTCGTTTCTTCAACGCCTAACCAGGATAATCCATTAATGGATGTGGCTGAAATACAGGGATCTCCAATTTTGGGTATTGATGTTTGGGAACATGCCTATTACCTGAAATATCAGAACAGACGTCCTGAATATATTGAAGCATTTTTCAAGGTGATCAACTGGAATGAAGTTGCCAAGAGGTTTAAAGCATAACATCTTCATTTTTATCGTATATTGAAATAGCTGTAACAAGCTATTTTTCAACACTATAAATCAGAAAAGGCGGAAAGAACAGCAGAGTTTAAGCTCAGCTGCTCCTTCCGCTATTTTTGTTTTTATCCACGCTAAGAATTAAAAATTTGCCTCTTAGCGCAAAAAGAAGTTTACGGCAATAAGCTTTTTACCTTCTCAGAGATCAATCGCCCATCGACTTTCCCGGCTAACTCTTTCGAAGCGATCCCCATTACTTTTCCCATCTCCTTAATAGAAGTTGCGCCTGTCTGTTCTATAATGGCAGTAATGGCAGCGGTGAGTTCTTCATCTCCCATTTGTTTCGGCAAATAGCCCTCGAGGATTTTCACCTGCGCTATCTCAGGATCGTAAAGATCCATGCGGCTTTGCTGTTTGTAGATCTCTGCTGAATCACGGCCTTGTTTAGCCAGCTTTGCAATCGCCTTAATAGCAGCGTCATCGCTCAGCTCTTCACCACCACTTTTTGCTGTTTTTGCCTCAAGCAATACTTTCTTTACATTACGAAGAGCTTCGAGTCGCTCCTTATCCCTGGACAGCATGGCCAATCGGATGTCTTCACTGATCTGATCGAATAGATTCATATTTTCTGTCTTAAATTGATATTTATTAATCTGTTAACCCTCAATGAGGTTGTTGAAATAAAGAAATTATCGAATTTTTCAAAATCAATCCGCCTTATCGTGCAGAAACGAATTATTCTTCCTTAAGCGAGGCCCTTCATCTGCCTTGTCTGAGAGTGAATATCTTGAGATTTCGCGACCATTATCAAGCTGTTTACCGGCATTTTTGGCTTTCCTTCGTTCGTAGGCCGGGATCTTCGATAACTCATCGATATATTCTTCACTCTCATTGAAAAAATCAACCTGCATAACCCGTCTCCCTTCACCAGAAGAACCATCGCCGAATGGATCGATTCGGATGGGTGGATATAATTGTTTAATGATCTCATCTTTCTTGTCAACGGGTGTTTCTGCAAAACCCGGGTATTTGGAAGCATGTATCGTTTCGCTGCCATAAAATCCGGTTGGAAAGGCATTTACATCATCAAGGAGTGGGATTTTTTCGCGTTGAATCTGACTTCCACTATTCATTTCAGGAATGGAACTCGATTTAAATCCGGTAGCAATCACCGTAACGCTAATCTCTTCGCCCATTTCAGGGTCAACGGCGACCCCATAAATAAGGTCTGCGTTATTCCCTGCCATCTCCTGTACATATTCGTTAACCAGATTCATCTCGTCCATCGTTACCTCCTTTATTTCGCCGGAGGTAATATTGACCAGTATATTTTTTGCGCCGCGGATATCATTATTATTCAGCAGTGGTGAATTAATGGCACCCTCGACCGCCTTTCTGGCGCGATTTTCACCCTGGGCTATAAATGATCCCATAATTGCTACACCGGAATTCTGCATTACCGTGCGGACATCTTCGAAGTCCACATTGATAAATCCGGGGCAGGTAATGATCTCTGCGATTCCTTTTGCGGCAATTGCCAGAACATCATCTGCTTTTGAAAAGGCCTTGGAAATCGGAAAATCTCCATAAATTTCCCGGATCCTTTCATTGTTAATAATCAACAATGAGTCGACATGATTTTCAATCTCCCGAATCCCTTCAATAGCCTGTTGAATTCGTAAACGCCCCTCATTGCGAAAGGGGATAGAGACAATGCCAATGGTTAAGATCTTACGATCGCGCGCAGCCTTCGCAATCACGGGTGCTGCCCCTGTTCCGGTGCCTCCGCCCATCCCTGCGGTGATAAAAACCATTTTGGTATTTCCACCCAGAAGCTTCTCAATATCTTTAATATTCTCAATTGCCGAGTCGCGGCCCACATCGGGCTTATTCCCTGCTCCCCGTCCCTCAGTCAGCTCAGAGCCAAGCTGAACTTTATACGGCACAGGACTATTCATTAATGCCTGCGCATCGGTATTGCAAACGGCAAAATCGACATCCTTAATCCCTTGCCGATACATGTGATTAACAGCATTTCCACCACCGCCGCCAACACCAATCACTTTTATAATTTTTTCGCCGTTAACCGGCAAATTGAAATCCATTAAATCAGACATAATATTTTTCTTTAAATTCAAGTTAATGGGGTAATCATTTATCAATTTCCGCATCATCTTCGCTAAACAATCCGCCGAATTGTCTGTGAAACCAACTGCCAATTGGTTCTGCAGATTCGGATTGTTTTACATTAGGCTTTTTCACCGTTTTAGTAATCCGTTCCTGTCGGCTGGCGTCCCGTTTTTCTTCATCTTTGCGGATTGTAAAGGTTTCGTCCGGGGTGATCTCAAAATTCCGGAAGGTCTCTTCAGGCTCCAAAACTGTCTTACGCTGAGTAAACGACTCTGAGTTATCCGACTGACTTACGGGTTCATTGGCAGGTATAACCACGGTCTCCTTCAAGGGTTCAGGGCGCAGGATCCGGTTTGGATTAATCTCGAATCCTGTTGCAATAACTGTCACACTAATTTTATTCCCAAGTTTAGGATCATAGCCATTACCCCAGATTATATTGGCATTATCACCGGCAGCATCCTGCAAATAATCGATGATATCACCAATTTCACCCATTCGTACCTCATCTTCACCGGAGGTGATATTGAGGAGGATATTTTCTGTGCCATTAATATTATTACTATCTAGAAGCGGTGACTTAAGCGCCTCTTCAGCCGCTCGGGTGGCACGATTCTCCCCTTCGGCGAAACCTGTTCCCATAATGAAAACCCCACTTTCGCGCAACACAGTATTGACATCTGCGAAGTCTATGTTGATATTTCCATGCAGGGTGATTATTTCGGCACATCCTTTTACCGCAGTTGCCACAATATTATCGGCCTGAGCAAATGCCTCACGCGCAGGGAGATCGCCATACACCTTATGAAGGTTTTCATTACTAATCACAAGGAGGCTATCTACGAAACGCTGAAGTTTTTTTATACCATCTATCGCCTGGTCATATCGGAGCCGACCCTCTTTGATTGAAGGGAGGGTCACCACAGCGATCGTGAGGATATCCATTTCGCGGGCCAGCTGGGCAATCACCGGTGCGGCACCTGTTCCAGTACCACCACCCATTCCGGCAGTAATAAAAACCATTTTGGTTCCTGTCTCCAGCACCGCTCTGATCTCTGCGAGGTTTTCTATGGCTGCCTGTTCTCCCCGTTTGGGTTTATTCCCTGCTCCACGCCCCTCTGTCAGGGAGACACCCAGTTGAACTTTGACCGGAACCGGACTGTTTATGAGTGCCTGCGAATCGGTATTACAAACAAGAAAATCAACACCAGCTATTCCTTTTCGAAACATATGGTTCACCGCATTCCCACCACCACCACCAACACCAACAACCTTGATGATGGATTGGTAATCGTGCTGAAACCCGAAGGTCATTAAATCTTCTGAAATGTTTTCCATGTGATTAACTAATTGATTTTAATTTATTTCGCTATCTTCATCCGACATTAAACCGTTTATTCCATCTTTTGCCTTGTCAAAAAATCCTGTGACCAACGTCTTTATTCCATGACGTTTTTCAGGCTCGACTTTTTTCACTTCCTCGGGAGTATTTGAGACAATCATTCCCTGGGGATAATTCTGACTTCGGGCCTGATAAAGTCCATGGATAAGCAATCCCATAACATTTGCCGACTGCAAGTTCATAAACTGCTCATTCATTAAGTGTTCCTCAATCGGGACGATCGGTTTACCAAACCTGACATCCAGTCCGGTCATATAACTAACCAGTTTATCAATTCCGCGCATATTGGAGCCTCCGCCGGCCAGCACAATCCCTGCACCCAATTTATTCCGCAGGTTGGTCGATTCAAGCTGATAAGCGACCCCTTCAATAATCTCTTCAAGCCGCGCCTGAATGATCCCTGAGAGGTTTCTGAAACTAATCTCTTTGGCATTCCACCCTTCGACTTCGGGAATCTGGGCAAACTTATTTTCCGGAACCAGCTCAGAAAAAGCATATCCGCACTGAATTTTTACTATTTCAGCATGACGTGGAATAATATTGCACCCTTCGCGGATATCGTTTGAGATCACATTTCCACCAAAAGGTAATTCAGCAGCTAAGCGTAATTTGTTTTCATAGAAGAGGGAAACGCCCGTTGTTCCGGCTCCAAAATCAAGCAAAATAACTCCGGCCTCTTTTTCATCTTTGGATAGAAAGGCTGCTCCCTGAACATAGGGATTTACGAATGCTCCGGCAAGTTCATATCCTCCCTTTTCGATACTCTTGCGAAGATTCTGTTCATACGATTCAGGAGCCGAGATAACCCTGAAGGTTCCTTCAACACGGCGTCCTGCCATTCCAACCGGATTATTGACACCACGCTCACCATCTACCGTAAATTCCTCTGCGGTAATATGATAAATTTTTTCCCCGGGGCCACCCGAATATCGTTGTACCTCTCCACTTAAGGAATTAATGATTGCCTGTGTAACTTCCCCGTTATCGGTCATCCGGTAGGCCGAAACCTGTCGGTTATTGATTTTCTGTCCCGATATTCCTGCAAAAACTCTTTTAACTCTCAGGTTAAGAGATCTTTCCAATGAACTGACAACGGTCTTGATTGATACGGATGCTTCGTCAATATTTACCACAACCCCGTTACGAACTCCCTGAGTAAGGGTTTCGCTAAATGCCACGATTTCGAGTTTACCGTCTGAGGTAAAACGCCCAACTGCCCCTCTGGTTCTAAAGGTTCCAATGTCAATTGCGGCAACCATCTCTCTTGTCCGGTTCATAGTTATTTATTTTTTTGTGCAAATAATCTGATTCTGAAATTCTAAATTGATGGATTTATAAATACTCCACCCTCCATCCTTAAAACCATCGGTATATAATGCCTTAAGATTACGAAATTTTGTCTGAAAATCACCAGGGGCTCCGAACAGGATAATTTGTTCACCAACCCTGGGAATCATCGAAAGCTCCCCGACCGCATTGACATAAATCTGGTCAATCTGAGCACTTAAAAATTTATCGTCATTAATATAAGTAATCAAAGGGAGTAACTTTTTTCGGGCAAACTCCGCAGATACAAGACCGCCGACAATCATTACCCTGGGGGTATACCGGGGTGACCACTCAATAACCTTTCCAAGCTTGTCCATATAAAAAGCACTCGACCCGACAACTCTGAAAACCGGCTCCCGCTGTTTTATTCTCACAACAAGGGACCCAAAGCTTTTAGGACCCTGCTCGTAAACATTGGTATAAACATCGACCTCCTCTATCGCGTGCAGTTTTCGTAACCCGTCTTCGATTTTCCGCAGATTAACATCCTGCAAAGGTAATCCAAATATTCCCTGATAATTTCGGTGTACCCATTGCCTGATATCACTGTTTTCGATAAAATGCTGACTTGCAGAGTCTGCAATTTCCACCTTTACATTTGCACATTTTAATTGATGAGTTTGTTGTATAGAGAATCCCAGTGACACAAATATCACGATCAGAGAGAGGCTCCAGAGCACACTATTTACAATTTTATTAAACATTCTCGTTTTCAACAAGATAATTTATAATCGGTTCAATAAGACGGTCTATATCGCCTGCCCCCAGCGTGAGAAGGATTTCTGGCTGATAGTTTCCCAGTATGGCCGGGAAATCGCTGTTTTGGCATCGTAATTTACTTACTGAGTTCATCTTATCCAGAATAATACCCGAGTTAACACCTTCCATCGGCAATTCACGCGCCGGATAGATCTCCATAACCAGTGCGTCATCAAGCAGATCCAGTGCGGCAGCAAAATCTGCGGCAAAGTCATTGGTCCGCGAAAAAAGGTGGGGTTGGAAAATTCCGGTCACTCTTTTCCCGGGATAAAGATCGCGAACCGAACGAATAGTCGCTTCAAGCTCACGCGGGTGATGCGCATAGTCGTCGATATAAATGGTCTTCTTTCCCTTGTATCTCACATCAAATCGACGTACAACACCACTATATTGGGCCAGAGCCAGCCTGATCTCGTCGGCAGTAACTCCGCTGAGCAGGGCCATTGCGCATGAGGCAACCGCATTCTCAACATTCATTAATCCGGGATAGGTAAGGCAAAGATTTTCAATTACCCCTGTGGGGGTCTTCAAATCAAAATGATAAGCACCATCTACAATATGAATATCAATGGCCTGATAATCGGATAATTCATTAATAGAATAAGAATAATATTGAATTTGTGTATTCCACTGACCGTCGATATTCAGACCATTACGGTATAATAATGTTCCATTTGGGTGGATTTGCGAAACGAAATCACCAAATGCTTTAACCATAGTTTGATGATCTCCATAAATATCAAGGTGATCAGCATCCATCCAGGTAATTACAGCGAGTTCAGGGTGCAATTGAAGAAATGAACGGTCAAATTCATCTGCTTCAACAACGATAAACGGACTATTATTATCGGGCAGCAAGAGATTTGTCTCATAATTTTTCGAGATTCCCCCCATAAATGCAGAGCAGTCGATATGCGATTGTTTCAACAGATGGGCAGTCATGGTGGTAACCGAAGTTTTCCCATGTGTTCCGGCGATAGCTATACAACGTCGCCCGGCAGTGAGTAAACCAAGAACTGCCGATCTTTTATACATTGAAAATCCGTTTTCACGGAAATAGAGGAATTCAGCAAAGTTAACCGGAACAGCGGGAGTATAAATAACCACGGTGGTATCCTTCTCTTCAGGTTTCGGAACCTTGGTCAGGTCATCCTTATAATGGATTGGAATCCCCTCTTTTTCAAGTGCGAGAGTAAGTGAAGTGGGTGTTTTGTCGTAACCACGAACCTGCTTTCCGATGAATTGGAAATACCGTGCCAATGCACTCATACCAATACCACCAATGCCCAGCAGGTAAATCTGTTTTATGTTTTTAATTTCAATCATTATCCTTTATTTAGTAAAGCCGCAATGACCTCTACAATATCATCAGTTGCATGGGGAGTGGCCAGCTTCTTAATGTTCTCTGAAAGTTTAAGGCATTTCTGACGTTCCCGCAGTAATTGGAGCGCCTCAGGAATTAACTCTTTAACCGCTACCGAATCTTTAACAAGTATAGCCGCTTCTTTCTCTACCAGCGACATCGCATTATAGGTCTGATGGTCTTCTGAAACATTTGGTGAAGGGACCAGTATAGCAGCTGCACCTACTGCACAGAGCTCTGAAATCGTCCCTGCCCCTGCCCTTGAGATCACAAGATCAGCAAGTGAATAGGCCAGATCCATGCGTGGAATAAACTCCATGAGCCGGATATTGGGCACAGAATTAATGTTTAACTGATCCTGAATATCTTTAAAATAATATTTTCCGGTCTGCCAGATTACCAGCACCTCTGAGTGACGTATCAACTCCAGATTTGCCAGTACACTTTGATTAAGCACCTTTGCACCAAGGCTTCCCCCTATAATAAGTATTATCGGCTGATCAGAAGTGATTCCAAAAAAATCTTTTGCTTCGGATGTTTTTGGAGAGAGGGATTCCAGCCCCTTACGGATCGGGTTTCCTGTAAAGACAATTTTATTTTCAGGGAAGAACCGGCCCATCTTATCATAAGCCACACAGATTTTATTTGCCTTTTTCCCAAGTATCTTATTGGTAACTCCTGCAAACGAGTTTTGTTCCTGCAGCACAGTTGGGATACCTAAACTTTCGGCGACCCTTAAAACTGGTCCACTGGCATAACCTCCAACGCCAATTACGACATCGGGATTAAAATTCTTCACCACTTTTTTGGCACTGAGCATCGAACGGATTAGTTTGGGGATAAATGCCATATTCCGCCATATTTCGCCGCGGTGAAAGCCAGCAACAGGAAGTCCGACGATAGTATAGCCAGCAGCGGGAACTTTCTCCATTTCCATTTTTCCCTCTGCACCGACGAAGAGAATTTCGCAATCGGGAAAGCGGTTGCGTAACCCATCGGCAATTGATAATGCCGGAAAGATATGTCCTCCCGTTCCACCACCACTCACGATAAATTTTGCTCTCTCCATCTTTTAATTTTTTGTCAATAATAGATCCTCATTGGGTAATATGTCATCGGGCCTTAAATTATTTTCAACCTGCTCCTGTTCTTCCTGTTCCGTTTCGGCACTTACACTCAGTAGCAGGCCGAAAGTAAAGGCAGTAAACAACTGTGATGTCCCTCCCCAGCTGATCCAGGGTAATGGCTGTCCGGTAACCGGGATAATACCCGATGAAACTGACATATTAATTAATGCCTGTAATATAATAACAGTGACTGCACCTGTTGCCAGGAAAATTGAAAAAGACCATTTACATTTTTGGATGATTACTCCTCCTCTTGTAAGAAAAATCAGGTACAACAGCGCCACAAAGGCCCCACCAATCAAGCCATATTCTTCTATTATAATTGAATAAATAAAATCGTTATATGCAGCAGGCATAAAATTACTGATCTTACTTTTCCCTGCACCAACGCCAGCAATACCTCCCCGATGAATTGCAATCATCGCAAAATCATCCTGGCTAAGCCCCTTCACGGCGGTTGCTGCCTTTTCTCCATGGAGATGGCGATCAATACGGGCACGGATCGTGAGGAACCTTCCCAAACCAGCCTTCTGCGGCATGTAAGGTGCAGCAAAATAGATGACCACAACGATCATTGCACCTGCCAAAATGGTTAATCCCAAGAATTTAAACGGAATTCTTCCCACAAACATCATGATAACGGCAGTCAGGAAAAGGAGGACCGCAGAGGAAAAATTGGCCATCATGATCAGCAGGCATAGGGCTCCCACCCCCATCATTGTTTTAAAAAACGCAATCCGAAGAAGACGCGGATCCTTCTGATTATTTGCCAGCAGACGCGCGACCCATAAAACAACCGCCACTTTAGCCATCTCAGCCGGCTGAAAACTGATAAAACCAAACCGTAACGTCCGGCCAGTAGCTTCACCCCCACGTCCGAATATAAGTCCAAGACATACGCCAACTAAAGCAATAAAAAGTGCCGCATTGGCATACCGGTTATATAATTTCACCGGGATATAATTTAGCATAATTAAAATTGCTCCGTAACCCATCATTTGATATAACAGCTGACGAAAGATATAATGGGAAGTATCTCCTCCGTCCTGCCGATAAGCCAGTGCACCGGTGGAACTATAAACAACCAGCAGTGAAATGCATGTCAGCATGACAAGTATAACCCAGATAATCTTATCTCCCTTAATGTACTGTTTTAACTCTCCGGTATTCATTTCAATTAGTTATTATTTTGAATTGGAAATAAATAATTCTAAATGCTGCTATCAAAATATAAAATTCAATTTAGAATTCGCAGTATGGAGATTTTGAATTTTGACTTTGCATTTTTCATTTTGATTTCCTTATAAGTTTCGAACTGCATCTTTAAACTGGCGGCCACGCTCTTCGTAGTTTCTGAAAAGGTCAAAACTGGCGCAGGCGGGTGAAAGTAAAACGGTATCTCCCTTTTCAGAGAGGAAGTATGCACTTCGAACCGCCTCTTCCATACTTTTTGTATCAACGATCTCTTTTACCATACCCTCAAATGCAGCGATAATTTTGCTGTTATCTTTCCCCAGACAAATAATCGCCTTAACTTTTTGTTTCACCAAATCGTATAGCTCCGAATAATCATTTCCTTTGTCCACACCGCCAACAATCCACACAACCGGACTTTGCATACTCTCGAGTGCATACCAAACCGAGTTAATATTTGTCGCTTTGGAGTCATTGATAAATTCGATATTGTGTACGCGAAGGAACCGTTCAAGCCGGTGTTCTACCCCCTGAAAGTCGCTAAGGCACTCCCGGATACCCTCTTTTCTTAGATTCAGAATACTTCCGGATATACCGGCAGCCATCGAATTATAAAGATTATGTTTCCCTTGTAGTGCTAAATCATAAATATTCATATCGAAAGTATTATTGTTTACATTTAAATTAAGTACCTCATTTTCAATCCAAGCTCCTGACTTCAATACCTTTGATATCGACAGTGGAAGTTTACCTGCGTTTATAGTCCGCTTTGACAGTTCTTCCACGATGACCGGATCATCTGCACAATAGATAAACCAATCCTCAGGGCGCTGATTTTGAACAATTCTCATTTTAGAATCGATATAATTTTGCATCTGATAATCATACCTGTCAAGATGATCAGGGGTGATATTCAGTAGTACAGCGATATCGGCTCTGAAATCAACCATTCCGTCCAGCTGGTAACTTGACAATTCAATTACATAATAATCGAAATGCTCTTCAGCAACCTGTAAGGCAAAGCTTTTGCCTACATTACCCGCCAATCCCACATTTAATCCAGCTCTTTTCAGCATTTCATAGGTGAGCAGCGTTGTCGTTGTTTTCCCGTTACTTCCTGTAATGCAAATAGTTTTTGCAGTAGTATAGCGACCTGCAAATTCGATTTCAGAGATAACCGGGATATTTTTCTCGCGTAATTTTAACATGATTGGAGCTTTATCCGGGATTCCAGGACTTTTCACAACCAGATCTGCATCCACGATCATCGCTTCGGTATGCTGTTGCTGTTCGAATTTTAATCCATGTTGGTTAAGTACAGACTGATATTGATCGGCAATTACGCCAAGGTCAGAAAGAAATACATCGTAACCCTTTTGAGCGCCCAGGACTGCCGCCCCGACACCGCTTTCGCCACCGCCTAATATGACCAGTTTCTGCTCCATTCTTAACGCATCTTGAGTGTTGCAATAGTTAAAATAGCCAGGATAATGCCGACAATCCAGAACCGGGTAACGATCTTAGGTTCAGGAAATCCTTTTTTCTGAAAATGGTGGTGCAAAGGAGCCATCAGGAAGACTCTTCGACCCTGACCATATTTACGCTTGGTATATTTAAACCAGGCGACCTGGATTATTACAGACACATTCTCAATCAGGAAAATTCCACAAAGAAGCGGGATTAATATCTCCTTACGAATAATTATCGCGAATACGGCCAGAATTCCACCCAGAGTAAGGCTTCCTGTATCTCCCATAAACACCTGTGCCGGATAGGAGTTATACCATAAAAACCCAATCGAAGCGCCGATAAATGCCGACATAAAGACGGTTAATTCACCGCTATACGGGATATACATAATATCGAGATATCCCGAATAGATGATGTTTCCCCCGAGATAAGCGAATACCCCAAGTGTTGCACCACTAATTGCGGAGGCGCCGGTAGCAAGTCCGTCAAGCCCATCGGTGAGGTTCGCGCCATTGGAGACTGCGGTTATTATAAATATTGAAATTAAGGCATAGAGTAGCCAGGCCCATTTTGAGGCACTTTCGCCAAGAAACCAAAGGAGCCATTTATAGTCAAATTCATGGTTTTTGATGAATGGAATTGTGGTTTTTGTTGACTTCAACTCAATGGTCATCTGTCGGATCTCGCGCTTACCTGTTTCACTATTATAACCCATTTCGGTTTTGGCCCTCCCTTTTGCGTCGTAAATCTTTTCCCGAATTGAAACCTCATCGCTGAAATATAGCGTAACAGCCACAATCACACCGAGGGAAATTTGTCCGATTATTTTAAATTTTCCGGCCAAACCTTCCTTATCTTTTTGAAATACTTTAATGTAATCATCGGCAAATCCAATAATTCCCAACCAAATGGTGGTGATAATCATTAGCAGAATATAGGTATTATCGAGTTTGGCAAACAGAAATGTGGGGAGAAGAATCGAGGAAATAATAATGATTCCTCCCATTGTTGGGGTCCCTTTTTTCTGCATCTGTCCTTCGAGTCCAAGATCCCGGATCTCTTCTCCAATCTGTTGCCTCTGAAGCATATAAATAACCTTTTTCCCTATTATTGTAGAAAAAAGCAGGGCTACTATTACAGCCATTGCAGAGCGGAACATGATGTAATTGAACATCTGTGCTCCGGGGAAGTCAATGGATTCAAGGTATTTAAATAGCGAAATCAGCATTGTTGTTAATTTTGATTGGTAACATTAAATATTTCGCGGATTATCTCCCGGTCATCAAAATGATATTTTACCCCTTTAATCTCCTGGTAATCTTCGTGTCCTTTTCCTGCAATGAGGATTATATCTCCAGGATGGGCCATCATGCAGGCGGTACGTATTGCCTCTTTACGGTTTGTGATTACAACTACATTTGCAGCCTTATCGGCAGGCACCCCTTTAATCATATCGGAAATTATCATTTCGGGATCCTCCGATCGCGGATTATCAGAAGTAAGGATCACCTTATTGCTCCCTTTTGCAGCTTCAAAGGCCATCTCCGGACGTTTGGTCTTATCGCGGTCACCGCCGGCACCTATAATGGTAAATAAGGTCTCGTTTCCGGTTCTCACCTCATTGATTGCCGAGAGGACATTTTTAATAGCATCGGGAGTATGGGCATAATCGACAACGGCAAAAATGCCGGTGGGGGATTTAAATGTTTCAAACCTGCCATCGACAGGTTTTAGCAGACTGATAATCCGCAGCACCTCATCTTTGTCTGCCCCAAGTGAAATGGCTGTACTATAAACGGCAAGCAGATTGGACGCATTAAAATTCCCGACAAAATGAGTCCAAACCTCAGTGCCATCAATAGTAATCAGCATGCCGTCAAAATGACTCTCCATCACTTTAACTTTATAGTCAGCCAGCGTTTTCACAGCATAAGTGAGTTTACGGGCGGCACAATTCTGCAGCATATAAAGACCGTTTTTATCGTCCAGATTTGTGATTGCAAATGCTTTGTTCCCAAGTATATCAAAGAATTTTTTCTTGGCATTGCGGTATTCTGCAAATGTTTTGTGATAATCCAGATGGTCATGGGTAAGATTGGAGAATACCCCTCCGTCAAAGTCGATTCCTGCAATCCGATCCTGATCAATTGCATGGGAACTAACTTCCATAAAACAGTAAGTACAGCCTGCCGCAACCATTTCAGCCATTAAATGCTGAATCTGCAAAGGATCAGGTGTAGTATGAGTTGCAGCTATTTGCCGTTGATCTATATAATTACAGACCGTTGACAGTAAGCCTGCCTTATGTCCCAATTCCATGAAGAGCCTGTAAAGCAAGGTCGCAGTTGTTGTTTTGCCGTTAGTTCCTGTAATACCAACAACCTTCAACATAGCAGATGGATTATCGTAATAATTTGATGCGATTAATCCGAACGTATGTGTTATATGAGCCGATTTAATCCACGTAATTTGAGTGTCGGGATTCTCAGGGATTGTTTCACAAAGAATTGCCCGGGCCCCTTTTTGAATTGCAGCGGAAATAAAAGCATGCCCGTCAACGGCAGATCCTGGCAGGGCAGCAAACAGCATTCCCGGAAGAACTTTCCTGGAATCAAAGGCTAACCCTTTGATTGGACAACTTCTCTCTCCGATTAGCTGGACCACTTCAACACCGTTTAACAATTCAGATAAACTCTTCATCTATTTTTAACTTAAAACAAGTACAATATTTTGACCCCGTTGTATTTTTGATCCGGCTTTGACCGATTGTGATTTAACCTTCCCACGTCCACGCACTGAAACTCTTAATCCATTATTTTCGAGCAGATAAACAGCATCCGTTGCCCCCATTCCCCTCACATTTGGAACGAGTCCCTTTTTAATTTCGCGGTTTGAGAGCTCTAGTCCATCCTCATCAGGCTTAGCCTCAACATATTCAGACTTTGTAAACGCAAATCCATTCAGAATATCCAACTCATCCAATACCTTGGCTATGTCCTTCTTTCTTCCCGCCGTACCACTGGGTATATCATTTTCAATTTTACGCCTTGGCAAATCGGCATCCTCACTAAGACCTAATTCATAAGCATATACATAGTCAGCGATCTGTTTGAATACGGGACCGGCCACAGAACTTCCATAATAGTCGCCCCCCTTTGGATCATTAATCACAACGATGCACGAATATTTGGGATCATCTGCAGGGAAATATCCGGCAAACGATGACTGGTAGATCTTTTGTCCCCCTTTGGAATAACCATCTTTGTTGTTGGCAACCTGCGCCGTGCCGCTTTTGCCTGCGATTTTATAAGCCCTGGTCTCGATCCCTTTGGCAGTTCCGTTGGTCACTACCCCTTCGAGCATTGCATGAGCCATTTGCAATGTTTTTGCTGAGCAGATCGACCATTTTAGTTTTTCGGTCCCAATCTTCTCCCGGACACTCCCATTTTCTGTAATCCCTTTAACAAGCCGGGGTTTCATCATGCATCCGCCATTAGCAACCGCATTATAAAAAGTGAGCGTCTGCATTGGAGTGACTTTTAATTCATACCCAAAAGAGAGCCATGCCAGTGAAATTCCAGACCATGTTTTATCGTCAGGTTGATTGATATACGGTATTGCTTCACCCTGAATCCCCAAATCGAGTTTTTCAAACATTCCCATCTTCCGAACGCGTGAAATAAAATCTTTCTCATGACCCGCATACCCTTGCGTAATTAATTTGGCAACCCCTATGTTTGAAGAGAGTTCAAAAGCATGCTTTGCAGTAATCTTACCATGCCCCCCCTTTTTATAGTCACTGTCTTTAATTTCTATTTTTTTATAATTCCATATTCCATTTCCGGTCTCTACCATCGTGGAGGTGTCGATTTTCCCATCTTCAAAAGCAGCCATTAACGAGGCCAATTTAAACGTTGAGCCCGGTTCGGAACAGCCGGCATTTCCAATAGCATAATTCTGATATCCGCCAATTAACTCCCCCTTCTTATTTTTTCCGAAATTGGCAATCGCCTTAATATCTCCTGTTTTCACCTCCATAAGAATGGCCGTTCCATAACCGGCATTACTTTTCTCCATTTGAAGCTTAAGGGCATAAGTAACCTGATCCTGCATTCTTACATCGAGTGTGGTGATGATATTCTTGCCATCTTCAGGATCATCCTTACTAATTATAAACCAGCGACCCGACATATTCTGCTTCACTGCCATACCATCCTCACCCCGGAGTTCCTTCTCGAATGATTGCTCGAGACCAAAAGCACCGGCATTTCCGCTGGAACTCTCTCCGCCACCATCCCTGGTTAGCTTGCCTAATGTTCTGTTTGCCAGGTCTCCCGAGGGATAAACCCGTTCATCAGATTGTTCGGGCATCAATCCACCTTTATTTCGTCCTCTTCTGAGGATCGGGAATTTCTTAATCTCCTGTAATTCACTATAAGAGACTTTACGCGGACCAATTTGGAAATAATGCTTTTCCTGACTGTACGCCCGCTTAAGTTCTGCTTTATACGCTCCTGCCGACTTATCCCTGAAGAATCTGGAAAGACAACCCGAGAGTGAATCTACCTTGCTGTTAAAATCTTTTGAGAGTCCCGGTGCACCCAGATCCATTCGCAGGATGTAAAATGGAACAGAGGTAGCAAGCGGACTCCCATCAGCAGCACAGATATCGCCACGTCTGCCGGAAAGCGCGAACTCCTTAATTTCCAATCTCTCAACTTCCTTATCCCATTTGGAGGTATGCTGAATAATGAAAACCTTTATAACAATGCACACACAGAAGGCTGCAATGAATACATACACCCCTCCGAATCGCGTTAATATTGTTTTCCTGATATCCATTCTTACTCCTTATCTACGTATATTTTCCGTGGAGGCTCCTTCGAGGTCTCCAGCTCTATGCCACTTTTCTTTACCCTTTCAATAATTACCGACTGACGACTCAACTTGATAACGTCAGCGGCAATTGAAATCGACCGTGATCGCAATTCGATAAGACTATCCTCCAGGGCTGTCATCTCACGGATCACCTTCTCTGATCTGTATTTTACTGTTATATTGATGAATAACAAAAAAAAGATCATTACTAGTAAGATCCGGTTACGGCGAAACCATTCACTCTCAAAGAATTTGCCATTAAGCACACCCCTAACCGTAACCCTTTTTTTTCGTTTTTCTGCAACCATTATCGTTTTTCCGCAATTCTCAGTTTGGCACTTCTGGCTCGTGGATTTTTGAAAATCTCCCCTTCCCCGGGGAGGATAATCTTCCGGTTTACCAATTCAAATGGCGAGGTGCGGTTTCCAAAGAAATCATTCTCTTGTTTACCGTCAATTCTCCCTGAACGCATAAAGTTTTTGACCATTCTGTCCTCTAATGAATGGTATGACAAAACCACCAAGCGTCCCCCAGGTTTTAAGAGTTCTGTAGTGCTCTGCAAAAAATCGCTCAATACTCCGATCTCATCATTCACTTCGATCCGTAGCGCCTGAAAAACCATAGCGAGATATTTTTTCTCAATCTTAGCTGGCACACAAGGCTCTATAACCTTTAAAAACGCTCCTGTTGATGTGATTCTCTCTCTTGACCGGGCATCGGTAATGAGTGCAACCAGATGTCTCCAGTTTTTGATCTCTCCATATTCCTGAAAAATAGTCCACAATTGCTCTTCACTATATTCATTGACCACCTTCGAGGCATCCAGGGATGAGGACTGATTCATCCTCATGTCGAGATGTCCTTCGAAACGAAAGGAGAAACCGCGATCAGGAACATCAAAATCGTGTGACGATACCCCCAGGTCTGCCAGAATACCATCCACCTGATCAATCTGATAATAATGGAGAAAATGACGGAGGTATTTAAAATTATGACGGACAAAAATCAACCTCTCATCGGCAATAAGATTGTCAGTAGCATCAATATCCTGATCGAAAGCGATAAGTTTTCCCCCTTCGAGCTTCTCAAGAATCCTTGCAGAATGTCCTCCACCTCCATAAGTTACATCGACATAAGTACCGCCGGGCTGTATGTTTAACCCTTCAATACTCTCTGCGAGCAAAACAGGCACATGATATTGGTCCATTTAATCAAGGTTTAAATTTTAAAAACTGTCCATTGGTCCGCCAAGCAACTCTTTGTATAAGCGGGCGTAATCATCATCACTGAGACGCGATGCCTGGTGACGCGACGGCTCCCACAACCGCATACGTGTTCCCTGTCCTGTAAATACTGCCTCTTTTGTAATCCCTGCATATTCGAGCATCTCATCCGGAATATTCAACCTTCCGTTCTCAGCCATCGTGAGCTTGACAATCTCTTCGTAATACCGGGAGAGCATCTGACTGTGAACGGGATTTTCCTGATTTAACCTGCGCCTTAACTGCTCAACTTTAATAAGCCAGGTTGCATGAGGATATATATTCAGACACTTATCGTAAACATCCTTTTCGACCACAAACGTCACCTCAAGAGCATCCCCCATCTCCTTTTTAAAGGGAGAGGGCAACACCACGCGGCCTTTACCGTCCAGAGTGACTGGGTATATGTTCGAAAATGAAACCATCTGTATATAGCTTACCAATTGTATGTAAAAATACTCATTTTACACATCATGACAAAATTTGACACTTTATTACACAAGGATTTTCTCAACATTTTGTTGATAAAGTGCAGAAAAAGTGTTAATAACCTATTCAAAGCGGTTAATAGCGAAGATGCTGATTGGATTAAGAGCGGGCTAAAATTGAGTAATTAATGAAAAATAACTCACAAGAATACTACTTTTCTGTTCATAATTCAAATGTAAACTAAAATTGGATCGCGCCGGCATTTGGGGTAAAATTGGAGAATAAGAACCAAAAATTGCAGAAAATAAAATTTGATAATTATTTTTAATTTACTTTGGGGGAGGAATAAATTGATCGAATGGCTATGGAAATTACAGAAGAGACACCACATCTTAAGGAGATTGTTTTAAAAGAGCTTGTTGCGGAGAAGAATCCAAAGCTCGCTTCGCGGATCCCCGGATTTATTTATGGTTTTATGAACCGTTTACTACACATCAAAGAGATCAATGAAATCATCCGGAATTACGGGCACCTGAGGGGAATACCTTTCATTGAGGCGGTACTCAAATATTTTGATGTGAAGGTCATGCATAAGGGGGAAGAACACCTTCCTGCATCCGGAAAATATATTTTTGCATCTAACCATCCGCTGGGTGGATTCGATGGGTTAATGCTTATCAAAATTGTGTCTGACTATATGGGGAATTCACTCTTTCTGGTCAGGGACGAACTTACGAAGATTCCTCCGCTGGCCAGTTTGTTTATTCCCATCAATAAGTTTGGAGATCAGCGCAGGTCAGCCGGGTTGATCAATGAAGCCTACGAATCGGAGAGCCAGATTCTGATCTTTCCCTCTGGTCTTGCATCGCGTAAGGTTAAGGGTCAGATAATCGATCTGGAGTGGCAGAAACATTTTATTCAAAAATCGGTGGAGCACCACCGCGATATTGTCCCGGTTTTTATAAGTGGCCAAAATTCCCGTTTTTTTTACCTGGTCGCTAATTTCCGGAAGTGGGTCGGAATTCGAATAAATCTTGAAATGTTTTTGTTACCCGATGAGTTATTCAAAAACAGGGGGAAAACTTTTGTGATCAGTTTTGGAGAGCCCCTGCCCTGGAGTAGTTTCGACAGGTCTAAATCGCATAATTCATGGGCCGCCGTGGTGAAAGAAAAAGTCTATGGCCTAAACCTTAAATCATAAAAAAAAGCGAATTGAAACATCAAAGCTATTTATTACTATTTTTGGACTATCAACTCAACTGCTTGAAAAAATGAAGGAACTAATTCCTCCCATAGCCAGGGAGCTTATCGAAGCCGAGCTAACAACCGATAAATTTCAACGGAAGACAAACAAGGCCGAAAACGAAATATATATTCTTACTCATCACGACTCACCCAATATTATGCTGGAAATCGGGAGGTTAAGGGAGTTGACTTTTCGTGCTGCCGGAGGTGGAGTTGGTGAAGAAGTAGATATCGATCATTACGACACTACCGATCAATATCCTTATAAACAGTTAATTGTATGGGATCCCAGCCGTAGGGAGATATTAGGCGGTTACCGTTTTATCCATTGTGCAGGTCTGCCACGTGACAAAAACGGAGAAGTACCTCTTGCAACCTCTCATCTTTTCAATTTCTCGGATGAGTTTATTGATGATTATCTGCCCTATGTAATAGAATTGGGCAGATCATTTGTCCAGCCCGACTATCAGTCCAGTAAGGCGGGAGCTAAGGCACTTTTTGCGCTCGACAACCTTTGGGACGGCCTGGGTGCATTGATGATTGATCATCCCGATATCCGTTATTTCTTTGGCAAGGTGACCATGTACACCCACTATAATGTGCATGCCCGGAACCTGATCCTCCATTTTTTTGAAAAATTCTTCCCCGATCTTAAGAAGCTGGTGTATCCTAAAAACCCGATGCCCCTCAACGCTGATTCAAAACATCTCGATGAACTATTTATGGACAAGGGATATGATGAGGCGTATAAAATTCTCTCTGCAGAAGTTCGGAAACACGGCGAAAATATCCCGCCATTGATCAATGCTTATATGAGTCTTACCCCTTCAATGCGCACCTTTGGAACGGTAATCAGCGATGAGTTTGGCGATGTGGAAGAGACGGGAATTCTTCTCGATATTGAAGATATGTACGACACAAAGATCGACCGACATGTCTCCACCTATCTCGAAGAGCTCGCCGATAAATTTGAAAATCCAAAAGTAAGATTTCAGTGATTTAATAGAAGTTGGAATAGTTTTCATTGCAGTCATTGCGTACTCCGTGCGAAAATTTTATCCTTATCTCACGCAAGGAACGCGAAGGACGCAAGGAAGAAACACCTTTTTTTTCTTTGCGGTCATTGCGTACTCCGCGCGAAAATTTTATCCTTTTCTCTCGCAAGGAACGCGAAGGACGCAAGGAAGAAACACCTTTTTTTATTCTTTTCGGTCATTGCGTACTCCGCGCGAAAATTTTATCCTTTTCTCTCGCAAGGAACGCGAAGAACGCAAGGAAGAAACACCTTTTTTTCTTTGCAGTCATTGCGTACTCCGCGCGAAAATTTTATCCTTATCTCACGCAAGGAACGCGAAGGACGCAAGGAAGAAACACCTTTTTTTTTCTTTGCGGTCATTGCGTACTCTGCGCGAAAATTTTATCCGTTTCTCACGCAAGGAACGCGAAGGACGCAAGGAAAAAACACCTTTTTTATTCTTTGCGGTCATTGCTTACTCTGCGCGAAAATTTTATCCTTTTCTCACGCAAGTAACGCTAAGGACGCAAGGAAGAAACACCTTTTTTTATTCTTTGCGGTCATTGCGTACTCCGTGCGAAAATTTTATCCTTTTCTCTCGCAAGGAACGCGAAGGACGCAAGGAAGAAACACCTTTTTTTTCTTTGCGGTCATTGCGTACTCCGTGCGAAAAGTTTATCCTTTTCTCTCGCAAGGAACGCGAAGGACGCAAGGAAGAAACACCTTTTTTTTCTTTGCGGTCATTGCGTACTCCGCGCGAAAATTTTATCCTTTTCTCTCGCAAGGAACGCGAAGGACGC
>CANJNY010000041.1 GCA_947475715.1 Prolixibacteraceae bacterium
AAAGCATATATTTAATAAAATCAGTTTGTCCTTAAATAAAATGCGGTTATCTTTGCACAGCTTTTTAGGAAAGCTTTTAAAATGACTCTGTAGCTCAGCTGGTAGAGCAATTGACTCTTAATCAATGGGTCGAGGGTTCGAACCCCTCCGGGGTCACAAATATCCTTGTAAATCTTAGATTTACAAGGATATTCTCTTTAATAATCAAAAAGCTCCCTGTAAATTAATACAGGGAGCTTTTTGATTATTAAAATACGTTATTTTTCTAATTGATGTATTCACTTAGCCATTTCCCCAATTTTTTACGGGTGAAAAATATACGGCTTTTTACAGTTCCTAAAGGCAAATCGAGTTTTTCTGCAATCTCTTTGTACTTGAAACCACTTAAAAAAAGCTGAAAAGGCTCGCGAAACTCATCTTCAAGCATATCAATTTTTTTATAAATCTCTTTTTCTGAATGAATCGAATCAGGTGCCGGAGAATAGTCATCTTTTGAAAACGAAATTTGTAATTTGTGCGATGAACTCTCAAGGGTTGTCTTTGCTTTTACATTTCTGCGGTAATCATTAATGAACGTGTTTTTCATGATTGTATAAACCCACGCCATCAAATTCGTGTCAGCCGAAAACTTATCACGGTATGTTAATGCCTTCAAATAGGTCTCCTGTACAAGATCATGTGCTTTGTCTGAGTCGCTGGTTAAACTTAATGCAAAGAAATATAGTTTACTGTGAAGGCTTGTGAGTGAATTTTGAAATTGTATTTGTGTCATAGTCAATGATTGCTAAAATGATGATCAAATAATAGTTTTGAATTATCAAACAACACATCAAAGATACCAAACACGAAAATAAAAAGCAATAGTGGTTATTCGTTTATGACTTTAGGGACCATTTTTATCTGAACTGATTCTAAATAAGGAAATCCTAATTATCAATAATACAAGACAGTTCGAATAAAAATATACTCCATTATAAATTACCTGTGAATTAAAATAATCCTGGTTCATTTCTAAAATAGATCTATAAATCGGGCATCTAACAGTTAATTAAGGGGTAAGGGAGATATTTTCAACATTTAGTCAGCTGATTTTCGGGATTAAAAAGAGGTTAAATTTTGCTCAAATATTTTACCAAACCGGAGGCTTCTGATAAATTTATATATCTTTAGATATTTAAATTTTGAAGGTTTATAAGTGTTCATTATTTCAAACAGAAATCTAAAGTTTGAAAATAAATGGACCATTTTTAATAAACATTTTTAATAAGTTAAATTATATTATGCACCCTATTCGCATTGGAGTAATTGGACTTGGGTATGTTGGTCTTCCGTTGGCCCGACTTTTTGCCACTAAATTTCCAGTTATTGGCTTTGATCTTAATCAACAGCGGGTTAAAGAGATAAATGAAGGGTTAGATAAAACACTCGAGGTGGATAAAAATATTCTTCAGGGAGTGCTGGTGGCCGAAAATCCTTTAATCTCGGGAAGAAATGGGCTGTATTGTTCCTTTAAACCGGAAGATATTAACGATTGTAATTTTTATGTTATTACAGTTCCCACCCCCGTTGATAAAAATAACCGGCCCGACCTCACTCCGCTTATTAAAGCCTCTGAAACCGTTGGGCGGGTAATCTCAAAAGGAGACATTATCGTTTATGAATCAACCGTTTACCCGGGAGCAACCGAGGATGATTGTATCCCTGTTATAGAGAAAGTTTCTGGGCTAAAATTCAACACTGATTTCTTTGCCGGTTATAGCCCTGAACGGATAAATCCAGGAGACAAAGAACATACAGTTGAAAAAATTCTTAAAGTCACCTCTGGCTCAACTCCAGAAGTGGCAGAAATTGTCGATGCAACGTATCGTTCTGTCATTCTGGCAGGAACCCATAAAGCACCCTCTATCAGGGTGGCAGAAGCAGCAAAGGTTATCGAAAACAGTCAACGTGACATTAATATTGCTTTTGTTAATGAACTTGCCAAAATATTTAATGCCATGAAGATTGATACCCATGATGTTTTGGAAGCGGCTGGGACAAAATGGAATTTTCTATCCTTTAAACCTGGCCTGGTCGGAGGCCATTGTATTGGAGTCGATCCCTATTATCTGGCTCAAAAAGCACAGGAAGCTGGTTATCATCCCGAAATTATCCTTGCAGGGCGAAGATTAAACGATAGTATGGGAAAATATATTGCCACTGAGGTTGTTAAACTTATGATTAAACGTGAGATAACAGTCAAAAATTCAAAAGTACTCATGTTGGGAATTACGTTCAAAGAAAATTGCCCTGATATTAGAAATACCAAAGCGACAGATATATATCATGAGTTAATTAGTTATGGGATTGATGTTGATGTTTTTGATCCATGGGCCTCTGTAAATGAGGTCAGGCGTGAATATGGGATTTCAATAATCAGTGAACTTATTGAATCAATAAATTATCGCGCAGTAATTTTGGCAGTAGCACACAATGAATTCATGAAGATTGATCTGCAACTGTTTAAGGAAAAAGGTTCAATCATTTATGACGTAAAGGGGATTTTACCCCGCGATCTGATCGATGCCCGGCTGTAATGAATCCCTTAGCGAATAGAACCACCGGAAACCAATAAAATTTAGTTAACTACATTAATTAACTATAGAAAAATAGATTTATGATTATTGCAATTGATTTTGATGGAACAATCGTGGAGCACCGTTATCCTGCCATCGGCAAAGAGCTGCCGTTTGCATTGGAGACAATCAAAGCACTCCAGAAAAAGCAACATCAAATTATACTTTGGACATACAGGTCTGGGAAGACATTAGATGAGGCTGTAGAATTTTGCAGGAAGGGTGGTGTTGAATTTTATGCAGTGAACAGAAGTTATCCCGAGGAGAGGTTTGATATATCAGTCAGCCGGAAGATCCATGCTGATTTGTTTATTGATGACCGCAATGTTGGTGGTTTTCCAGGTTGGGGTGAAATATATCACATGATTTGTCCCGAAGAATCGGGGCAGCAACGAAAAAAGAGATAATCTGGAAATTCCAGATTATCTCTTTTTCTAAAGATTTAGTCCATTTCAAGCCTTACATCGTGCAATTCCCACCATGGAAGTCCATGTAAATTAAGCTGTTCCATAAATGGATCGGGATTAAATTCTTCAACATTAAACACTCCCGGTTTTTTCCATTTTCCCTGAAGGAACATCATCGCACCAATCATTGCAGGCACTCCTGTTGTATAACTCACTGCCTGCATCCCCGTTTCGGCATATGCAGCCTCATGACTACAATTGTTATAGATATAATAGGTCTTCTTTTTTTTATCTTTTATCCCCTTAATTCTGCAACCTATCGAAGTTTCCCCCTTATAATTGGAGCCCAATTCTTCGGGAGCGGGAAGTACTGCTTTCAAAAACTGAATAGGAACAATCTCCTTCCCTTCATACATGACCGGCTTGATTCCTGCCATACCAATATTTTGAATCACACGAAGATGTGTCAGATATTCCTGACCAAAAGTCATCCAGAACCGCGCTTTTTTTATCGTAGGAAAATTTTTCACCAACGATTCAAGTTCTTCATGGTAAATCACATAAGATTCCCGCTCACCGATATGTGGATAAGTGAGTGGTTTGTGAATTTCATGAGGTTCGGTTACCACCCATGCTCCATTTTCCCAATATTTACCCTTTTGCGTCACCTCCCTGATATTAATTTCAGGATTGAAATTTGTTGCAAACGCTTTTCCATGATCCCCGGCATTACAATCTACGATATCCAGATAGTGGATTTCATCAAAAACGTATTTGGCAGCCCACGCGGTAAAAATACTGGTAACTCCGGGATCAAAACCACATCCAAGAATTGCCGTTAACCCTGCATTTTTAAATCGTTCCTGATAAGCCCATTGCCAACTGTACTCAAATTTCGCCTCATCCTTTGGCTCATAATTGGCTGTATCAAGATACGAAACACCGGTTTCGAGACATGCATCCATGATGGTTAGATCCTGGTAAGGAAGGGCCACATTAACAACAAGATCTGGCCTAAAAGAACGGATTAATGCCACTAATTGAGGCACTTCATCGGCATCAACCTGCGCAGTTTGAATCCGGTTTCCGCCAATGCGCTCAGCAATCACATCACATTTCGATTTGGTGCGGCTAGCAAGCAAAATCTCCGTAAATACTTCCGGTAAACCGGCCATTTTATGTGCAACGACGGTTCCAACACCACCGGCACCAATAATCAAGACTTTTCCCATTTAAAATTCTTAATGAATAGGATTAAACAATCAAATATTGCGCAAAATAACCATATTTTTCAAAGCTATTGCTGATTTTAATCTGAAAAGAAAATTATTTTGTATTTTTATTGCAATCACTTAATCTTATTTCAAAGTGCAATTTTCAGGATAAAATTGTCCGCAATATCAGATCTTAGAATCTTCTTATTTATTTACCTGTGAGAAAATCACTTTTAACCTCGCTCCTCCTCTTTTTGGCCCTTGCCACTTTTTCTCAACAAAAAAATCACCAAAGTAGTGACAACACAAAGCCATGGACCTATTGGTGGTGGCAAGGAAGTGCAGTAACCAAAGCTGGAATAAAGTTACAGTTGGAGCATTTCAGAATGTCCGGGCTTGGAGGAGCTCATATTATTCCGATCTATGGTGTAAAAGGTGAAGAATCTCATTTTATCCCCTTTCTGTCTGACAGTTGGCTTGATATATTTAATTATACAACCTCCGAAGCAAAAAAACTTGGGCTTGGTATAGATCTCACAACTGGTACAGGATGGCCGTTTGGCGGTCCTCAAATTACCGCGCAATATGCGGCGAAACAGCTGGTTTTTAATGAGGTTAATCAGAATGATACCTTGAAAATAGCTGAACTATTTCGAAAGAGTATTTACCAAAGACCGGATATTTTCAGAATAAATAAAGATGGATTTTATAAACAAACAGATAAGATAGCAACTCATAATAAATTAAACTTAAGCAATATAAAAAAATATTTAATTGTATCCTATGAACCAACTAATCAGCAGGTTAAAAGAGCAGCTCCGCGGGGAGAAGGATTAGTCGTAGACCATTTCGATCGCACCGCTATGAATAAATATCTGCAGCTCTTTGATACAACTCTCCTTATTAACCGCGACCAAAGTGCTCCAAGGGCCTTTTACAACGATTCCTATGAGGTCTATAATGCCAATTGGACATTCCGATTTTTCGAAGCTTTCAGAAATCAGCATGGGTATGATCTTAAACGAATTATTTATATACTGAGTCCAAATTATCCCAATGCGACCATAAAAGCAAAAGTTATTTCAGATTATCGTGAGACCCTATCCTCCCTGCTCTATGATACGGAACAATACTGGGCAACGTGGGCAAGTGAAAACCGTATTCTCACCCGTTATCAGGCTCACGGTTCGCCGGGAAACCTTCTCGACCTTTATGCCCTTGCCGATATCCCTGAAACAGAATCGTTTGGAAGTAGCAGTTTCACTATTCCCAATGTGCGAATAGATGAGGATTATACCGAAAAAACCTTCGGTCGCCCCAATTTTCTCATGATGAAGTTCGCCTCCTCCCCTGCTCACCTGTTTGATAAAAAACTTGTCAGCTCCGAATCTGCAACCTGGCTTGGAAATCATTTTAAGGTGGCACTTTCACAGATTAAACCTCAAATTGATGAGCTGTTTACTGCCGGAATTAATCACATATTCTTTCATGGCACAACCTACTCACCTCCGGACGAGCCATTTCCTGGCTGGCTGTTTTATGCCTCTACAAACTTTGGTTCATATTCGCACTTTTATAATGAACTCCCTTTATTAAACCACTATATTGCGAATTGCCAAAAACTGCTTCAGGAATCAGAACCGGATAACGATATACTGATTTATCTGCCGGTTTATGATTTTTGGGCAGACACAAAAGCCCCTCTATTACAATTATTTAGTGTTCACCATGCCGATAAATGGTTGCTGAATACCCCATTCGGAAAATTATCGAACCACCTTTGGCAAAAGGGTTATGGATTTGATTATATATCTGATCTTCAATTGAGTAAATTAAAAGTGAATTCTGATCATCATGTTTCAATAACCGGGAATTACTTTAAGGTAATAGTCATTCCTCAAACGACCCACATGAGTATTGAGACAATGCAAAATCTCCTTGCTCTTTCCAACAATGGTGCAACTCTAATTTTTGATCAATCACTTCCGGAAACATTCCCGGGGATGGGACGCAATAACCGCCAATCTTATTTTGAAACTTTAAAAAAGAAATTAATCCACAATCCCGGAGTCATTACCGGAAATGCTGATTCTATATTGAATCAATTGAATATCAGAAAAGAAACAATGGTTACTTCCAATCTTAGTTTTATCCGAAAACGTTCAAAACAAGGCTACACTTGGTTTATTACTAACCTTTCAAATAAATTCTCTGACGATACAATAACCCTTTCAGGGAATGCTAAATCACTCGAATATTACAATCCGATGAACGATGATCGCGGATTTATTGAATTTAAAAGTGAAAATAATCAAATTCGCACCAAACTTTTTCTCCCTCCCGGAAGCTCATGTTTCCTTATCTCAGATGACCTTCCCCAAAGAGGAAAAAAATGGAGATTCCACTACCCGTCAAATGAATCGATTTCCATTTCCGATTGGGAAGTTAAATTTCCTGTCGGGACACCTTTCCTGCCAAAAAACACCTTTCATCCCCGGGAGCTTACCAGCTGGACGAGCTGGCCAGACTCAACGCTTCAATGGTTTAATGGATACGGTACTTATTCTGCACATTTCAGTCTTCCCTACTCATGGATCAATAAATCAGGCGTTTATATACGGATTGATGATCTGCGTGAAACAGCCAGAGTAACAATTAATGATAAGGAGGTTGGAACGATTTGGGCTGTTCCTTATCAATTATTTATTCCAAAAGAGCTTTTGAAATTTGGTCACCAAAATTCAATAAGTTTGAATGTAAGAAACCTTTCAGCCAATGAAGCCAGATATCTGGATACAAAGCAGATATACTGGAAGAAATTTTATGATGCAAATATTGTCGACATTACCTATAAACCTTTTGACGCCTCGAAATGGTCACCTGTTCCATCCGGAATCATAGGAAAAGTTCAGATTATCGCGGCAGAATAAAAAATATCAGTCAATAAATCGTTTGATAAGCTCCCCGTACGCATCGATACGACGATCACGTAAAAATGGCCACCACCGTCTGACCGATTCCGATCGTTTAAGATCAATATCTACGATAAGATTAACTTCCTCTGATTCAGAAGCTAAAGCGAGTAATTCTCCCTGTGGGCCGGCCACAAAACTATTCCCCCAAAACGAGATACCCCTGGTATGACCCGATGGATCAGGTTCGAACCCGGTCCGGTTAACCGTAATCACAGGAATACCATTTGCAACCGCATGGGCCCGTTGCGAAATCGTCCAAGCTTCGCGTTGCCTGATTTTTTCTTCTTCCTGATCCGAAGATTCATATCCTATTGCGGTAGGATAAATCAATAGTTCAGCACCTGCCAGAGCCATAAGCCTTGCTGCTTCGGGATACCATTGATCCCAACAAATAAGAACTCCGAGTTTTCCCACCGAAGTCTCAATCGGAACAAAACCAAGATCTCCCGGAGTAAAATAAAATTTTTCATAATACGCCGGATCATCAGGGATATGCATTTTGCGATATTTCCCTGCAATCGACCCATCTTTTTCAAAAACTACTGATGTATTATGATAAAGACCAGCAGATCGTTTCTCAAAGAGGGAGGTCACCAATACCACACCATGTTTCCGTGCAAGGTCACTGTAAAAAATTGTGGAGCTACCAGGGATAGGTTCAGCATGATCGAAAAGTACCGTATTTTCTGTCTGACAGAAATAGAGCGAATTATGAAGTTCCTGCAAAACAATAAGTTCTGCACCCGCTTCTGCGCACAAGGCAATATTAGCTGCCAATTTAGACTTATTTATCTCTGCATCAGCACAGTTTTTCTGCTGTATTAATCCGGTCTTGAGCATTTTATGTTCTATTAAAGATATTTCTAATTTAAAGTTACGCCAATACCCCCTTTGGAAATTGCATGGTAACGCAATGAAGAGATCCATTTTGCCGGATCAGTGCCTGACAATCAATCCCAATAATTTCCCTGGCTGGAAAAGCCTTCTGAATTTGTAATTCTGCTATTTCATCCTTTGGGGAATTATAAAAGGGAACCAACACAGCTTCATTAATAATTAAAAAATTGGCATACGTTGCGGGCAATCTAAGCTCTCCGTCATATGCAGCGTCAGCCATGGGAAGGGATATCAGATTATATGGTTTATTATTTACGGTTGTAAATGAAATGAGTTCCTCTTCCATTCTTTTTAAAGCTTCATAATGTTCGTCCTCAGGATCGTCACATTTTACATAGGCTATTGTATTCCGATCACAAAACCTTGCAAGGGTATCTATATGACTATCAGTATCGTCACCTGCCAGATAGCCCGATGATAGCCAAAGAATTTTTTTGAGGTTAAAGGTTTCTGTCAATCGTTGTTCAATCTGTTTTTCAGAAAGATAATGATTTCTGTTTTTTGAGAAGAGGCATTCTCGGGTAGTGAGAAGAACCCCTTCGCCATCAGATTCGATACTTCCACCTTCCAAAACAAGATCCTGCATATTCTCATAACCGACCTCATTTTGAAAAACACCTTTCTGAAAAAGAGAATAGGTAATTTGATTGTCATAATTTGAGGCAAACTTCATCCCCCAACCATTAAATGTAAAATCATATAATGTAAACTTACCCTCGCACATTACCGTTATCGCGCCATGATCGCGTGCCCAGGTATCATTCGAGGGAAGCTCTGCAAAAATAATATTCCCGATTCGACATTCTGCCAATTTAGGTGATAATACGTCCTTATCCGGACATACAACAAGAACCTTCTCTTTCTGTGAAATGGCTTTTGCAATTGAGATAAAACATTGCTCTACCTCATCCAAAATCTCACTCCAGTCGCTGTTTTTATGTGGCCATGTAAGCATCACCCCGCTTTGTTCAGCCCATTCTGGCGGCAAAATCATTTTTTTTAATTTCATTTTAACCTTTTTACTGTTTTCTGAATTTCAGTATATTGTTTAAATTAAATACCTTAAGCAGAAATTATTTAATGGAACCAAGGATCTCTTTTAGAAATTGATTATGGTCAAAACCTTTTTCAGAGAATCCTAAGCGCACCACTACCAGATTACGGGATGGGATAATAAAAATTCGTTGTCCCCTATGCCCATCGCAAAAATACAGGTCAGCTGGAACATCCGGAAGTATTTTTGAATTATTCAACCAGAATTGAGCGCCATATTCACCCTTTGAATCGATGGCAGGAGTTCGGGTATAATTAACCCACCCTTTAGGAAGAATGGTATCCCCCTTCCAGACTCCATCGTTATAATACAACAATCCAAATCTGGCCCAGTCCCGGGCTGATGCATTGCTGTATGAAGATCCAACAAAATATCCGGCCGCATCGGTTTCCAGTATCATTGTTGAGATTCCTATCCTGTTAAAAATTTCAGTATAAGGAAATTCGTGATAAATCTGATCGTTTGCGATCAAAGTTCGCATAATTCCGGAGAGGATATTCGACGTTCCGGATGAGTATTTCCATGATGTACCAGGCTTATTCTGATAGGGTACATCTATCGCAGAACCATAGCAATTAGCTGAACGATAAAGCATTGAAGTAACAGAAGAAATTTCTCCATATTCTTCATCCCACTTTAATCCACTGGTCATATGCATTAAGTCGTTTATCGTGATATCCCGACGACGATCGTTTAGCCATTGAGAAACGGGCGCCATAGCATTTACATCAAGTTTTCGGCGACTCGTTAATACACCAGCCATCGCATTAATAATACTTTTGCTCATTGACCATCCCCAGATTCGTGTGTCGGTGGTTATTCCCAATTCCTGAGAATATTTTTCAGCAATTAACTCTCCCTTATAGAGTACAACAACTGCTGCAGTCCATCGTTTATCCACATCGGGAGACCCAAACGCCCGATCCACTGCACTTTTCAGTTTCAGTGTATCAATTTCCGGAAAAACGGTATCTTTTTTCAATTCACCATTAGGCCATGGGATACGCCATATTCCCGGACGTTTCAGGCGAGGTATGGCAAAACTGAATTTTACTAAAGAATCTATTGGGCTATCATTGATAAGAGTGCATCCCAAACCTTCGCGGTAAACGGCTGTCTGTTTTGCCATTCCCCAGAAAGAGGTCGTTACCGACTTATTTTTAAAATCTATTTTATTTGTAGTGTATTTGACCAGTGAATAGTTCAAATCGTACGATTGAACCACCTGAGGATCTCTCCCTGAAATAAATACGGCAGTGGCCATCGCTTTCGCGCCATACCCCGTTGCCAAAAAAAGTTTTGGATACTGCGATTTTACAATAAGTGCAATTAGCACAACACCAATCAAAATCCAAATTACATTTTTTTGTTTTCTCATAGTCAAAAGTTTAGGATTAAAATATATCAAGAATCAAATTCAGTTTACAAACGCTTCATTATCAGCTCTTTAATTTACATATGTATATTAAAAATTTACATATCACAATTTGAACCTATCCTACTCGTCCTCCAAGGCAAGCTCCAGTTCATCGGTCATCTCAAGATTATGATAAACATTTTGCACATCTTCGTTATCCTCCAATTCTTCAATCATTCGGAGGATAATTTTGGATTCAGATACAGACAGTCTTTTATCTACACGAGGAACTCTTTGTAATTCAGCTTTTTGTGGCTCAATTTTCAATTCTTCCAGTTTTTTATTAAATTTTCCAAAGTCTTCAAAAGCAGTCGTTACTGTGATTATATCCTCTTCTGTATCAATATCTTCAGCCCCGGCTTCGATAAATTCAAGTTCTAAATCATCAAGATTTATATTCTCCTTAATTAAGATGGAAAATACCCCCTTTCGATCAAAAATAAAATTCAACGACCCTTTGGAGGTAAGGGCTCCTCCCCTTTTTGTTATGATATGGCGAATGTCGGCCACCGTTCGGTTATTATTATCACTCAAGCATTCCACATATACAGCTACCCTGCCAATGCCATAAGCTTCAAGAAAAATCTCTGAAAGATCTCCACCATCCTTCTCACCTTTACTTATTGCCCGGTCAATATTATCTTTAGGCATATTCTGCCCTTTGGCATTCAAAACTGCAATTCGCAATCTGGCATTCATCGAAGGATCACTAATACCACCCTCTTTAACTGCAACAGTTATCTCTTTGGCTAACCTGGAAAAAATATTTGAACGCCTGGCATCCAAAGCACCTTTCTTCCGTTTAATCTTTGACCACTTACTATGTCCTGACATATTCCATTTTTTACTGGGAGTACAAATTTAATAAATGAAATGAGCATGATTGCAGAAACGTCAACCTAATAAAAATAAAATTTATGAAATAACTCCTGAATCAGATCAATTTCCCTCGTTGTGAATTAGATATTCCGCACCATTAGCGGGTTTAAATTTTCTGTCCCATTCTCAGAGGGTTATAATCTCCGGACTTAAAGATATAATTAATAGATTTATAGTCATTTATGTATCCTGAAAATTCGTTAAAACCACGTTTAAACTATTTGGTTTTTGATTGATAATCTATTACTTTGCACACTTTGAAACAATAAAATATCTGATCATCCACCGTGTTGTAATAGTGATCCATCTTTAACATCTTCGGAAGATATCATCGAATATTTGTTATTTAAAAACTGCAATAATATTGAATAAAAACAAATGAATAAGTCAATTATAAACAGGGATAATCTGGAAAAGACCTATGTGATCACGCAGGATCTTCACCTTAGTGGAAGTGATTTACTAAAATATATCCAACAGTATTCGTATTTAATTGCAAACAAGGGGTTTAATAAAGTTTGTATCTATTCAGAGAACCGTGTGGAGTGGATTTATGCGCTATATGCCTCCCTCCAAAGTAATTGTATTGCTGTTCCTATTGATTATTTGGCCTCAGCCGAAGATGTGGCCTATATTATTGAGGATTGTCAGCCTGAATTGCTTTTTATCAGTAGCTCTATGGAAGAGTCTTATGAAAAAGTAAAGGATAAAATATCTTTTCAACCACAAATCATCCGATTTGAGGATCATCCCCCCGAGCGTGATCAGGATCAAAGCAGTTGGATCGGTCCCGAAGATAATGAGACTACAGCAGTAATTATTTATACTTCAGGAACTACCGGAAACCCTAAAGGGGTTATGCTTTCATATACTAATATTCTCGCGAATATGAAGGCAGTTGTTGATTGCCGTATTTTCAGTTCAAGGAGCCAGGTTCTTGTACTGCTTCCCTTGCATCATGTATTTCCATTAATTGGATCATTAATGGTTCCACTTTATGCCGGAGGGTCTGTCGTTATTAGTCCATCGATGCAGACCTCGGATTTAATGAAAACGCTAACCGATAATAAGATAACGGTAATAATAGGTGTGCCTAGACTTTACGATTTAATTTATCGGGGACTAATGACCAAAATCAATAAAAGTTTTATTGCCCGAAGTTTTTTAAAACTGGTATATTTAACCAAAAGCCGAAAACTGGGAGCCTTGCTGTTTAAGAAGGTACATATTGGATTGGGAGGGCATATAGAATTTATGATTGCTGGTGGAGCGGCGTTAAATAAAGAAGTGGGAAATTTCTTCTATGCTATTGGTTTTGAAATACTTGAAGGATTTGGCATGACTGAAGCTGCCCCCATGATTACCTTTCCAAGACCAGGAAATATAAAAATTGGTTCTACCGGACAAGCTCTTCCTGGACTATCCTTAGAGATCAGAGATGGAGAAATTGTGGCTAAAGGGGCTAATATTATGAAAGGATATTATAATCGACCGGAGGAAACCGCTGAAGTAATCCGGGATGGATGGCTTTATACCGGAGACCTGGGCAGGATTGAAAAAGGAGGCTTCTTATATATAACAGGAAGGAAGAAAGAAATAATTGTTTTGCCTAACGGGAAGAACATTAATCCGGTAGAACTCGAAATGAAACTCGAAGGAACAACACCGGCAATAAAGGAGGTTGGTGTATTTATGTATAAGGAGAACCTTCATGCGGTGATATTTCCTGACTATAAATACTTGTCAGATAATAAGATAATAGATATTCAATCCTATTTCAGAGATTTTGTCTTATCACCTTTTAATGCAGTGATAAGCCCATCCAAACAAATTAAACAATTTACCCTAGTTGATCAGGAGTTACCCCGTACCCGATTGTCTAAACTTCAACGGTTTAAACTTGAGGAGTTGATTTTAAATAGTGTAAGCAAAAAAGTTAAGCTCAAGGATCCGGACAGTGCAGAATATCTTTCATTAAAAACCTTCATTGAATCACAGGTCGACATGGATATTTCATCCGGTGATCATATCGTATTTGACCTGGGACTTGACTCGTTAAGCAAACTTAGCTTAATCGATTTTATTGAAAAAACATTTGGAGTAAAAATAAGCGAGGAGGAATTGATTAAATTCCCCTCCGTTTTGGCTATTTCGGATTTCATCAATCTCAATAAACTTTTTTTCAGGCAAGATGAGTCTAATTGGATGGGACAACTCAATGAGGAGACGAATGTTAATTTGCCCGGAACTTCGTTTTTATTAAAAGCGATTGTCCGTTCAGTGCAAAAAATATCTAAGCTTTTTATTACGATAGAAGTTAAAGGATTTGAAAATATTCCAAAGGGAGCCTGTTTCTTTGCTGCCAACCATCAAAGCAAACTCGATGCCTTTTTGATCCTATCCTATCTTGACCCAAACACACTTCGAGATACTTTTTCATACGCCAAAAAAGATCATGTGAATGATCCCATTCGCCGATACCTTGCTGCACGAACGAATCTTATTGTTATGGATTTAAATAAAGACCTGAAAGAGTCTATTCATAAAATGGCTCAGGTGATTAAGTTGGGAAAAAAGATTTTGATATTCCCGGAGGGAACCCGCACTAAAACCGGCGATTTAGGGAAATTTAAAAAAACTTATGCTATCCTAAGTTCGGAACTAAAAACACCAGTTGTCCCAATCGCCATATCGGGCGCATTTTACGATAAATCAACAGATCGGAATAGGATTAAAAGGTCGAAGATCACGATAACATTCCTCCCGGCAATTGAACCGGCAGGTTTATTACCCGAAGAGTTGAATGACAAGGTAAGAAAGTCGATAGCTGTGCACATAAAATAAATGCATTTCACGTTTTACCCTAAAATTTAACAGTGAATTAAAAATACTTTAAACCTTTTATTCAATTTTGTTGTTGTATATTTAGATCAGAAAATTTTGTCCCTCCCTAACGAGGGACAAACTGCTAAATAAATATTTTAGATTAAGCAGTACTGATTCTAACTAATTGATTTGATATATTTTGATTTATAGGCTACTCTTATAAACCTATGAATAAACTGACTAATAGCATTAAATTAAACCTTGCACCTATTACTAAACAGGTGCATTCATAAACTAAAAAAATGGAGAGAAGATCCTTTTTAAAAAAATCAGCGCTATCTACTGCAGGTTTATTTTTAACCAAAGATATGTTCAGTAAACCCCAGGGTGTTATTTATGGGCATAATGAGATGAAATACCGGTTAAATAGCCAATGGGGCGCACTTAATCCCAAAAAAACACCGGTAAATGATTGTCATGAGATGATTCAGGATGTAAATGGAAGGATTATCTTGTTAACCAACGAGACAAAGAATAATATCATTATCTACAATAAAAGCGGAAAATTAATTGATACCTGGGGAAAAGATTTTCCTGGAGCACATGGACTTACCGTACAGCACAACGGCAAGGAAGATTTTCTATTCATTACAGATACGGATAAACATCAAGTTTATAAAACCACCATTGATGGAAAAATCATACTGACAATTGATCCGCCAGGTGATGTTCCAGCCTATCAAAAAAAAGAGGCGTTCGTCCCAACAGAAACGGCTGTCCTGGAAAACGGTGAATTTTATATCGCAGATGGATATGGTGCACAACATATACTCCACTACGATGCTGCTGGTGTTTTAAAAAATTCGTTTGGCGGACGAGGAGATGGGGATGAACATTTTGATAATGCACATGGAATCTGCATCGACTACAGGAACCCTACCCCTACCCTACTTATCACAGACAGAACACGCAATGCTTTTAAAAGATTTTCACTCGAAGGTAAACTAATCGAAGTGATTCATTTACCTGGAGCCTGCGTCTGTCGCCCGGTTATAAAAGGTGACTATTTATATGCGGCGGTTTTACGTTCTCCTAGTTTAGACAATGCCAAATCAGGTTTTGTAACAATCCTGAACAAAGAGAATAAAGTAGTTTCTAATCTTGGAGGATCCGAACCCATTTATGAAAACAATAAATTAACTCCACTATTCCAAACTGATAAGATATTTGTACATCCACATGATGTCTGTGTCGACGATGAAGGAAGTATCTATGTTGCACAGTGGGCATCCGATAAAGTTTATCCATTTAAATTTACAAAAGCATAATAGATTATATGCAGAAAAAAATTAACTCTTTCGCAATACTGGGATTAATAATTGCCGGTGTAACCTTTGGACTTGTTTATTTTATAACGCATGGTATTAGTACTAAGGAAAATCAAATATCCTTTAACCGTGATATTCGTCCTATCCTTTCGGATAAATGCTTTTCGTGCCATGGTCCGGATGCTAATAAACGGAAGGCCGGACTAAGGCTGGATCAGCAGTCCGGAGCATATGCTGAATTGAAGAAAAACAAAGGCCATTTTGCAATTGTTCCTGGAGATCCGGGTAAAAGCGAATTAATAAGTCGGATCGAATCCAACGATCCAGCTATTATGATGCCTTTACCCGAAAGTCATCTCACAAAACTGAATCATGATGAAATTAACCTCTTTCGGAAATGGATCAAAGAGGGTGCTAAGTACGAAAAACATTGGGCATTCGTTCCACCTTTCAAAGCACCCCTTCCTGATGTAAGCGACAAAAAATGGACTAAGAATGAGATTGACAATTTCATTCTTCATAAAATGGATCAGAAGGGATATAGCCCTAATGACGAGGCGGACAAGGAGATCTTAATCAAACGCGCCTTCGCTGATATAACCGGATTGCCCCCAACCTTTCAGGAGGTGACCCAATGGAATAGTATAAAAGGGAAAGACTGGTATAATCAATTGCTGGATACGCTATTGCAAAAACCATCCTATGGTGAAAAAATGGCAATTTTATGGTGCGATTTAGCCCGATATGCCGACTCTTTTGGATTTCAGGATGACAATATCAGGTCACAATGGCCATGGAGGGACTGGGTTATTAATGCATTTAATAAAAACATCCCTTATGATAAATTCTTAACTGATCAGATAGCTGGCGATTTATTGCCGAATGCGACCAAAGAAAATATCCTGGCTACAGCTTTTTTCCGAAATCACAAATACACCGAAGAGGGTGGAATTATTGAGGAGGAGTACCGGGTATCATACAATATCGATAAAACGAGAACTTTTGGTAAAGCAATTCTGGGGGTAACCATTGAGTGTGCTCAGTGTCATGATCACAAATATGACCCTTTTTCCAATAAGGATTACTATCAGTTATACGCCTTCTTCAATGTAAGTAAAGAGAAAGGTTTTGAAGGAGATGTAAGTACTTCGACACCTGCAAAAGCTCCTAAATTATTTATAAACAGCGATGAGATAAAAAAATCAATGCCTTATATCAATGCTGTAGATACCAATACTGTGCAGGTTTCTGTAATGGCTGACGATTCGGTACCAAAACCCACCTTCATTTTAAGCAGAGGAAGGTATGATGCCCCGACTACCGAAAAAGTGAAACCAACCGGACTTGAATCAATAATGCCTTATGATACATTAGCTTATCCCAGAAACAGATTAGGTCTTGCACAATGGACGATCAACAAAAAGAATCCCTTGACAGCCAGAGTATTTGTAAATTTTATCTGGCAAGAGATTTTTGGAAAAGGGATCGTAAAAACATCAAGCGATTATGGCTTACAGGGAGAGCTTCCCACACATCCTGAATTACTCGACTGGTTAGCTGTTGATTTCATGGATCATAACTGGGATATTAAATATTTAATCAAGAAAATCCTTACTACAAATACTTATTGCCAATCGAGTGAGGTCAGCAAAAAACAACTTGAACAAGACCCTGAAAATATCTTTTATTCAAGGTCTCCCCGCATGAGATTTAAGGCTGAGATTATCAGGGATTGGGTATTAAGCAGCAGCGGATTAATGAACTCTCAGATCGGCGGCCCAAGTGTTAAGCCTTATCAGCCTAAAGGGGTATGGGAAAGCACCACCTCAGGCAGAGGAGTATTGGCCGCCTACAAACAAGATCACGGATCGGCCATATACCGCAGAGGATTGTATACAATTTTTAAACTCACCGCTCCGCCACCAAGTTTGATGATTTTTGATGCCAGCAGCCGTGACCAGTGCGAAGCACGTCGATCGAGCACAAACACACCTTTGCAGGCATTAACAATGCTCAATGACCCTACAGTTTTGGAAGCGTGCCGTGTTCTGGCCGAGAATATCTCACTGGTTCCCAAATCTCTGGACGAAAAGATTGATCAGGCTTTTGAATCTATCCTGGTAAGAAAACCATCGAAATTTGAAAAAAACAAACTGATGGATTATTGTAATAAGCAACAGCAATATTTCAAGGAACATCCTGACTTATTAAAACTTACATTGAATGCCGGGGAGTTCAAACATCCACTGGAAAATATGAATAATATTGAAGCCGGTGCTTTAATGAAAACAATCTTAGTTATTTATAATTTAGAGGAAGCAATCACCAAATCTTAAGATATCATTATGAGAGAATTCTTAGAACATGGATTAAACCAAAACAGGCGGAAATTTTTATCGAAAATGAGCCTTGGAATAGGAGGACTGGCATTAGGTTCACTGATGGTGCCCGGAATATTTGACGGAAAGAACGAAGATGATCTTTTTACCAATGTACTGCCTCATTTTGCACCAAAAGCAAAACGTGTGATTTATCTGTTCCAAAATGGAGCCCCTTCACAACTTGACTTGTTTGACTACAAACCAATGCTGCAAAAGATGCATGGCGAAGATCTTCCTGCAAGCATTCGTATGGGACAAAGGCTTACCGGAATGACCGCTAATCAGGCTAAATTTCCACTGGCAGGAACAAAATTTAATTTCTCACAACATGGCAGAAGTGGTGCATGGTTTAGCGAAACACTCCCCCATTTAGCCAGTATGAGTGATGAAATGTGTTTTGTCCGATCAATTTATACCGAAGCCATTAATCACGATCCCGCACTGACATTCTTCCAGACCGGAGCACAGGTTGGAAACAGACCCAGTATGGGATCCTGGATCAGTTATGGTTTGGGAAGTGAGAACAAGAATCTTCCGGCCTTTTGTGTCCTTTTAAGTAAAGGCAAAGGAAATGGTCAGGGAGTCTACTCCAAATTATGGAATAATGGCTTTTTAGATTCAATCCATCAGGGAGTTCAGTTTAGTTCTGGTGAAGAACCCGTTAAATATCTCACGGATCCTGCTTTTATTAATCGTCCGGATAAAAGAGCTATGCTGGATGAGATCTCCGCACTTAACGATGCAGCCTATAAAAATATTGGAGACCCGGAAATTGTGACCAAGATTCAACAATATGAATTGGCCTACCGCATGCAAATGGCTGTCCCTGAACTCACTTCTCTTCAAAACGAGCCGGAATCAATTATTAAAATGTACGGTCCTGAATGTTTAATTCCCGGAACCTATGCTGCCAACTGTCTTTTAGCTAGAAAGTTATCTGAAAACGGTGTTCGTTTTGTACAGTTATACCACCAGGGTTGGGACACACACGGTAATCTTCCCAAAGAGATTGAGGGGCAATGTAAGGATATAGATCAATCATCGGCAGCATTAATAAAAGACTTAAAACAACGGGGTCTACTCGATGAAACACTGGTGATCTGGGGTGGTGAATTTGGGCGAACAAATTATTGCCAGGGTGCATTAACGAAGGATAATTATGGTCGGGATCATCATCCTCGCTGCTTTACAATCTGGATGGCCGGTGGCGGTGTAAAACCAGGAGTATTTGGAGAAACTGACGATTTTGGATACAATATTACCAACTTACCGGTACATGTCCATGATTTTCATGCTACAGTAATGCATTTAATGGGTATTGACCATGAGAAATTCACCTTTAAACATCAAGGGAGAAGATACCGACTGACAGATGTGGCCGGTAATGTTGTCCATGATCTAATTAGTTAACTATGAGTGAGAAGAAAATATACCAGATCCTGGAAATGAGCCTGTGGGTTTTAAACCCTTTGCTAATCTTAATAGCATTTTACAATCAGGAAATTCAACCCGGGCTCTTTATGCAATGGATTGGGAAATTTCATCCTTTAGTCTTGCACTTCCCCATCGTATTTGGAATGTTAATCTCCATCTATCTGCTGTTTTTTCAACATCGCAGATTTTCTTTGGATACGGAGAAATTTCTATTGGCAATAAACGCATTGTTTGCAGCAGGGGTTGCAATTTGCGGAATATTACTATCAAAACAAAATGCCTATGACGGGGATCTTATTAACTTGCATAAATGGGGTGGAATTGCTATTGCTCTCATTAGCTGGGTTTTGATTTATTGCCAGAACTTAAAAATCAAGTCTAAAAAATATCTCGCAGCGGGATTTCTACTAATCATAATTGGATCCGCTCATAAGGGAGCCCAACTGACTCATGGAGTAAATGCACTTAGTTTTCCTGAACCTGCAGCATCCAAAACAGAAAATAAAAACAGTGCGGAAACTCAGCTGACGCTATATGAATCAACAATTTCCCCTATTCTGGCATCAAAGTGTATAAGTTGTCATGGCTTAGATAAAATAAAAGGGGGACTTCAACTTAATTCTCCTGAAAATATCATCAAAGGGGGTAAAGATGGTAACATCCTAAAAGGCGATGCCAATAAGACTGCAATGTTTATTGAAAGAATCCATGCGCCACTTAACGATGAAAAGCATATGCCTCCTGATGGGAAGACACAACTCACCTCAGAGGAAATAGCCATTTTAAGTAGTTGGATTAAAGCAGGAAGCAGTTTTACAGTTAAAGTAAACGAACTTCAAAAAGAGGACAGCCTCTATCTGTTGACGAATAAATCGCAGCCTGCTGTTAAGCCAAATTTCGTTCCAAAAAGCAATCTTCCTGATTTAAAAGAGTTTAACTCTAATTACTGCACAACCAATTATCTTTTTAACGGATCGGATGAGGTGGAGGTGAATTTCTTTCAAGGAGCTTTTTATGATCATGAAAACCTGAAGAAATTGGGAAAAATAAAGGATGGAATAGTTAATTTGAATATGCAGGGGATGCCATTAAAAAAGGAGGACCTCGATTTAATTGTTCAATTTAAAAACATCCAAAAATTAAATTTAAACGGGACGAAACTTGAAATAGCCTCCCTTGAAGTCCTAAAATCGCTGCCAAATCTTAAATCACTTTCAATCTGCGGAATAGAATTCGACGAGGCTGCCTTAGACAAGTTTTTAGATCATGCAAAGTTTACAGAATTAAATGTCTGGACTCAAAATGGAACTGAAAAGCAACTTGAAAAACTGATGTCGAAATATCCTGCCATCCGTATTGTTGTTGGAGATAACCTGGAAGATCAGGTTTTGCAAATCAGTAATCCCACGATTGAACAGGATTCGTTGATTATTCCCAATCACGTCGATATAAAACTAAAACACCTGTTAAAAGGGGTAGTTATAAGATATACAACAGACGGCACTGAACCTGACAGTATTAAAAGTCCGGAATACAAAGAGAATTTTAGGCTGACTCAAAATACGGTCTTGAAAATTAAGGCTTATCGGACCGGGTGGAAAAGTAGTGATATTGTTCAACGAACCTACTATAAATCTGAAATTCATCCTGATTCTATCTATTTACTTACTCAACCAGATCCCAAACACCGGGGTAATGGATCCAAAACTCTAATCGACTATGATTTAGGAGAGAATAACAGATATACCGATAAATGGTTGGGATATCAGAATTCAAATATGGATCTGGTTATTGGATTTAATCAGACAAAACCGTTAAATTCGGTATATTTTAATGCTTATATTGAAACAGGAGGTGAGATCTTTCCAATTGAATCAATTACAGCGCACGGAAGTGACGACGGAAAGACCTATAAAAAGATTGCAGAGACCAAATTTCCTGCAGCCAAGAAGGATGACCCAAACGGGGCTAAAACTTTCACGTGTAATTTCCCGAAAGGAACCGCCTATAAGTTTTATAAATTCAGTGTTTCCAACGTTAAAAAGATGCCGGTATGGCGAAAGGATCGAAAAGGAAAACCAGCCTGGATATTTGTAGATGAGTTATTCCTGAATTAATTGCTAATAAGAAATGGGCGCTTTAGGGCGCCCATTTCTTATTATACTATTCGATGTAAATTTATGAGAGAAGCGCTTTAACCTGATTGTAAATATTCTCGGCAGTAAATCCAAGTTGCTGATCAAGAACATCATAGGGAGCAGAAAAACCAAACGAGCTCAACCCCCAGATAGCGCCGGAATCTCCAACAAGCCCTCGCAAGGTAACCGGAAGACCAGCTGTAAGTCCAAATTTAGGTACATTTACCGGCAAAACACTCTCCTGATAACTCTTCTCCTGCTCACGAAAAAGTCCTTCAGATGGGGCAGAAACAATACGAACGCCTAAGCCATCGCGTTCACGTAATAAGAGAGCTCCCTCTACCAACGATGCCACCTCAGAACCAGAAGCGACAAGAATTACTGCGGGATTTTCACACTCTTCAACAGTGTATGCCCCTTTTGCTGCCTGCTTTGCCTCTTCGTAACGATTGGTTTTAGCTGGAAGATCTTTTATATTCTGTCTTGAAAGAATCAAAGCTGTTGGAGTCGATGTATTCTCCATTGCCAGTTGCCAGGCTACGGTAGTCTCCTGAGCATCAGCAGGACGCAAAACGAGTGTGGAATTTTCACCGTGATGATTCTTCAGATGTTCCATTAAACGCAGCTGAGCCTCATGCTCCACCGGTTGGTGAGTTGGTCCATCCTCCCCTACTCTAAAGGCGTCATGTGTCCAGATATATTTAACAGGCAATTCCATCAAAGCTGCCATACGCAGTGCCGGTTTCATGTAATCGGAGAAAACGAAGAAGGTCCCACACGCGGCAATAATTCCGCCATGAAGTGCAATACCGTTCATTATTGAAGCCATAGTTAATTCACAAACACCCGCCTGTAGAAAGGCACCCGAAAAATCACCGTTTTTAAAAGCCCTGGAATTATTTAAAAATCCATCGGTCTTATCTGAATTGGATAAGTCTGCAGATGAAACGATCATATTTCCAATCTCTTTTGCGAAGGCTCCCAGGACTGTCGCAGAAGCATTACGTGTTGCAGCACCCGCTTTTTGAATAATTTTTGAATAATCAAAATCAGGAACCTCCCCGGAGAGAAATTTATCCAGTTTGGCAGCGAGTTCAGGATTGGCAGCTGCCCATGCATCCTCTTCATCATTCTTTGTATTGGCCCACGATTTTAATGTTTCGATACGCTTAGCATAAAGGTCAGCTACATCAGGGAAAATAACAAAGGGATTCTCAGGATCACCACCCAAATTGGCAATAGTCTTTTTGAATGAGGCACCTGCATGGGATAAAGGCTGTCCATGTGTTGAACATTGCCGTTCAAAATTGGAACCATCTTCCCTGATTGCACCCTTGCCCATAATTGTTTTACCAATTATAAGGGTCGGTCTTGAATTTTCATTGATGGCAGCTAGAATTGCGTTACGTATAGCATCACCATCATTACCAGCAATGGTAAGTACATTCCACCCCCATGCTTTATACTTCATCTCAGTATCTTCCGAGGTAACAGCATCAGTTCCGCTTGAGAGCTGAATATCATTTGAATCATAAAACATGATCAGATTATTCAATCCCAAAAAGCCCGCCAGACGCCCAGCACCCTGAGAGATCTCCTCCTGAATTCCACCATCTGAAATAAAAGTATACGTTTTATGGGCCATCCATTCACCAAAACGGGCGACAAGAAATCTCTCTGCTATTGCTGCACCTACAGCCATGGTATGACCCTGACCAAGAGGGCCTGAAGTATTTTCGACTCCCCGCTCCGGATCCACTTCCGGATGTCCCGGAGTAGCTGATCCCCACTGACGGAAATTTTTCAAATCATCCAGTGAATAGTTACCTCCAAGTGCCAGAACAGAATAGAGCATGGGGGACATATGCCCCGGATCAAGGAAAAAACGGTCACGGAAGGGCCATGTCATCTCACTTGGATCATAATTTAAAAACTCAGTGAACAGGATGTTCACAAAATCGGCTCCGCCCATCGCACCTCCGGGATGGCCGGAATTAGCTTTCTCGACCATGGCTGCAGAAAGAATCCGAATATTATCTGCTGCTCTGTTTGTTACTGAATCACTCATCGCAATTTTATTCTATTATTACTTATTAAATCGTTATCAAGCTACACAAAAATTATTTTCCCTCCAGGCTTCTAACCATAAATACCCCCTCAATTGATTTAATTTTAGACACAACGTCCTCCGAAAGGGAAACTTCACTGGTGTCAATGATATTATATGCGATATCTCCTTTATTCTTATTAAGCATATTATCAATATTGATTCCGGCCTGAGCCAGAATGGTAGTAATCTGACTTATGATATTGGGGATATTTTTATTCGTTACCAAAAGGCGTGCACCACCATTGCGTTCAAGTTCTGCAGCAGGAAAATTAACAGAATTCCGGATATTTCCATTCTCGAAGAAATTACGGATCTGTTCTGCTGCCATGATAGCGCAATTAACTTCCGATTCATTGGTCGAGGCACCAAGATGTGGAATTGCCACTACTCCTTCTGCGTTAACAAGCAACGCGTTAGGAAAATCGGTAAAATATGCTCCAACCTTTCCGGATTGAATTCCGGAAATAACGTCCGCATCAACAACCAATTCCCCGCGCGCAAAATTCAGAATTTTAACACCATTTTTCATCAGCTTTATTTTATCCGCATTGACAAATCCTGTGGTTTCAGCCATTAATGGGATTTGTAAAGTAATAAAATCAGCCTTGGCTAACATGGGTTCAATTCCAAAGGCACGAACTACATCATGATGCAGATTCCAGGCATGGTCAATAGAGATATACGGATCATAACCAATAACATTCATCCCTAGCGACTGTGCGGCATTAGCCACAAGTACCCCAATGGCACCAAGTCCTACAACGGCCAGAGTCTTACCTTTAATTTCACTGCCGCCGAAATTGGCCTTCCCTTTTTCAACAAGTGCAGGAACTTTATCTCCTTCGTTGACAAGCGTTTTAGCCCATTGTACACCACCGATTAAATCACGCGAGGCTAACAAAAGAGCTGCAATTACCAACTCTTTTACCCCATTGGCATTGGCTCCTGGAGTATTAAAAACTACAATACCCTTTTCGGTACATTTGGCTATAGGGATATTGTTAACTCCCGCCCCTGCTCTTGCAATAGCTCTGACAGAGGATGGTATTTCCATATCATGCATACTAAAACTACGCAGAACAATCGCATCTGGGTCTGACAATTCACTGGCAATTTCGTAACTGGTAGCTGGAAAAACCTGAAGGCCTTCCGGATCGATCTTGTTAAGTGTTTGAATCTTATACATATAAAATTGATTATGAGTTCCATTGTTAATAAGACAAATATCATAAAAAAGAAGCAGTTTTCCTTTATTTAACAGATTAAATTTAGATTATTTTATTGTTTAATGAGAATAATCGAAATAATTATGTTTTTAAGACTTTTTATTGCAATTATCAGTAATTTTGTATAACTTTTAATAAATAAGTTCAAAAGTTTGAATATCTGGAAAATGGATTTACTTGAACAAATCAGAAAGCGGGCACAAATGCTTCAAATGAGAATCGTCCTGGCAGAAGGAACAGAATTACGAACCCTACTTGCTACCGAGATTTGTATTCATGAAAATCTGGCCAAAATAATTTTGCTGGGTAATTTTCAGTCCATTCATGAAATTGCAGTAAGGGAAGGAATAAATATTCAAGGGGCAGAAATTATTGATCCACGAACAAGTTCAAAACGGGAGCAATATGCCCAAATTATGGTTGAAATCCGCAGAAATAAAGGATTAACCATTGAAGATGCGCTAGAATCACTCAATGATCCTCTGGTATTTGGCCCATTAATGATAAAAGCAGGGGATGCCGATGGAGAAATAGCCGGAGCCATAAACGCGACAGGGGATGTTTTACGCCCGGCTCTTCAATATGTAAAAACTCTTCCGGGTGTGACGGTTGTTTCCGGTGTATTCTTTATGCTGTTTAAAGATAAGTCGATTGGGGAAAATGGAATTCTGGTTTTTGCAGATTGTGCTGTCATGCCCGATCCGGACGAGAGACAACTGGCAGAAATCGCTGTAACGACAGCTAAAACAGCACGTTCGATAGCTAATATTGAACCTCGCATCGCGATGTTATCCTTTTCGACCAAAGGAAGTGCCCAACATCCACTTGTAAATAAAGTTATTAATGCCACCAGAATTGCCAGAGAATTAGCTCCGGAATTGATGATTGATGGAGAGATGCAGCTTGACGCAGCTCTAAATATGGAGATTGGCCAATTAAAAGCACCTGGGAGTTCTGTTGCCGGAAAAGCCAATATACTGGTATTTCCTGGGCTTGAATCAGCTAATATAGGTTATAAATTAGTTCAACGGCTTGCCGGTGCCCAAGCCATAGGGCCTATTTTGCAGGGAATGGCGGCGCCTATTAACGATCTCTCCCGGGGTTGTTCTGTCAGCGATATTGTGAATATGGTTGCTATAACTGCAACTCAGGCAGAATGAGTGGAAAAGAAATAAAAGGAGAGTGAGTGTCACAGTGAGGAAGTCGAAGAGCAGGTGAATAGGAATTACATTCGACGATTTTAACAATTAAAAACTTGAATTTTAAACTAAATAATATTACCTTACATAGTAATAATTTAGTACGCTATTACGATAATTTTGATTTTCACATAAGAATTTTCAGAGATGGAAGAGCTAATCATTGAACCCATTGAAGATTTTGGGTTAAGTAAGAAAGAGCAACAGCGGACCCTTTTCTCAAAAATCGGGATCGTGGGATGCGGTAAAGATGGGCAAAATATTGCCCGTATAGCCAGTGCAAATGGAATCGAAGTGGTCTTTATCGAACTTTCGGAAGATAGAATACAAAATGCGTATACAACGCTTGGAAACGTTCTGGACCGCCGGATAGAAAACTGGGGAATGACGCAAGGGGAGAAAAAACTAATCCTATCCAGAATTAAGGGGAGTCTGGATTATAAAGCGCTTAAAGATTGTGACTTTGTCATTGAGGCTATCCGTGCAGAATCCAGCGAAAGGAAGATTACAGAACGCATGGAGGTTTTCAAAAAAGTTGAACAGGTGGTCTCTCCGGAGTGCATTATTGCCACAAATTCCACTACAATTATCATCACCGAATTATCCTCTGAATTGAAATATCGTGACCGATGTGTCAGTTTGCATTTCTTTGTCCAATCACCTGAAGCAAGAGTATGCGAAGTTGTTAAAGGATTATATACCACCGAAGAGGTGTACAACAAAGTTTTGAAATTTGTGAAGATGGTAAATCGGCAGGCCATTCCGGTGGAAGAATCTGCCGGGCTAATATCAATCCGACTCTATACTGCGCTGTTAAATGAGGCGTGTGAGGTGCTACTTGAGGGGGTTGGAGCCATGGTTGATATTGATACAGTCTGGAAGGTTGGATTTGGGATGCGTTTTGGCCCCTTTGAACTGGCTGATATTTTGGGAATTGACAAGATTAACCGTTGGATGGAGAATCTCTACTCAGAGTTTGGTGACCCGCGCTACATGGCATCACCTGTAATTAAAAAATTGGTGCGGGCAAAGCGATTTGGTGTCCACACCTGCTGTGGATTTTACAGTTACGATTGCAATGACAAGATAGTTGGACAGGGGCCAATAGCAACTGAACGGGAATAATTGAGAATCAGAAAATACCGGGTCAGAGCACTTGCAAAAGGCGACAAACCCCTAATAAAACATATTTATGAAAATTTTAGTCTTAAACTGCGGAAGTTCGTCGATTAAATACCAGTTTTATACCCTTCAGGGCAATCGTATTCTGGGAAAAGGGATCGTTGAGAAAATTGGAATGAAGGGATCTGTTCTGAGACACCAAAAAGAATCGGGACAGAAGGTGCTTTTCGAGGGTGAGATTCTGGATCATAAAATTGGAGTCGAATATATTCTCGGAGTTATATCCAGTGCCAAACATGGTTCTATTAGCTCTTTAAATGAAATTGATGCTGTTGGACACCGGGTGGTTCATGGAGGAGAAGAATTCAGTGAAAGTGTATTAATTACAGACGAAGTAATAGTGACACTCGAAAAATTCATTGAACTTGCTCCGTTGCATAATCCTCCAAACTTAAAAGGTATTTATGCACTCAGAGAATTAGTTCCGGATATTCCGCAGGTTGCTGTATTTGACACAGCATTTCACCATACAATTCCACAACATGCCTTTATGTATGCCATACCCTATGCGCTTTATAAAAAGTATGGAATCCGAAGGTATGGTTTTCATGGAACCAGTCACAAGTATGTTTCAAATCGGGCATGCGAATTATTAGGGGTTGATCCCGCCAAAACAAAAGTTATCACCTGTCATCTTGGGAATGGTGCCTCAGCGTGTGCCATAAAAAATGGTAAATCTATAGATACCTCGATGGGGTTTACTCCGGTTGAAGGGCTAATAATGGGAACGCGTTCCGGTGATATTGATATGGGAGCAGTAGCATATATTATGGATAAAGAGAAAATCGGAACAAAATCGGCCTCTACCCTATTTAACAAGCACAGTGGATTATTAGGAATTACAGGAATATCATCAGATTCTCGTGAGATTCGTGCGGCTGCAGAAAAAGGAGATGAACGTTGTCTGCTAGCCATTAAAATGTTCGATTATCGGATTAAAAAATATATAGGAAGTTATGCCGCAGCGATGGGCGGATTAGATGTTCTTGTTTTTACCGGAGGAATTGGTGAAAACTCAGATCTCACACGAAGTGGTGTTTGCGAAGAACTCGAATTCATGGGTATAGAAATCGACCCGAAAATTAACAAGGGGCTAAAAGGTGAAGAGTGTGTTATCAGCACAAAAGATTCACGGGTAAAGGTGATTGTAGTACCTACAAACGAAGAGTTAATGATTGCCATTGATACACAGAAGATTATATATGGCAAGGATTAATTCAGAGTTCAAGAACCAACCCGTCGTAACCAGGTTCGATATAAGAAGGTAATTCGTTAAGCAGGTCACCATGTTTCCCCATTTCATGACTCATATGGGTAAGATACGATTTTTTTGGGGCAATTTTCTCAATCAACGCAATAGCACCTTCAAGATTAAGGTGTGATATATGTGGTGTTTTGCGTAAGGCACAAATCACCAGTTGTTCTACCCCATATAGTTTTTCCAGTTCAACATCCTCAATTAAATTAAAATCGGTTACGTAGGCAAACCGCCCAAAACGAAAACCGTAAACCGGCAATTTATAATGGTAAAGACGGATCGGAATTATCGGAATCGGACCAATTTTAAAAGCCTTACTATCAAGGTCTATCAAATCCATCTGAGGAATTCCCGGATATTTATTGGCTGAAAAAACGTAATTAAATATAGACCGGAGATTTTTTTGAACACGCTCCTCACAATAGATATCCATTGGTGATTTTCGCAACCAGTTAAAACTGCGGATATCATCCAGACCAAAAATGTGATCTGCATGCTCATGAGTAAGCAGAATTGCATCCAGATTATCCACCTCGTGTCGTAACATCTGTTGGCGGAAATCAGGACCCACGTCAACAACGATTCTGGCTGACCCTTCCTCCACCATAATAGCACTTCTAAGCCGCTTATCTTTTGAATCGACAGACTTACAAACCTCACATTTACAGGCGATAACCGGAACACCCTGGGAGGTTCCGGTTCCCAAAAGGGTTACTCTCATTATTTTAAATTCGTTACAAATTAGAACACAAATAAAATAAATTATTCAGTAAGAGCACATACATTGAAAAGATCAGGATACTAAAATGCCCTTCAATGACGCATTACATGAAATGTTCCTTTTTAACTGTTCGATAATTCTTAACAAAAATAGAATATTTTCCTTCATCCAAAAGGGTTTTGATATTATTCAAATGGTTAAAGAATATAGGTGTCAAATACACGAAATAAGAGTGAAAATGATTATTTTTATAAGGTTGATTGCGAAATGATTATTCCTGGGTAGTTGTGGTAATATTTTAAGATGCGAAAACCATTTAACACTTATTCCCTATTATTCCTCCTCTATTGAAGTCTTAATTTGATTCTGGTATCATGAAAAATAAACATGTAAATTTTGACGCAATGACTGACAATTTTAATTATTATGGAACCAGTCCGCATGAAGGAATCCTGAACAGAGATGAGAAGAAAGTCCTCCCTACACCTCGTGCTGAAAAGGCCCGAAAAAACTACCTTGATACCAAGTCATCTGTTTCTGTGGAGTTCCCTTATTGGTACACCCGCCGGTGGGATGAATTAGAAGGTGAGATACCCATTATCCGAAGAGCGGAAGCCTTAAAGACAGGATTCACACATTTGACACCTTCCATTTTTCCGGGTGAATTATTGGCCATGCGGAAATCGAACTATACCAGAGGCTCATATCCAATGCCTTGGCTTTCAGAGTCGTTCTTTCTTTCAAAGGAAGAGGAGCTATATAAGGAAGCGCAGAAATCCGGAAAAGCAAGTGCCGATGATGCCACAACTATGGGCCTGGGTGGAGGTAATGTTACCGAAAGTATTGGAAATGTACTATCGATTGCCGGAAAATTTGGTTTACGCAAGGAGGAGATGACCATCCTTATTAAAACGGCAAAAAAATGGCAAAACAGATCTGTCGAGGATTTAGGTCATAAATATGAGCAGCTTGTTCCTGGCTACGATACAAAAGAGGAGATCATGCGGGCTGTTATTTGTATGTTTGATTCGGGGTATACACTTCCGCAAGGACGCGAGGTAATCAACTATTACTACCCGCTTCAATATGGAATTGAAGGAATAAAAAAAATATGTGCCGATAATCGAGGTATAACAGCTGGATATCCGGAAATGAATCGGTTATATTTTTATACCGCAGTCCATACGATGCTTGAAGGAATTCAAATCTGGATCATGAATTATTCGAGGGAAGCCCGTCTGATGGCTTCACTGGAGAATGAAAAACAACAGAAAACCGAATATCTTGAAATGGCAGATCGTCTGGAGCGACTTTCGTCAAACAGACCTGAAACTTTTCATGATGCACTTCAATTAATCTGGATTTTTCATGTTGCAGTCTTAAACGAGGATGCTATTTCTGGCTTATCCCCCGGCAGGCTCGGACAGGTTCTTTATCCATTCTGGAAAAACGATATGGATAAGGGTATCCTAAACAGGCAAAAGACCATCGAACTGTTGGAATGTATGCGGGTTAAATTCACCGAAATTGATTGTTTTGCCGCTATGGGTGTTGTCGGTGGCGTTTTAAGTGGAAATACATTTAACAATTTATGCATCGGCGGGCTTGATAAAGAAGGGAATAGTGCAGCCAATGAACTCGAAATGCTAATCCTGGAATCGGCCATGTCGTGCGACACCCCACAGCCAACATTAAGCCTGCTTTTTGACGAAAAATTGCCGGAAGAGTTCTTGCTAAAAGGGGTTGAATGTACTAAAATTGGAACAGGATATCCTGCCTGGATCAACAACCGCGTGGCCATGGAATTTCTGCTCAATAATTTCAGAAATGAAGGAATGCAATCCGAAGAAGCCAGAGCCTGGGCTATTGGAGGCTGTCTAGAGACCTCAGCCGGAAGCTGGATGCCTTTGGAGCTTAATGGTGAAACACACTTCATCCCGGGAGGATCTGCGCCTGCAACAAGTGTCGGAGTTCATTTTATTTCACTCCCCAAGGTTCTGGAGGCGGTTCTGTTTGACGGATTGGATCAGAGAACCGGGCGGAGGGTTTATCCGGCGCATGGATTGGAATTGGACTCCTATGAAAAAATATGGACTCAGTTTAAACATTATTTTAGCCTTTCGGTTGAAGTACTCAACTTAACCAATAATATCCAGCACGATATCTGGGGAAAAGTCTCACCCTCCATAATCAACAGCATGCTAAAACCGGATTGTCTTGATACCGGCAAAGACATCAGCCATAAGGGGAGCCGATATAACAGAACCTTCAACGTCGAAATCTGTGGAGGGGTGAATCTTGTCAACTCTCTGGCTTCAATCAAAAAAAATATCTTTGATGAGAAATACTTTTCATTATCTGAATTAAAATTTGCCATAGAATCAAATTTCGGATATCGTCCTGCGATGGAAACCGGCTCATATAGTTTAACAGACCAGGTCAGGGGAGCCGATTTTGTAACCTGGCTGAAAATTCACAAGCTTTGTCTGGAGGCTCCCAAATTCGGAAATGATGACAAATATGCGGACCATATTTTCAGAGAGTGGCAAATTTGGTTCAGTAAAATGTGTGAAAATTATCGGTCTCTATATGACCAGCCACTTTATTCATGCCAGATATCGGTATCAACCCATGCCCCTATGGGAGCCGTTACGTTGGCTACCGCTGATGGAAGGTTATGTGGCACCACCTTTGCGGATGGTTCTGTTTCTGCCTATCCGGGTTCCGACAAGCAAGGTCCATACGCACTATTTAACTCAGCAACCTGCTATAATCACGCGTTGTCCCAGAATTCGCAACTTAACATGAAAATTCATCCCTCAGTAGTGATGGGACGGGAAGGATCACGAAAATTCCTTGAACTGATAAAAGCCTATCTTCGAAAGGGAGCCTTCCATTGTCAGTTTAATATTGTTGATTCCCGGATGCTAAAGGATGCTCAGAAAAATCCTTCACAATACAGAGGATTGATGGTCAGAGTCGCCGGATTTACACAGTATTGGGTAGAACTGGGAAAACAAATCCAGGATGAAGTAATTGCACGGACAGAATATGAACAATTAAGTTAACGAAAACCATATGAGGCACTACGATTGTCAATATTACCTGAATACAGATGTCTTTAAAGGTATATGTAAGAGAGACAAAAGTTTAATAAATGCCGATGATACGGCATGTGAGAAATTCATGAACGCCATCAAATGTAAATACTGTTTAAATTTTGCGCTCACTTCTGAGGAGCTTGGATTATGTATGAATAAATTTGATGCCTATCCTGAGATGAACGCTGTTACATGCAATGATTTTAAACAATAACAGCAGCGATACAAAAGGATATATTTTTGATATCCAAGGGTATTCGGTTCATGATGGTCCCGGATGCAGAACATTAATTTTCTTGTGCGGATGTACATTAAACTGTTTTTGGTGTTCAAATCCCGAGGGAATAAACTCCAGACCTTCACTCATGTACAACGGTCATAAATGCATAAGCTGCGGGCGTTGTGTTGAAAGTTGTCCGCACAACGCGCTTAGTCTTGATGATCATAAAATAAAAATATCAAACGACATGTGTCATTTGTGCCATGCTACCATTTGCACAAACAACTGTTATACAAATGCATTACGGTTAATCGGACATGAAATATCCATTGAAAGGGTTTACGAAACTATCACGCGCGATCGCCAATTCTGGGGTTCTGAAGGTGGTATAACCCTGACAGGCGGAGAACCATTATTGCAATCTAATTTTACACATGCCCTTCTCAGAAGATGTCATGAGGGCTATATTCACACAGCCATTGAAACTTGCGGAAACGTACCCTGGACAAATTTCCGCAAAATTATTCCATATACCGATTGGATCTTTTACGACCTGAAGCACATGGATAGTAACTTGCACAAGAAGGGTACAAACTCGGGAAACTCAATAATTTTAAAGAATGCCTTACGACTCTCCCGCGTATTTAAAGGGCGTCTGATATTTCGGCTTCCACTGATCCCCTCTTATAACGATTCTGCAGAAAATTTGAACCTGGTAATCTCGTTTCTAAAGGATATTGGAAAAAATGAGATTAACATACTTCCCTTACACCATTGGGGAAGAGAAAAATATCAGATGCTGCAAAGGGAATATCCGGGAAGTTCATTCCCTCTACCAACCCCTGAAAAACTGAAAGAAATACGAGAATTATTCAGTAATTCTGGTGTCAATTGTTTTATAGGCAGTGAAACGCCCTTTTAAAATGATTTTTTAATAGCTGAAAATTTTGCAGCGAAAATTTCAATCCAAAGATATCCCGTTCATAAATCCTTACCTTTGGCAAAATTTAAAAAATGGGAAATCTATACCTTATACCAACAACGCTGGGTGAATCAGGAACATCACATGTAATACCAACCGACGTTTCTGCTATTGTTAAGAATATCAAATATTTCATTGTTGAGAATATAAGGACAGCCAGGCGCTATTTACGAAAATTAGATCCACAGATTAACATTGACGATTTACACTTCTCTGAACTAAACCAACACACTGACAGTCAAATAATCGATGGATATTTAAATCCCATTTCAGCGGGCTTTGATGTTGGAATAATATCGGAAGCCGGATGTCCGGGTGTAGCTGATCCAGGTGCCGAAGTTGTAAAATATGCACATATCCGTCAAATCCGGGTGATCCCTTTGGTCGGACCATCATCAATATTACTCTCACTGATGGGTTCCGGCATGAATGGGCAGAACTTTGCATTTATCGGCTATATTCCGGTAAAACATGAGGAAAGAACTAAAGCCATCAAAGATATTGAGCGAAAATCAGCAATGGAAAATCAGACGCAGATATTTATTGAAGCTCCTTACCGTAACTCACCCCTGATAAATGATTTAATTAAAACCTTGGGGGATCACACCCGACTCTGTGTGGCATGCGACCTTACTTTGGAAACTGAATTTATAAAAACGAAAACCATAATTCAGTGGAGAAAGGAAATTCCAGATCTCAATAAACGGCCCGCTATTTTTCTTGTGCAAGCAAGC
>CANJNY010000042.1 GCA_947475715.1 Prolixibacteraceae bacterium
AGAAAAAAACTTCTACTTCTGCAAAATGGTTTTTAGGTGCAGCAAAGCTATTTTAGGGTATAACATAGATGATTTTGGGTAAAGCAAAGCTATTTTTAGGTGGCGTCTAAAGATTTTTGATCAATACAACCTGAGTCAAGGTTCAACCCGCTGTCGGGGTTGCAGGATCATCGCCATCTTTTACCCCCGGTTCCGTAAACTCCACCGGAGGTTATTCAAATTAATCCCGGTTCCCGGGATCGGACTTTTCGAAGAGTCGATGAGATGGAGCATGGCTAAACCTGTAGTACATCAAACGACCAAAATAGCCGTTGTGCGGGATTGTCTTATGAAAAGCCGGGTTTAAAGCACTAATTTTGAAACCTCATTTTGAATCAGTAAATTCGATAAAAAAATATCTTTATGAGAACACTAAATATTCAGATATCAGAGTTGGAACTAACCCGGTTCGGAATTAAAAAAGATCAATTGTCTTTTTCTGAATTTGTAGATATTGTAAATAAGGAAATTACAAAGCAAGCTCTTGTGCGTAGTTTGAAACTGGCCGAAAGATTTCAACTGTCAAAAATGTCAATGGACGATATTACCAAGGAGGTAAAAAGATATATTTAATCCTCATTCAAATTCATTACCTTTGATTTAAAATAAATCGAATGATAACAAAAACTCAAATAAAAAATTCATTAGATAACCTTCCCGAAAATGTGACGGTTGATCAGGTTATTGATCAGTTGATATTTATAGAAAAAATCCAAAAAGGATTGGACGATTCCAGGAATGGTCGCGTTAATTCAAAAGAAGATTCAAAAGAGAAATTAAGTAAATGGATAAAGTAATTTGGACAGATAATGCGCTTCAGGATTTAAATGATATCGCTGAATAATATATCATTATTTTTATCCGGACAATCACAACCAGTCTGTTTCGGATAACCGCTACAATAACAAAGATGAAACCTCTCAACCTCTTCCTCCTCCTTTCTCTCTTTATATCCCCGATCTGCCATGCCGACCAACAGGATCCGGATTCAATAACCAGCATCCAGTCTTCCATGATCTGGTCCACTTCAACACCTGACGGAAAGCAGGCTTATGTTGCTTTTCGGAAGCGATTTGAGCTGAGTGAATCTTCAACATCGGCAAAACTCCAGTTGTTTGTCGACTCCCGCTACCTGCTGTGGATAAACGGGAAATATGTTTTACGCGGTCCCTGCCGGTTTAATCCGAAACGACCTGAATATGATGTGGTTGATGTGCACGCTTATCTGAAAAAGGGAAATAATGTGATTGTCGTTTTGGCACATAATTATGGCGGTGCAGTCAATGGTCACATTATGAAGCATGTGCCGGGATTAACCGCCGTGTTGGAAATAGCCGGAAAGGAGATTCTTCACACCGATCCAACCTGGCGATGCAACGAAAATACGCGTTATTTGGCTTCACCCGAATCGTGGAATACCGTCCCGGATGTGATCGATGGCCGGATCGATGATGCAGCATGGATAACCCCCGACTTTGATGATACCTCCTGGCGGTTTGCCAAACAGGTCGATGGAAATCAGTGGGGGAGGATGTACCCGAGTCAGATTCCCCTTGCCCGGGAAACGGAACTTAAGGAGCTTAAATTATTGCCATCTGGTAAATCAGTTAGCAGTGCATTGCCCCTTGAACTGAAAGTTGGGGAAGAGGTATTGGTTAATTTTGGTCAGATGGCAATGGCCTATACTTCGATGGAACTTGATGCTCAGGCCGGAAGTAAGTTAACCATGCAATATGCCCTGCGATATAAAAACGGGAAGCCTGAGGAGATGTATGGCGATGGCAATCACTATACCTGTCGCCCTGGTGTTCAGAGTTTTATGACTACAGACCAGTGGGGATCGCACTATATGCTAGTGAAATGTACATCCGGGCGTGTGAAACTGCTTGGATTAAAAATTACCGACCGAAGTTATCCTTTTAACCGGATTGGAAACTTCAGGTGCAGCGATGAGGTGCTGACCAATCTTTGGACAATGGCCCAAAACACAATTGAAATCACGAGCGATGATGGCTATGGCTCGGATGCTCGCGAGCGGAATGAGTGGATCCAGGATGCCGGGAAGGCAAGTTTTTCAACAACGAGAGTTGGTTCTGCCGGACCAGGAAAAGATGGGAAACCTGTTTATTCAGACCCCCGCCTGCTTAAAAATATGCTACGCCATGCTGCCCAGTCACAATTGCCAAACGGGCAGCTACTCGCAACTTTTCCTACCGATCGTGGTCCGGAAGACTGCCATTACATCATCGATGATTATTCGTGTCAGTGGTTCGAAGGGCTGAAAACTTATTACAATGTTACCGGAGATAAGGAGTTTGTGCGGGAGATGTGGCCGACCCTCTTTGCCCAGATCAACTGGTTTCTGAAAAACCGGACAGAACGCGGACTTTTGCTTGCACGTGAATACACCTCCTTCGATAATCCTTTTGCCTACATTACTTGTGAAGGAGCCACTATTAACGCCTTTTTCTATTCGGCTTTAAAAAATTGTGAGGAGCTAGCCCTTGTTGCCGGAGAAACGCAGAAATCAATGGAATATAAAAATGCAGCAGAGGAATTTAAAATTGCCTTCAATTACCAATTTTGGAACGATTCAGAGTTAGCCTATAATTCGGCATTTTATCAAAACAAGCTTTATCCACCCACCGTGCATGCTCAGCTGATTGCCTTGCACTATAATCTGGTTCCTGAAAACCGTAAGGCATCAGTCGAGAAATGGTTTCTGGCAAATTATAAAAATCCGGGGATGAAACATTGCTGTACAAATGGTGATTTCGAAAAGATGGTGAATCAAAAGGCGGGGGTTGAAATGCCGGTGGTTTATTTCTGGGTGTTCAGTCAGCTTTACAGGATGGACTCAGAGGATCTGGATAACGAGGCTATCGGGGAGATGCGCCGCCGTTGGACACCAATGGTGAAATATATGCAGGATGCCGGAACCTTATGCGAATCGTTTACCGATGAAAAAGGGGAGGGGGCAAGCGAATCGTGCCATAACTACGGTTCTGTTCCTGCTTATTTCCTGAGCACTAATGTTCTTGGAGTGCAAATGGATGGAGCCATTTGGGAGAAAAAACTGGTGATTGAGCCCCGACTGGGTGATCTCGCTTTTGCCGAAGGGGTCGTAGTGACCCCTCATGGTGCAGTGCCGGTGTCGTGGAAAAAATCATCCGATGGAAAATCACTTTACTATAAAATAACTATTCCCAAAGGGATTCACGCGACGCTTCATCTTCCAATACTGTCGGATAAAACCACACTGATGATGAACGGAAAGGTTTTAGCAAAAGATGGAAATCTGTCAAATGGAATTACCACGGATGGTAGGTGGATCGTTATTCCCAAATTAACGGGCGAATATTCCGGAAGTTTAAAATAAAAAAGCGCCACCAAAACTCCAAGACACCAAATAGGCGCCAAATTCCTCCTTTACATCATCTTTGGTGAAATTTGGTGTTTTCGTGATTTGGTGACATATTTTTATTGTGATTATTTCAGAACGTAGTTAATTCCGGAAATACGATATTTTTTCATCATATCACTTAATACCCTTTACTTATTTAATATATTTATAAACCAATGATAATGAGATTACCGTTACTACTCCTGACGACTTTTCTATTGCTTTTATTATCTGTTCCTTCATATGGACAGAAGGGAATTGATAAAAAACAAAATCCTGACAAACAGGTATTCATTACCCTTTCTGGTCAGGTATTATCCGGTAAAAATCAAATTAAAGGTGATTGGAATACCGCTGCTCCATTGTTGCATCTTTTCCGAACACAAGCAAAACCTAACAGGGGAACTATTTTGCTGCTTTCCGGAAATAAAATCAAGCATCCAAAAGCGGGAGATAAAAATGCAAAGATGATCCAGTTTCTTATTGACGAGGGTTTTGATGTCGCGAACCTTGAATACACTAGCAAACCGGCAAATTCACCAGCTCCAAATCTTGCACTCACAAATTCACTAAAAGCATTCAGAGCTCTTCGGGAGAATGCGAAAAAGCTGGGATTGTTAGCCAATCATTTTAGCATTATGGGTGTTGCATCAGATGGTCACCTTGCTGCACGCACAGTACAAAAACTAGACACTAATGAGCAACCCGAGGATTTGATACTGGTTGATCCGTCACACTTTGATGAAATAATTCCCGGAACAGTATTTCCGGCAATTATGCCACCGCTGAGTCCCATAGGAAGGTTGCTTTGCACCTTTTCATCGGATGGAAATAAGGAGTGGATCAGAACCGCCCGGGAATACACCAAAACGTGGATCGGATATGACGGAGAGGCCACCTTTAAGCTGATAGCCGATAGCGCCACTGTTTTAAATGGCGGTAAAGCTTTGATTGAAAGCGAGCCTAAGCTGGTCGAGATCCTTAAATCCTTTTTTGAGACGAAGGGAGAACTAAAATCAACGGTTGTAAATCCGGCCGCTATTCCGGTTGCAGGTTATAGCCCTGACCGACATGCAGAGAAACTGTCGCTGGTTGCCAAAGAGAAGTTTGACCTGGTTCTGATCGGGAATTCAATCACCAATAATTTTGAGAAACCTGAATATCAGCCGGTCTGGAAACAGTTTTTTGAACCCAGAAAAGCGATTAATCTGGGTTATTCGGGGTATCGTACCGAGAATCTTCTCTGGAATATTGAGCATGGCGAACTTGAAGGTCAATCTCCGAAAGTTATCATCGTGGAGATAGGAACCAATAATATCGATGAGAAGAATTACCCGACACGCCATACCGCGGGTCAGCTTGCAGGAGGGATAGCGGCAATTGTGAAATTGCTGCGTGAAAAATGTCCCGATTCAAAGATAATTGTGATGCGTTGTTTCCCCGGATGTTATGGCGGACCAAATCCAACCTCGCATCGTGCAATACTTGAACGGGCATCTGACCTGGTTTCCCGTATTGCCGATGGCAAGCATGTTTTCTATTGCGATGTAAATCATGTATTCCTCAATATGGACGGATCGATCAACCACGAGATGATGCCTGACTGGTTGCATCCGAGTCCTGAGGGGGCAAAGCGGTGGGCCCAGGCTATGGAGCCGCTGCTCTCTGAACTGATGGGTGACAAATCGCTTGATACTGAAATTCCGTCAAATTCAGCCATTGTCCCTGCCTCAAAACTTGAGCAGGACAGCTATAACTGGTGGGGGCGTCATGCCGAGATTTTGCAAATTAAGGATTCCATAAATCCGGAGGTTGTATTAATCGGCAATTCGATTACCCATTTCTGGGGTGGCCTGCCTCAGGTCAGAAATGCAGACGGAAGCGCCAGAATTCCGAACGGCCCCAAAACATATGCTTCACTATTGGGAAAATACCGGGCTTTGAATCTGGGTTTTGGCTGGGACAGGACTCAAAATGCACTGTGGCGTCTCGACCACGGTGAGCTTGACGGACTTCACCCCGGGAAGGTGATTATCGACATCGGGACTAACAATACCAGTGGGACCTCCAATGCCCGGATGAACAGCACAGCTGAGATTGTTGAAGGGATTCGGGAGGTTTGTCTGAGAGTGAGGTCCAAGGTTCCGGGTACCAAAATCATCCTGATGGCGGTATTCCCGCGCGAACAAATGCCCGAAAATCCCCGAAGAATTCTGATCAATGAGATAAACCGTCAACTGGAACTGTTTGCAAAATCTGAAAAAATCACATTCGTGGATATCGGTCCCAAAATGCTTTCGCCCGATGGGACTATTTCAAAAGAGATCATGGGTGATTTTTGCCATCCCACCGAAAAAGGGTATCAGATTTGGGCGGATGGGATCAGATCCTTGATCGAAGAGCCTTAATGCCATAGTTATCGTAAAAATTATTTGTTGCGGTGAATAACAGCGTTAATCTCATTAAATATGCAGTGAATAAAACGCATTCTTTTAAACTGGTTGTTTCGTGTAATGAAATCAACTGACGAAACTTTGAAAAGAGTTCTTCAGAAAAAAAAATCTGGGATAAACCTAAAGAAATGAATTTAAATAGCACGCAAAGGTTGATGTTAACTGAAATTTTTAGTGGGATTTGAGGATAAATTAAAAACTTGAGGTCACAATTTGTGATCTCAGGTAGGGGGAGAGATCCATATTCACCTTTGGTGTTTGCATCTAAATGCATATCCCAATGAATTAAGAAAGAATATATTCTTACCCGGGAATTTTGTATCTTAGGATTAAAATATAGACTTGTTTTAGTTTGGATTATTACCACTAAAAGCCAACCTTATGTCAATAGAAGTTCGAAGTACTTTGATACCCGATGAAATTATCAGCAATAAGATATTTTTAATCAGAGGCCTTAAGGTCATGCTTGATAAAGATCTTGCAGAAATGTATGGGGTTTCAACAGGAAATTTAAATAAGGCAGTAAAACGAAATATCAAACGGTTTCCTGAAGATTTTATGTTTCAACTGAACAGTAATGAATTTGAAATCTTGCTATTCCAATTTGGAATAGCAAGATGGGGCGGAACCCGAAGTTTTCCATACGCGTTTACAGAACAGGGAGTTGCGATGTTGTCAGGGATTTTAAATAGTGATCGGGCAATCGCTGTCAATATCCAGATTATGCGGATTTTTACAAAACTTAGATTGATGTTGACCGATACCCTTGAACTAAAACTTGAAATCGAAGAGATCAGGAAAAAGCTTCAAAACCAGGATAAAAATATTGAACTGGTTTTCAGCTATCTCGATGAACTAATTAACAAACAGGTAAATCCAACTACAAAGATTTCGCCACAACGTGGCTTGATTTTTTCTTTTATAGATAATTCTACAATCCCGCAAGGCGGGATGGCTGCTCTGCAGCCTGATTATTGCAACGTAGTTGCTATATCTTTGTAGATTGATTTTTTACAGAAATTTTAAAGCAACGTAGTTGCGACATCTTGAGTAGGTCAACATTTAAACCGGACAATTGTGATTTAAAATAGATGATATGAACAGAAAGGTATTGATTGTAATGCTGATTCTTATCTTCGGCTCAGTGCATTTGGGTTTTGCCCAGCAACAAATCATTATAGATCCTTCAGGCAAAGGGCGCGTGTTTGAAGGGATCGGCGCTCTGAGTGCCGGAGCATCCTCAAAGCTATTGATCGATTACGCGGAGCCCTACCGGAGTCAGGTGCTCGATTTCCTGTTTAAACCCAAATTCGGGGCAAGCCTTCAGCACCTTAAGGTTGAGATTGGGGGTGATGCAAATTCAACCTGCGGTACCGAGCCCAGCCATGCCCGGACCCGCGAAGAGTTTGACCATCCCAAACCGGAGTATTTCGACCGTGGCTACGAATGGTGGCTCATGAAGGAGGCCCAGAAGCGGAATCCCGAAATCTTTCTGGACTGTCTTGAATGGGGCGCTCCGGGATGGATCGGTGACGGTAAATACTATTCTCAGGATAATATCAATTACATGATTGCCTTTATCAAAGGGGCGAAGGATTACCACCATCTGAAAATCGACTATGCCGGTATCTGGAATGAGCGGATGTACGACATTGAATTTATTAAAAATCTGCGAAAAGCATTAAATGAGAATGTATTAAATGATGTTAAACTGGTGGCTGCCGACCTTTGCTGTCATATGCAGTGGCAGATTGCCGATGATATGAGAACGGATACCGTACTCCGAAAGGCCGTCGATGTGATCGGTGATCATTACACCGAAAGGGACAGAGCTTACAACAGCAGCGAAAATGCCAAAAGTTTTGGAATCCCGGTCTGGAATAACGAAGGTGGTCCCTGGAAAGGGGACTGGAGCGGTTTTGAATACCTCGCCAAAATGTACAACCGCGACTATATTGAAGGGCGCATGACCAAAAATATCACCTGGAGTCTTATTACCTCTTACTTTAATAATCTTTCGCTTCCCAACTCTGGACTCATGACCGCGAATTCTCCATGGTCCGGATACTACGAAGTTGAACCGGCTATCTGGTCTGTAGCCCATACGACACAATTTGCTGAACCGGGATGGAGATATGTCGATTCAGCATGCGGCTACCTGGATCAGAAAGGAAGTTTTGTCACCCTGGTTTCACCCAATGTAAAGAACGACTTTAGTATTGTGGCTGAGACCATGGACTCGGATAAACCTCAGAAAGTCACTTTCAAAATTGATAAACGTGTTAAAGCCGCAAAGGTATTTGTCTGGCAGACGGTCGTCAAAGGCAAAATCTTCGAACAACGGTCTCCAATCAAGATAAGTCACGGCGAATTTGCAATAACGCTGCAACCTAAATCACTTTATACATTTACTACAACCACCGGTCAGCAGAAGGGAATCGCCACACCTGCAGAAAACAAACCTTTCCCGTTTCCTTACACGGCTGGTTTTGAAGATGAAAAGGTAAATACCACACCTAAATATTTCATGGATCAGGGTGGTGCTTTTGAGGTTGCGAGACGGAACGACGGAAAAGGGAATTGCCTGCGTCAGCAAATTACCCGAAGAACAATCGAGTGGGAGGATTCCCCTGTGTTTAATCAGACGGTTGTTGGTGATACGTTATGGCAGGATTATTCCGTGAAATGTGAGGTGTTCTTTTCCGAACCCTACAGTTATGCCTCGGTTTTATCCCGGGCCACAGAAATGCACCGGTCGCATCAATTGGCTGAGGCCTATCAGTTGAAACTCCAATCCTCGGGCAAATGGGAACTTATGGCGGGGACCAAAAGACTGGCTTCAGGATTGGTCATTTTGCCTGAAAATAGCTGGCATTCACTTCAACTCGATGCAAAGGACGATCAAATTACGGCTATAATTAATGGTCAGACGGTTATCAAAATTACCGATTCTACCTATTCGCATGGGATGATAGGCCTTGGAAGCAGCTTTAATGAGGTCGATTTTGATAATGTGAAAGTTCATTAGAAATTAAATCCGATAGATCTTATAAGATTAAAAATAGTTCTTATATTTAAATTAATAATGGTTAATATATTATCTGTAAAACGAATAAATTAAATATAACAGCTAATAATATATCCTCTAATGATTTTAGATTGGATGATTTTAACCCTGACGCGATTTTAAAGAAAATTGCACAACAAGTTAAAAGAAACAGGTTAGAGCTAAATCTGAGCCAAAATGCACTTGCAATTCGTTCCGGATTAACTCTTGGAAGCCTTAAGCGGTTTGAACAAACGGCCGAAATATCGCTTAAGAGTCTTCTAATGCTGGCCGTCGCCCTGGATTCAACGGAGGAATTTGGATTGCTTTTTTCGGGTAAGAAATATCAAAGCATTGACGAATGATTAACATTGGAGAATAAACATTTTGCAAAGCAGGGAAGACGAAATTTTTAGCAAACCACGATCTGAAAATGTTTTTCTGAATCAAAAGTTTGTGGGAAGGTTGGCCTCAACTCCGGAAAACCTATGTGCATTTGACTATGATTCTAACTATCTAAAGGGCGGATATTCCATTTCGCCATTCTTTCTTCCCTTGAAACAGGGTGTTTTTGTAGCCAGGCGAGATCCGTTTTCATGTAATTTTGGAGTATTCAATGATTCACTTCCGGATGGTTGGGGCAACCTGCTCCTTGATCGTTTTCTGATCTCTCAAAATATTAACCCTGCCGAATTGTCTGTGCTTGATAGGCTGAGCCTTGTCGGTTCGTCGGGAATGGGAGCTCTTGAATATAAGCCCGATAATAGTTTTATTTCAAATGGAAATTATCACCAGCTTATGATATCCTTCCAGGTAGTGAATTTAATGGTTTTCATACAACTACAATTTCAGGGAATGGTGATCCTGGATATTCAGATATTCAGGCTGTTGCTGATAGCTTGGGATTATACACAAAAAGAGCAAAGGCTATTTATGAAATGATTCTGGAAAAGTGTATTCAATTCCGGGTTTATCGAAATTACTAAATTATCGATAATGTATATTTGAAATATATACTAATTTGAAATATATGATAATTTTCTGTCTTAGGATAACAATCTGTTAAAGAATACTTTAAGATAATAATCTCAGCATTGAAATGGATGGAATGCAAGCCAATATTTATCGTAGGATTTCTTCCGAAATATTTCCCAAAACGCTGGTATAATTTGACGAAAAAGCCTTAATATTAAGCTTCATAATATATTTGCCTGAAAATTGATTTTGACAACCACCTTTTTCCTGCTTTAAACTTAAAATCAACAATCTTATGAGAAAAATTCGTCTTATTCTTGCAGCCTCTCTGCTGGCAGCGATGATCTCTCTTCATGCCCAAACGGCTAAAACCACCTCCGTAACATTCAGAAATGCACCTGTTTTGTTCAAACAGGGTGGAAAAATGGTCCAGCAAATTATCGCTGATATCAAAGCCGACCAACCCGCCGAACTCCTGTTTTCCGTTTCCGGAGAAAAGGCTCAAAAAGACTCAGTTAAAAAAGGGGATAATCTGCTATTATTAACAGTATCGGCAGTTACTTCGGCAAAAAAGGTTGAGATACTTGTTAAAGGTGAAAAAGTTTTGGCCGGAAAATATCCGTTAACGCTAACTCCGGTTAAAAAATGGGAAATTGATTTGGTTCAGCATGCACATACCGACATCGGTTATACACGCCCCCAGTCTGAAATCCTTGCCGAACATATGCGCTATATCGACTATGCACTCGATTATTGCGATCAGACAGATCCCCTTCCTGATGCCGCAAAATTCCGCTGGAGTTGCGAATCATCGTGGGTGACCAGGGAATACCTCCGTTCACGTCCATCGTCCCAAATTGAGCGGTTCAAAAAACGGATTGCTGAAGGTCGGATTGAAGTCACAGGAATGTATTGCAATATGGCAGAGATTTCGGATGAGAATATTATGGTTGACTTTCTACAACCACTCAAGGAGTTTGGCAAACTTGGAATCCCTGTAAAAACTGCCATGCAGAATGATGTCAACGGTATTGCCTGGTGCCTGCCCGATTATTTTAAGAATACAGGGTTAAAATACCTGGACATGGGTATCAATGAAACCCGCTCAATACTTCCATTTGATATACCTACCCTATTCTGGTGGGAAGCACCATCGGGCGCCAGATTGCTCGCTTTCAGGGCAGACCATTACATGACCGGGAATTTCTTCGGGATGGAATCCAAAGCGATTAAAGTCGCAAATATGCTCAATCACCTGGCAAAGCTGGATGAAAAGAATTATCCCTTTGACAAGATAGGGATTCAATTTTCAGGTTATTTTACAGATAACTCACCACCCTCAACCGCTGCATGCCTGTTGGTTAAAAATTGGAATGAAACCCATGAATCTCCTAAACTGCGGTTGTCTGTTGTGAGTGAATTTTTCGAATATATTGAAAATAAATATGGCGCCACCCTTCCTGTTTATAAAAATGCCTGGCTTGACTGGTGGACTGATGGATATGGATCAACATCACGCGAGACCGCTGAAGTCAGAAAGACCCAGAATATGAAACAGGTTGACGAAGGTCTTTTTGCTATGGTTTCCATGATGGGTGGAGAACAATCTCCTTCATTGGAAACGAATATGAACCATATCAGTGAAAATGCGATTTTCTTTGATGAACATACCTGTGGCGCCGACGAAAGCATCGACCATCCTTATTCCGAAAATTCGACCCGTCAGTGGTTGCAAAAAGGGGCTTATGCCTGGGAAGCGCTGAAAAAGGTTACCTTACTTCATGAGGAGGGGCTTGCCCGTTTTCAGCAATACCTTAAAAAAGCTGATTTTCCGGTGATCTATGTGATTAACTCTATGGGATGGAATCGTTCAGGTGATATTAATTTATTCATTGACAATGAGATTCTTCCAATTTCCCAAAAAACCAGGATAACCGATATTTCAACTGGTAAAGAGGTGCCTGCACAGATGGTATCCAAAAGGGCAGAGGGAGCTTATTGGGTACTTGAAGTAAAAGATATTCCGGCCCTGGGATATAAGGCTTTAAAGATTGAGTCGGGTGAAACTCAAACGAAGGCTGACAGTAATACCAACGAAACGGTGCTTGAAAACCGCTTTTATAAGGTTGTTATTAATAAATCAACCGGGGCGGTGAGTAGTCTGTATGATAAAGAATTGAATCAGGAACTTGCCGATGGACAAAATTTGTATAACATCGGACAACCCGTAAAGGAGACCACAAAGAAACGGGATGAATCGGCACCTTTTATCAGGACAACGGTCTCGAATGTTAAGCTTGAAAACGGTGTAAACGGTGTGGTATGGGAGAGTGTAAAGATTGGATCCGATCTGGAGGGATTTGAAAAAGGGGATCAGGGCTCACCAAAGGGAATTGACCTGGAGATTCGTCTCTATAAAAATGTGAAGAAGATTGAGTTCAAATATATGGCCCGAAAGGTGATCGTCACAGATCCTGAGGCCCTTTATGTGGCATTCCCGTTCTCAATGCCCGATTCGAGAATCGTTTTTGAGACAATCGGGGGTATATTAACCCAGGGAGAGCAGCTCCCCGGATCTTCCTCTGATTGGAATGCAGCACAGAACTTTGTCTCGGTGCGCGGAAAAAAAGGACAGGTAGTGATCGTAAGTAATGAAGTGCCGCTATGGCAATTCAGTGATTTCAATATGAAGAAGTATGACCGATATCCCAAACAAGGGAAGACGTGGCTCTACTCGTATGTGATGAATAATTACTGGTTTACCAATTTCCGTGCTTTCCAGGAGGGTGCCTTTAGCTGGAGCTATCAGATTACTTCGACTGCTGATACCACGAATACTTTTGCTACAAAGTATGCCTGGAACGAACGAAATATGTTTCCTACAAGGACCTTTCCTGCCGGCACCAATGAGTTTAAGACGCCATCAATGGAGACTATTAAGATTTCAGGACCGCCAAATGGAATGCTAATTAACAGTCGCCCATCGTTTAAAAATCCACAATCCGTTGTATTACATTTCAGAGAACTGGAAGGAAAAACGGCAGAACTAACCCTTGAATCTAAGATTGCTGGTCGTCCGGTAAAACAAATTATTGAGGTAAGTGCAATTGGAAAAGAGTTGGGGAATCCGGTTCAATCCATAAAGCTAAATCCTTTTGAAGTGAAATTTGTGGAGGTTCAGTTTTAATATTTGCAGATTTTTTTTATGAATTTAAATATCAAACTAATAACATCTTAAATAATTATTAAATGAATCGAATAACGAATATCCTCCTGCTTTTTATACTGTTTCTCAGTGCCTGCACCCAGAAAGATGTTACGGTCTATGTTGACCCAAATATCGGTAGCGTGGCCACCTTATTGACCACTAAAAATCCCACGGTGCATCGACCCCACTCCATGATTCGGGTGTTTCCGGTTACAAAATCGGGTCTGGGCGACCGTTACCTGAGTGATAAAATCTACGGATTTGCCTTGAATATGCCCGCCTACCGCATGGGGCATGTTACCGAGATTATGCCAACAACCGGTAAATTAAACTTAAATCGGGACCAAAATGGTGCCCTTTATGACCACGATCAGGAGGAGGTTCACCCTTACTACCATAGAGTTTGGCTGGAAGATTCAAATATTGAAGCCGATTGGACTACGACTGAACGTGCTGTAATTTATCGTTTTAACTACAAAACCAAGGATGCCGATAACTTGATTTTTAGATCTGAAGGGAAAGCTAATTTTAAGGTTACCGGAAATAATGTTGTCCAGGGATGGGAAGAATTTGAAAAGCGGAAACAATATTTCTATGCTGAATTTAGTCGGCCGTTTGAAAAATCAGGGTCATTTGCACAAGGAAATCTGCAGGATAAAGGTGAAATTTCCGGCGATGGAATTGGGGTTTACGTTGGGTATTCTGCTCTTGATCAACCTTTGGAAGTACGTGTTGGCATCTCGCTGATCGACGAAAAACAGGCGGCTGCCAATCTGAATAAGGAGACTCAGAACCAGAAATTTGAAGCGATTAAAGGTGAGAGTCATAAAATCTGGGCCGCTGAACTTGGTAAAATCCAGGTTAAAGGGGGAAGTGAACGTGAGAGAAGGATTTTTTACACTTCCCTTTATCGTTGCAACGAACGGATGGTCAATATTTCGGAAGATGGACGTTATTTCAGTGGATATGACGGTAAGGTACACGATGACGGAGGACGCCCCTTCTTCGTAGACGACTGGCTATGGGATACCTACCGCGGTCTGCATCCTTTAATGTTAATTCTTAATCCTGCCCAGCAGTCCGACATGGTTGGTTCCTATGTGAGGATGTATGAGCAAGGTGGCTGGATGCCTGGTTTTCCTCAGTTTTACGGTGATTTTCCGGCGATGGTAGGATTTCACTCTGCGGCATTGGTTTGGGATTCCTATCAGAAGGGGGCGACCAATTTCGATGTGGAAAAAGCCTATGAAGGGTTAAGGAAAAATGCGACTCAGGCCACCATGCTTCCCTGGCGTAATGGTCCGATGTGTTCGTTGGACAGCTTTTATACCAAAAACGGGTGGTATCCGGCTTTACCCGAAGATAGTATTGAAACCGTCTCACGTGTTGATGGTTTTGAAAAACGGCAGGCAGTTACCCTCACCCTGGAGCATAGCTATGACGACTGGTGCCTTGCTCAACTCGCCAAAGCGCTCGGCAAAAATGAGGATTATACCTATTTTGAAAAGCGGTCTAAGAATTATCGCAATGTCTTTAATCCGGCAACCGGTTTTATGGCACCCAAAATGGCCAATGGTAAATGGATCGAGCCTTTTGATCCGCAATTGTCCGGTGGCGTTGGAAGCCGTGCCTACTATGCTGAAAACAATGCGTGGACCTGGAATTACAGCGTAACCCAGGATATTCCCGATCTGATAAACCTTTTAGGTGGAAACAAGGCATTTGTCGAAAGGCTGGATGCCCTGTTTAATGAACCGACACATATTTCCAAATGGCAGTTTATGGGTAAGTTCCCCGATTCAACGGGTCTTAACGGACAGTTTGTAACCGGCAATGAACCCTCATTTCATATTCCTTACCTGTATAATTATGCAGGCCAACCCTGGAAAACCCAGCGACGTATCCGCGAAATCATGGATATGTGGTTCGATGATCGTCCGATAGGAATCCCTGGAGACGAGGATGGTGGCGGACTCTGCGCATGGTATGTCTTTTCTGCCATGGGCTTCTTCCCTGTTACCCCCGGAAGCGGAATTTATGCCATTGGAAGTCCGTTTTTTGAATGTATAAATATACAATTGCCGGATAATAAGAAATTTCAGGTTATTGCAGAAAATTGTTCCAAAAAATTCAAATATATCAAATCTGCAACACTCAATGGAAAAGAGCTGAATACTCCGTTTATTCGTCATACCGATATTATGCAGGGCGGTAAACTTCATCTGGTGATGAGCGATAAACCGAATAAGGAGTGGGGGAGTAATTAGACTATTCGACAATTTGGTAATTAGTCTAACTTCGTAACAGTTTAAATACTAGCAACCTGAAAGTCTTAGAGCCAGTCAGAAAAGGAAGATTTTAAATTATAATACTAACAACAAAGAGGATGAACTCACGTGAACGCATTCTTGCTGCCATTAATCACCAACAACCTGACAGGGTTCCAATCGATCTGGGAGCAACACCAAGTTCCGGCATTTCAGTGGTTGCCTATCAGAACCTGATCAAATACATGGGGAAGACACATCTCAAAACCTATGCCTATGATGTGATTCAGGAGGTTGCCCAACCCGAAATGGAGTTGCTCGATTATTTCAATGTTGATGTGATTGATATTGGAAGACACTTTAATACGGATGAAAATTACTGGAAGGAGATGGAGATCATATCGGGTCACAAAGCCCTTTATCCCAATTGGCTCAAGAGCGAACGACTTCCGGATGATTCCAACATTATTTATGGATCAACTGGTGAGATCATTGGCCGAATGCCCGTTGGAGCAACATTTTTTGATCAGACGATTTTCCCTTACCTCAATGGGTATCCGGATAATTACAACGATCTGGCAAGGGATATGAAACGGGTTATCTGGGGAGGTGTTGGCTTTACTCCCTGGGACTGGTCCGAGGAAAAGGATTTTTATAAAATCTTACGCGAAAAAACCATCGATCTTAAAAGAAATAGTGATAAAGCTTTACTTCTCGGCATTGGATGCAACCTTTTCGAATGGGGCACATTTATCCGCAGAATGGACAATTTTCTCATGGATTTGCTCGCGGATCCGTCCAATGTTCATGCATTTCTGGATGCTTTGATGGAAAGTCATATGTCAGCCCTTCAAAAAACAATCGAAGCCGTTGGGGATGTAGTGGATATTATTAAATTTGGCGATGATCTGGGAATGACTAACGGCCCGTTTATGTCGGTTGAAATGTATCAGGAATTTTTTAAGCCGCGACATAAGCAACTTTGTGATTATGTAAAAAATAATTCCACTGCTCATACGATGTTGCATTGCTGTGGAGGAGTTTATGAATTGATTCCTGAATTAATTGAAGCCGGATTTGAAATTCTGAATCCGGTCCAGATTAACGCAGTGAATATGGAGCCTGAACGGTTAAAAAATGAATTTGGAAAGGATATTGTCTTCTGGGGCGGAGGTTGTGATACAAAAAGTATCCTCAATAATGCCACACCGCAGAAGGTAAAGGATCATGTCAAACATAACCTGGAGATATTCAGTGCAGGTGGAGGGTATGTATTTAATACGGTTCATAATATTATGCCGGATGTCCCTCCGCAGAATATCGTAGCCATGTTTGAGGCTGTAAATGAATTTAATGCTTAAACTAAGATAAAAACGATCAATAACTAAACTGACAATGAAAAGATTTATTTTGAAGAATATAGCAGTTATCATGCTGATATTTATGGTGATGCCATTGGTAGTAGCTGCCAAAGGGAGTAGTGCAGATGCTGCATCAAAAGATACCGTTCATGTTGTAGGTCATGCCCATATGGATATGAACTGGCTCTGGACCTATTCCGAAACAATGAAGATGGCCAACGATAATCTCCGCCAAACGGTTGCTTTTATGGATGAGTTTCCCGATTTTACGATGATCCAAAGTCAGGCCTCGGTTTATAATTTTGTTGAGAAGGTTGACCCTCCGTTGTTTGAACTGGTGAAAAAATATGTAAGGGCGGGAAGGCTTGAATTAGGGGGCGGGATGTGGACCGAAGGGGATGTAAATCTTTCTTCCGGTGAGGCGATTGGCCGCTCATTTCTTTTGGGACAGCGATATTTTCAAAATCATTTTGGCAAAATGGCGCATGTAGGTTGGTTGCCTGATAATTTTGGTCATATTTCACAAATGCCTCAGATTCTGAAACAGGCAGGTTGTGAATATTTTTATTTCCATCGTACCAAACCTTTTAAAGGTTCATTCTGGTGGATCGGAAGCGATTCTACCAAGGTATTGTGTTATGCCAATGATGGTTATAATGGGGATATTAAACCAGACCTTAAAGACGAATTCAAAAAAATCACCCCAGACAAACACCGTTTACTGCAAATTACCGGCGTAGGAGACCATGGTGGTGGTCCGACCCGTGCAAATATTGATATGGTCCATCAACTCGATAAAACACCCGGCTATCCGGCCGTTAAATTTACCTCTGCGGGAACATTTTTTGACAAAATTTCTAAAGAGATGGAGGGGAGACCAACCCATCGCGGCGAAATGCAATTTATCTTCGAAGGGTGTTACACCAATGTATCCGATATTAAAGAGGGGAACAGGAACTGTGAGAACATGCTTTACAGCAGCGAATTTTTCAATTCTCTTCGGTGGCTGAACGGAGATAAATATCCGGATGCTGAACTTCGCGACCTTTGGACAACGGTAGCTTTTAACCAGTTTCATGACATTCTTCCAGGCTCTGCAATCAATGAAGCTAACAAGGAGGCAGTAGCCCGTTATGCCGACGTTCTGCGTAAATCAACCGATCTGCGCGACAATGCATTTCGTAAAATGGCCGATGAGGTGAATTTTAAAACCGGCATGGGACAACCTATTGTGGCATATAATCTCCATCCTTCTACCCGAAAAACCATTATTGAGGCAAGTGTCTATTCCCATACTGAACCTGTAACCGTTAAGGTAAACAGTTGGGGCGATTTCTATGGTTCCAAAAATATTAAACCCATCGATAAGGGACAGGGAAAAGTGGCAACGGTGTTGGTTCGCGATGGTTCTGGCAAAAGCTATCCCGCTCAGATTGTCTGGGCAAAGGTTACCCCTCCGGGATTTACCTCAAAAGTGCAATTCATTGTAGATGATCTTCCTGCAGGTGGTTATAAAACCTTTTATGTAGATGTGACTAAACCCGGAGAGTACAATGAACCGATTTCATTTAAAGATAAAACCTTTGAAACCGATTTTTTCACGATTAAAATTGATATGAAAACCGGTGGCATAGTAAGTCTGTATGATAAGCGTACAAAGACCGAATGTGTAAAAAAAGGGGGTCAGCTTAATACCCTTCGGATGTTTCAGGAGGATAAAAAAGGGGGAATGAAGTCCTGGGTATTGAATAAAAATATGAAAATCGAGGATGTTAAAAATATAGTAAGTGTTAAAGTTGTCGAAGATGGACCTGTCAGAGCCTGTATCGAAACGGTAAAGACCTGGGGAAAATCAAGATTCATAGAACGGGCTTATATCTATCGTTCTTATCCACGTATCACCTACGACATGGAGGTGCATTGGCTGGAGACCGGATCAGATTCAACCAACTCTCCGATGTTACGTGCCGTATTCCCGCTTGCAATTCAAAAATCGGGCTTTTATTGCCAGGTCCCTTTTGACATTGTTGAAAGACCGGCTGATGGATTAATTGCCGGAAAGCCCATTGCCGAATCGCTCAAGCATCGCAACGACTATGGAATTATCTCAGAACCTAATGATGGACAGGAAGTTCCTGCTCAGAAATGGGTTGATGTAAATGACGGAAAAACGGGTATTGCCCTTCTGAATAAAACCAAATATGGCCATTCCTTTGAAAAGGGAGAATTGAGAATCACCCTGATGAGATCTGCCGGTGACCCCGATATTTATCCTAATCTTGGTAAATTCAACATTAGCTATGCCCTTTATCCTCACGCTGCAGATTGGAAAAACGACGTCTGGGCCGAAGGAGATGATTTTAATGTCCCGGTTTATGCCGCTGAACCCCCTTCACTGGCACTGGTTAAAGCTCATGCAACACGCCCCGAAGAGGCCTCGTTTTTCTCCGTTTTACCTTCAAATGTAATTATGAGTGGTGTAAAACAGTCGGAGGAAGGGGATGAACTTATCGTTCGGTTGGTTGAAATTACGGGAAAAGAAGCCTCAACAACTGTTATGCTTCCTTTCGCTGCAAAATCGGTGCGCAGGCTTAATATCCTTGAGTTTCCTATGGAAAATACACAAGCCCCTGAAATTCAAGGGACGAAAGTCAATATTAAATTAAAACCACACGAAATAATTACACTTGGTATAAAGCAATAAAATTTATGACAGCAAAAAATGTGAATAAAAGGGAGATGCTCCGTTATGTCGGGGATGTTAGTCAACTATTTGGAATTAAGGAATATGTCCTTGTTGATGGAAAAGCCAAAGGGGTGAGGGCTTTTGATGTAAAAAACGGTTCCGGCCTTGAGTTTACAATTCTGGCTGATCGCTGCCTTGATATTGCCGGATTATCGTTCAACGGAATTAACTGCAGTTATATCACCAAAGCAGGTATTGTTGCCCCTGAATATTATGATGATAATGGTATCGGGTTTCTGCGCAGTTATTTGGCCGGTTTTCTCACCACTTGTGGGTTGCGTAATGTTGGCTCACCATGCGAAGAAAACGGAGAGTATTTTCCGCTTCACGGAAGAATGGGCAACACCCCTGCGGAACAGGTAAATGCTTCAACCGAATGGATTGATGACGTTCCTACCCTTACAATCAGCGGGCAAATGCGTGAGGCACGGCTTTTTGGCGAGAACCTTGTTCTGAGTAGAAAAATCATCTCAAAATATGGCGAAAATAAAATAATCCTTAAAAATTCCATTGAAAATCTGGGTTTTAAACGTGAGGAACTGAATCTGCTGTTTCACTTTAACATGGGTTATCCGCTTTTAGATGCCGATTCAATTCTGGTCACTCCAACGGCAAAACTTATTCCGAGGGATCAGGAGGCAATCAACGGTGCTGCACTATCGGGCGAATGCCAGTCGCCAACTCCAGATTATGCAGAACAGGTGTTCTATCATGATTTAAATTCAGATCAGGATGGTAATACCTGTGTGGCCCTGATTAATAAACGACTTGAAATAGGTGTTGTTCTGAATTACAGTAAAAACGAACTCTTCAATTTTGCACAGTGGAAGCAAATGGGAGAAGGGGATTATGTAATGGGAATGGAACCTTGTAATTGTTTCGTCGGCGGTCGCATCGATCCCCGAAATGCAGATGTAAAGGAGTATCTCGAACCGGGTGAAATCCGAAATATTGATCTGACCATTGAACTTCTCAATGGAATGGAGCAGATTAATGCGATGATCCGAAAAATAAAGGAATTATAATAACCTTAAGTAGATTTCTAATTGCAGATATAAAATGCATTTAATTAAATTATAAAATAACAACCATATGAAGCGCAGCGAAATAAACAAGATCCTGTTGGATGCAAAGGTATTTATGGCCGAAAAACAATTTATCTTACCTCCATGGGCGTACTGGAGTGTTGAGGATTGGAAAGAAAATAAGGAAAGTGCTCACGAAGTTATTGAAAATATGCTTGGCTGGGATATTACCGACTTTGGGTCAGGTGATTTCTATAAAAGAGGCCTGTTTTTGTTCACCATCCGCAATGGGAAATTGAATGTCGATAAGAAGCCCTATGCCGAGAAAATCATGATTGTGGAGGAAAATCAGGAAACACCCATGCATTTTCACTGGGCTAAAATGGAAGATATCATCAATCGTGGCGGAGGTAACCTGGTTATTGATTTATACCAGTCGGATAAAGAAGAGGATTTTTCTGACCTCCCGTTCAGTGTAAAAACTGACGGAATTGTGCGTCACATGCAACCCGGCGACTCGGTAATACTAAACCCTGGTGAAAGTATTTGCCTTGAACAGGGAATTTATCATCGCTTTTATGGGGAGCCCGGAAAAGGAAAGGTGCTTGTGGGAGAGGTGAGCAGCGTAAACGATGATTCATCCGATAACCGCTTCCACGAAACAATTGGACGTTTTCCTGTAATCGAAGAGGATGAGCAGCCGATCCATTTAATGGCCTCCGATTATAAGAAATTTTTGTAGGCGATGAGCAAAAAAATTATTGTGGCTGGTACCGGATGTGCACTTGCTGATTATTTGTATACCGGAGTTCGTTTTAATTCTCCTGTTTTTGAAAAATACCTCTCGCACAATGCCGGGGATGGTGGTCTTGCTCCCGGAAGACTCGTTTTCACAGAAGAACTCGAGAAATTCTCAGGTGTTTCGTATGCTGAAATAAGCAGTGAACTAACAGGTGGCGAATCACCTGAGGCAGTAAATATTGGCGGACCGGGGTTGGTTTCATTGATTAATGCAGCACAGCTGCTTCCTCAGGAAGATTTTGAAGTGCACTTTTACGGTGGAACAGGAAAGGATGAAACTGCTGATTTTATTGAAAAACTGGTGCGGAAAACACCTCTGAACATCGATCATTACCATCGGATTTCCGAAAAGCGAACTCCGTTTACCGATGTGCTTTCTGATTCTACCTACGATAACAATCATGGAGAGCGGACATTTATTAATAACATTGGTGCTGCATGGGATTATACCCCTGACCTGCTTGGGGACGATTTTTTCAACGCGGATATCGTCTGTTTTGGTGGAACGGCACTTGTTCCACGGATACACGATAATCTCACAAGCTTGCTGTCCCGGGCTAAAGAAAGTGGCTGTATAACAGTGGTTAATACCGTTTTTGATTTTAGGAATGAGAAATTAAATCCGGGGAAACCCTGGCCGCTTGTTGAAACTCCGGAGGATTATAAACTCATTGATTTACTGATCATGGATTGTGAAGAATCACTCAAAATCAGCGGTCAAAAAACGATTGATGAAGCTGCCCAATATTTTGTAGATCTCGATGTTTCAACATTGGTGATCACAAACGGGGCTCAGCACTTCTACATCTTCTCGAACGGGAAATTATTTGAAAAATCAGAATTGAAAAAGCTTCCGGTTTCTCAAAAGGTGAACGAAGATTTTAAACACAACCCCTCTTCCAAAGGGGATACCACAGGTTGCGGCGATAACTTTGCCGGGGGAATCATCACCTCAGTGGCACATCAGTTAAAAACCGGGATAATTGGAGAATTTAATTTGACCGAAGCGATTGCCTGGGGTGTAGCCTCAGGAGGCTTTGCCTGTTATTATATTGGAGGGACCTATATTGAACGGGAACCACGTGAGAAATATACAATTCTGGAAATATTTAAACTTCAGTACCTAATGCAAATTTCTACGAGGTGATTAATGATTCCGAAAATAAATTAGTCCTTTTCGGAGCGGGTAAAATTGGCCGCTCATTCATCGGTCAGCTCTTTAGCAAAGGTGGCTATGAAGTTGTTTTTATTGACGTTTTTAAACCTGTAATCGACGAATTAAATAGTCGTCACAGCTATCGAGTGGTGGTTAAAGACGAAGTTGAATCGGTTATTCTGGTAAATAATGTCAGGGGTGTTTTTGGCGGTGACGAGGATCAGGTGATCCGCGAAATTGCAACCGCGCGAATTGTTGCTGTGTCGGTTGGGTTGCACGGCTTAAAGGCAATCATGCATTTGATCGCCAAAGGTTTGGTGGCACGATATGAAGTGCCGGATGCAGCACCACTGGATATAATCATCGCCGAGAATCTAAGGAATGCCGCTGAATTTATCCATGAGGAGCTTAAAACACATTTACCCGAAGGATATCTTTTGAATGAACGGGTGGGGCTGATTGAAACAAGTATCGGCAAAATGGTTCCGATCATGCTGAAAAAAGAGATGGAGGCTGATATTCTGCAGGTTTTTGCGGAGCCTTACAATACACTGATCCTCGATAAGCTGGCATTTAAGAATCTGATTCCGCAGATCGAGGGGCTTGCTCCCAAGGAGAATATGAAGGCGTGGGTAGACCGAAAACTGTTTATCCACAATCTGGGTCATGCGGCTACGGCTTATTTTGGTTTTATTGCCCATCCGGAGTCCACCTTTTTATATGAAGTTTTATCTGGTCAATCGATAAAAGATAAGGTTCGCCAAACCATGCTTCAGGCAGCGGCTATCTTGCTGGCAAAGTACCCTGATGAATTTACGATGGAGGCACTTATTGATCATACCGATGATCTGATCCGCAGGTTTCAAAACAAAGCCTTGGGAGATACAGTTTTCCGTGTTGGGTGTGATTTGCAGCGTAAACTTGGAAAAGAGGACCGGATGGCCGGAGCAATCCATCTGGCGCGTGAATTGCACCTCCCGTATGATTTGATTTTACAGGCTTTGGTTGCGGGATTTCACTTCAGGGCTAAAGATGAAGCAGGCAATCTTTTGCCTGCTGACATGGAATTTGCGGCTATTTATGCTAAAGGTATAACGGAGGTGATGACCACTGTTTGTGGATTTGAGGAAAACAGAGATGATGAAGTGATTAAGGAAGCAATTATACTTGATAAAATATGAAAATGAGATCGAGGAAGAATTAAGTATAACGGCTGAGAGTGAAGTCGAATATGAAATGGACAAAAATCCTATTTAAAAAATGAACGCGCAGCAAAAAATATCCATCCGTTTTTTTGACGACCGCGAAGTGCGGGCAATCTGGGACGAGCAAAACGCCAAGTGGTGGTTTTCGGTGCTGGATATAGTAGCCGTTCTTACCAATCAAAACGACTATACGAAAACCCGAAACTATTGGAAATACCTAAAAGCCAGGTTAAAGAAAGAAAATAGTGAAGTGGGTAGTGCCACTACCCAGTTGGTTAGTATAACTACCCAACTGAAATTGCTTGCCCCTGATGGTAAAAGGCGTTTGTCAGATATGCTTGATTACAAAGGAATTATTGCATTGGGCAAACAGTTTCCGGGCAAAAAGGCAAACCGATTTATTGAATGGTTTACCTTTAGTGATGAAAGCATCGACGGAAAAAGCAAAACAAAGGCTTATGCACTGTTTGAAAGTAGCTTGATCGACAGCATAGAGGTCGGCACAACTAATGGGTTAAAGCAAATTCACGCTTACTTGTTTGGTGGCTTGTATGATTTTGCCGGGCAAATCAGACAAAAAAACATTTCGAAAGGCGGTTTCCAATTTGCAGTTTCACAATTCCTTGGTGCCACATTAAAACAAATAGAACAAATGCCCGAAAATACCTTTGATGAAATTGTTGAAAAATATGTTGAAATGAACATTGCTCACCCATTTATGGAAGGCAACGGCAGAACCACCCGAATATGGCTGGATTTGATATTGAAAAAACGGCTGAAAAAATGCGTGGATTGGAGCAAAATAAGCAAAACAGATTATATGAACGCAATGGTAAAGAGTGCCGTAAACAGCAGCACCCTAAACGAGTTGCTGAAAAATGCCCTTACCGACCAAATAAACAGCAGGGAAATGTATATGAAAGGAATTGATTACTCTTATTATTATGAGGAAAATTAATAAAAAAATGATTACCCCAAAAAAAGAATGAAAAAAATCGGACTTACCCTATTTCTTCTCGTTGTTTGGATTGGCTTGCATGCCCAGGCCAAATCAGGCAAATCTGTCACTTCTGTTCCATTCAAAAATTACTGGACTAAGGCTCCTGAGCGGACACCAAGCGATTTTTCTGTTGATGCACCATTGATGGGAAACGGCGATCTTACAATGAGCGTCGGTTTTCAGGATAATCGTCTTCGGTTTTATCTCTCCAAGAATGATTTCTGGCGGCTTAGATCTCAGGCCGATGGGTTGTCAGGTCCGCGGGTGGTCGGATTTGTTGACCTGGAAATTGACGGGTTTACGAATGCCGGTTTTACTGCCGTACAACTTATTAAAAATGGGATAACTACCTGTCAACTTAAGAAAGGGGAACAAAGTATCGAATCAAGATCTTGGGTTTCGGCTACCGGAAACCTGATTTTTATTGAAGTAAATTCACCTGATAAAGACGCAAAGATTACCGTAAGTCTAACAGCCCCGCAAAACAGGCAGGCCATTCTAAAAACAGGAAATAAAAATGATTTATTCTGGCTCACGAGAGCTTTTACCGATAGCGTTGATATTCCGACAGAGGTCGCGGTAGCCTTGAAGATGTTTAATTACAAGGGTGAAACGATAACGATTCAACCGGGTAAAAAACTCAGAATGGCCTTAGCAGTCGAAAGCAAATTCAAAAAAACCGATCCGCTGGGATATGTGCAGAAACGGTTAACTGCTTTTAATTCAAATTCAGAAGCGGAATTACTTAAAGAACACAATCAATGGTGGCAGAATTATTGGAACAGGTCATCTGTTACAATTGAAGATACTGTTTTGATGAAGTCGTGGTACCAGGGGCTTTATACCATGGCTGCATGCAGTGGTGATCCGAAATTTCCTCCGGGATTATTTGGCTGGACAACCAATGACACCCCTGCCTGGAATGGGGATTATCACCTGAATTATAATTTTCAGGCCCCATTTTATAGCCTTTGTTCGAGCAACCACCTGGAACAGATTGAACCTCATGATCAACCTTTACTTGATTTTATGCCGCGCGGTGAATATTATGGCAAAAATGCAACCAAAACCCGTGGAATTATGTACCCGGTTGGGATTGGCCCATTGGGTATTGAGGTAACCCGCAACTTTGCCGTCGGTGGTTATCAGACGAATGACGATATCGAATTTGAAGGATTGTTTTATGGTCAACGCTCAAATGCAGCCTATGGATTGATCAACATGGCCCAACAATGGCGTTGCACCTACGATATTGAATACGGTAAAAAGATTTATCCCTATGCTTTAGCCGTTGCCAGTTTTTGGGAGGACTACCTGAAATTTGAAAATGGGCGGTATGTAATTTATGGGGATGCCATTCACGAGGGGTCGGGAAAGGACAAGAATCCCGTTTTGTCACTGGGACTGATCCGCAATGCACTTGATCTGATGATTGATCTTAGTTCAGCCTTGAAAAGAGATGAAGAGAGGCAACCAAAATGGAGAGATATTCTGGCTAAACTGAGTGAATTTCCTATTCAACAGCGAAACGGTCGGGATGTATTTCGATATAGCGAAGAGGGTGTCGACTGGGTTGACGGGAACGGTCTGGGGATTCAGCAAATATTTCCCTGTAATGCCATCACCCCCGACAGCAAACCTGAATTGTTGGCAGTGGCACGTAATACAATCGATGTGATGCAACGGTGGCACGACCAAAACACCAGTAATAGTTTTTTTGCTGCTGCGATAAGGGTCGGATACGATTCTTCGGTCGTGTTAAAGGAGTTGCATAAATATTCATTACATACTTTCCCGAATGGTTTTCAGCTTGACAATCCCCATGGTATCGAAAATAGTTGCACGGTAACCAATGCAATAAACGAGATGTTTTGCATGAGCGTGGCCAATGTAATCCGCATTTTCAGCCATTTCCCAAATAATCAAAAGGGAAGCTTTAATAATATCCGGACTTGGGGGGGCTTTCTCGTTTCTGCGCGTATTACAAACGGAGTTATTTCGAATGTGCTTCTTTTAAGCGAAAAGGGAAAACTTTGTACTATGGTAAATCCCTGGCCCGGTAAAAAGATAATTTTAGTGAGAAACAGTAAACCTGGTGAAGTAGTTTATGGCGACAGAATAACTTTTAAAACATCAGTCAACGAAAAAATTGAATTGAAATCAGAATAATTAGTGTCGTAATTTTAGTGTTTTGGCTAAAAATAAATTTTATTTTATTGATAATTAGTTGTACAGGTAAATCCTGAATAAATTATTTCTATGAAGAAACTACTCCTTGCAATTCTTGGTTTGTTATTGATTAACTCTGCTTTCAGCGCAAATGATGCCGCCAACGCTGAACGGATGAAATGGTGGCGTGATGCCCGATTTGGTATGTTTATCCATTGGGATATGTCAAGTGTTGCAGGTACTGAGATCAGCTGGTCGCGACTTGGTCCAAAACCGCTGGATGGTTCATGGGGCGCCCCTGCCGGCACAGGTGGTGATTCAATCTATGACAACCTCTATAAACGATTTAATCCAACGAAATACGATGCGAAAAAATGGGTTAAGATTGCCAAAGATGCAGGGATGAAATACCTTGTCTTTACCGCTAAGCATCATGGTGGATTTTGCATGTGGGATACCCGATATACCGATTATTCCATTATGAATACTCCATATGGTAAAGATGTCATTAAAGAGCTCGCAGCAGAATGTCATAAGGCAGGATTGCACTTTGGTCTTTATTACTCACCACGTGACTGGCATCATCCGGACTATGGAATGGGTGATAACAGTAAATATGAGACCTATATGACAGGACAGCTTAACGAATTGCTAACTAATTATGGCCAGGTTGATGTGGTGTGGTTTGATAGTTTTGGCACCGGTGAATCGATCAATTACTGGCATGCCGATAAAGTTCTGGAACTGGTACGAAAACTTCAACCTCAAACGATCATTAACAACCGGTGCAGCTTTTTTGCAGAGCAGGTTCCATCCCTTCAGGCCGATTTCGATACCCCGGAACAGACCATCGGCTCTTATCAGACCAATCGCAACTGGGAATCGTGTATGTGCGTGGTTGAGGCTCCCAATGGTGGGTGGTCATACCGGAAAGACGGTAAAGTCAAACCTTTTGATGAGTGTATCCAAAATCTTGTAGGTTGTGCAACCGGTGACGGCAATTTGCTGCTCGATGTTGGTCCCGATTCTTTTGGAGAAATACCTGCCGACCAGTCAAACCGGCTGGCTCAGATAGGCGCCTGGATCCGCAAATATGGTGTTTCAATCTATGGAACGGCTGGCGGGCCTGTCCGCAACGGCAAGTGGGGTGGAACCACCTTCAAGGGGAACAAGGTATATGTTCACCTCTTTACGTCTGCCCCTGATTCCTTAGAATTACCGGTCCTCAAAGAAAACCTTGTAAAGGCAAAAAACCTTTCGCACTCAAATATTAAAGTAAAAACTGAAAACGGCAGGATCAAAATAATCAGCACACCGAAAGATCGTAATGCACCCGATACAATCGTTGAACTGTCATTTGATAAGGCTGTAACCAGAGTAGACAACTAAGCCTGAGAATTATATCCTAATCTTTTTATTTTCACTAATTAAAACTTCGAACCAATCATAATTAATTTGATATTTCCAATGAAAAAATTAAACCTCCTTTTTTTAATGCTTCTCAGCCTGGCAACATTTGGTCAAAATAGTCCGGCGGCAGAAACCGGTTTATTGTTTCCCTCAGAGGTGATTTGCAAACCACAACCCTATTATCGCTACCGAGATGATGGAAAGCCCGGCAGGGAGATCACCCTTGATTTTAAAGGGGTAAAACTTTCTGGGAAGGTCAGGTTTGAAGTGACTGCCGATAAAGTGTCAGAATCGACTGAGTTGACATTGCCATCATCCGGGCAATCGTCAAGTAAGATTCTTTTGCCCGCTAATGTTGGTCTGAAAAAAGAATCCCGGGTTTCGGTTATTATTCGTCAGGGAAAAAATTCATTAAAGAAAAGCTTTATCGTTCCGGCAATGCGCGATTGGACAGTTTACATATATCCCCATTCTCATGTCGACATCGGTTATACGAACACTCAGGCTAATGTTGAGATTATTCATAAACGGAATATTGACGAGGGGATCAAGCTCGCCCAGGCAACGAAGAGTAATCCGGAAGGGTCTCGCTACCGCTGGAATCCCGAAATCACGTGGCCACTTGAACGGTACTGGCAGGGCGCCTCAACGGAACAAAAAGATAAGGTTGTAAATGCAATAAAGGATGGTTCATTGTGTATTGATGCAAGTTATTTAAACTTAAATACAAGCAGCTGTTCGGGGGAAGAGTTGTTCCAGGTATTGCGGTTCAGCCGCGAAATGCAAAATCTTACAGGTACTCCGATGAAAACCTACCAACAAATGGATATTCCCGGTATATCGTGGGGATTGGTCCCGGTGATGGCGCAACAGGGTGTTCATTACATCATGATGTGGCCAAATGGCTGCCGTGCCGGCAATGGTCATGGTGTGGATGAAAAACCTTTCTGGTGGGTTGGGCCTGACGGGAAATCAAAGATCCTCTATTTCCAGCCAGGAAGCTACAGCAACAGCGGAAGCATGTCAAAAGGCGGTACAACCGGACGCCCATGGTTCGGTCAGCGTGACCTGGATAAGGTTCCAGCGGTTATTAAAACCGATAGTGCGAATGTGAATTTTACCGCGGCATTGGAAAAACGTGAACGCCCGGATAATATGTTTAATTTTTATGTCGTTTCCTGGTGCCTCTGGGATAATTGTCCACTTGATGCTGACGTTCCGGAGGCTGTGAAAAAATGGAATGAGCAATATGCCTTTCCTCACCTTGTGATCGCAGGGGGGACCGAGATCATGGAGATGATTGAGAAAAATTACGGGGATAAGCTTCCTGTTGTGAAAGGTGATTTTACCGAATACTGGACCGATGGTTTAGGAACTGCTGCCGGTCTTACCGCGATCAACCGTAATGCTAAGGAACGTCTTGTTCAGGCCGAAACACTCTGGACTATGCTTCGTCCGGGCAAAGGAGCCCCTCGTGCCGAATTTGATGATGCCTGGCGATTTATCGCTCTGGGATCTGAACATACCTGGTGTGCTGAAAATCCAACCGAACCATTTTTCCAGGACGCCATCTGGAAGGTTAAACAAAGCTACTTTCATACGGCAGACGAGCGGACTCAAACCCTTTTAGAAGAGGCTATTGCTCCTGCCACCGACCGGTCAGCCGGTGCACTTGGACCTGCTGAAGGCCCTTCCGAAGGTGGAATTGCTGTAATCAATACCCAGTCGTGGCCGCATGGTGGTTTGGTTACCCTTTCAAAATCAGAAAGCTCACGTGGCGACAGGGTAACCGACAGTCAGGGGAAGGATGTCATGTCACAAAGACTCTCAACCGGTGAACTGGTCTTCCTGGCGAAGGATGTGCCTGCGCTGGGCTCTGATCATTACCAGGTAATGGCCGGAAAATCGCCCCTTAATGATGGTTGTAAATTAGACGGAAACACATTAATGAATAAAGATCTTCAGGTGAAAGTTGATCCTTTGTCAGGAAACATAACACAACTTCAGAACAGATCAACCGGACGCAATTTTGCAGATGCTAAAATAAACGGAGGACTAAATGCCTTTCGGTGGATGTCGGGCGATAATGATAATGCCATTGCAGATTCAGCAATCTCAATTTCAACTGTTGAATCAGGTCCGTTGGTTGTTGAATTGCGTGTAACCTCGAAAGCTACCGGATGCCGTTCCGTTTCCCGTTCGGTTCGTCTTGTTCAGGGAGAGCCGTGGGTTGAGATTTCAAATGTTGTGGATAAACTTCCTCTGCCCGCCAAGGACGGAATCCATTTTGGTTTTGGATTTGATATTCCCAAAGGAATAACCCATGTGGATATTCCATGGGGGGTGATGGAGGTTGAAAAAGATCAGTTGCCCGGAGCTAACCGGAACTGGCTTACGATGCAACGGTGGTCCGACATCTCAAACGATAAAGATGGCATAACCTGGTGCTCCCTTGATGCCCCATTAATTGAAAGTGGTTCAATGACTGCCAATCAGTCGGGTACCTGGAGCGGCGAGCGCAAACCCTGGCTTAAAAAGCTGGAACCGGCCCCTGCAATCTACTCCTGGGTGATGAATAATCATTGGTTTACTAATTTCCCTCTGACACAGGATGGTCCGGTCACATTCCGTTACCGGATCCTTCCTCATGGGGCTTATGATGTGGCGGCGGCTAACCGTTTTGGATTGGAACAGGCCCAGCCTTTGATCACTTTTGCAGCGAAGAATAATGCGGTTTCAAAACCGTTGTTTGCACTGGATGGATCACCGGCTGTAACGGTTTCAATTCTTAAATCGCCTTCCTCGAAAAATTCGGTGATTATTCGTCTGCGCTCGGTTTCGGATAAGGATGAAGCAGTCAGATTATCGTGGCCTGCCGGAAATCCTGCTTCAGTAAATCTCTGCGAAACGGAAGAGGTACCAGGTCTTAAAATCAATAATGAATTATCGGTCCCTGCAAACGGAATGGCTACGTTAAAGGTTGTTTGGTAATGCATTAATAGATTTGCCTTTACCTTAATTACAATATCTCAAAACAATAAAAAATTGATTAAATTTGAAAATGTAATTTTTTTGCCACCAAAACACTAATACACCAAATTTCACTAATAAAGATTTGGTAAAGACGGCTTTGGTGCCTTTTTGGTGACTTGGTGATTTGGTGGCATATTTTTCATTTAGGTCTTAAGGGAAGCAATAAATTATAAAAATACGAGATTATTTAATTCTTAAAACTAGTTAATTGATGAGTTTCGAACCAAATTATCTCAACCTTCTTCAGGTCCTGAATAATCAGCGACCGGACCGTCTGCCCTTGTACGAACACCATATCGATGCCCCGTTTATCTCAAAAGTATTGGGTGAGACAATCTCTTCTCAGGGTTTAAAAAATCATGAACTTGAAGATTATTACCGCAAAGTGATCGGCTTCTGGAAAGAGATGACCTATGACAGCTTCGATTTTGAAGCGGCAATCTGTGATATATTACCCGGGCACGGGGCAATAGTGGGTGGAATGGCTGGACCGATTCAAACCCGCGAAGATTTTGATAACTACCCTTGGAATGAGATTCCAAAGATATTCTGGGAAACCTATACCCCCCATTTTGAAGCAATACGTAAAACATTGCCTGTCGGAATGAAAGCCTATGGCGGTTGCGGATACGGCATCTTTGAAGCTAGTCAGGATTTGGTGGGATATGAATATTTATGCGTAATGCAATGCCTCGATCCTGAACTTTTCGGCGATATTTTTAAGAAGATCGGAGACCTTTGGGAGTTACTCTGGACCGGGGTGATCGAAAAATATTCGGATATCTTCGTTTTTTTCAGAATGGGTGACGACCTTGGTCATAAGACTTCTACCTTGCTCGAACCCGATATTATCCGTGAACATATTTTCCCGCAATATAAAAAGGTGATCAACCTGATTCATCGCTCCAATCATAAATTTTTGCTTCATTCATGCGGAAATATCTTTCCATTGATGGAGGACATCATTAACCTTGGAATAGATGCCAAACACTCCAACGAGGATCAGATCGCTGCTTTCCCGGTATGGATTGAAAAATACAGCGACCGGATAGGTCTCTTTGGCGGCTTTGACCTGAACCTGCTCGTTTTGGAAAAGCCGGAAGTCGTTCGTCAGTCCGTTTTGACACGGGGAGCTCAGTATCGTAATTCAGCCAAAGGATATGGGCTCGGATCGGGGAATTCAATTCCGGGATATATCCCTGTCGATGGTTTTATGGCGATGGTTGAGGCGGTAAAGGAGATAAGATTTAATGAAAAGGGTAGTTAAATTAATGGTTAACTGTTAATGCTTAATTTTTTTAGGATGAGGATATTTTGTTTAATAGGGCTTTTCCTCCTTGTCACTTCTGTAAGGGGGGAGGAGTTTGCCTCGTGGAAGAATAATTCGCTGATTCTTGATAATGGGCTTGTATCGCGTGAGATTGTGGTTGATAATGGCCATATTCATACCAAAAGTCTTAAAATCAAGGGTAATGACCTCAATTTTGATTCTGAACAATCCAAGGAGTTTTCCCTTGAAGTTGACGGGAAAATTTGTGACGGGGAATCGGGATGGAATTTAATCTCGTTTTCAGCAGCCGGCGATTCCCGCAAAGGGAAAGGAGCAACGGTAAAACTTCAGGGAACTAATGAGTTCACAGGTATTGAAGCCGATATTACTTACCTCCTCTATCCTGATCTGCCGGTGATCCGCAAACAAATAAAGCTGCAAAATAATTCAGGAAAGGAGATTCGCATCGAATCGTTTGATGTTGAGAAATTAATCCTTGGATTTAGTTTTGTTGAGTCGGTTACCTATGCGAATTACGGCAGGCAAAAACATTTAAGTACTTATGTGAGCGATTGGGACGATCCGGTGATTGCCGTCCATTCCTATTCCCAAAACGCCGGAATCCTCCTTGGAAATGAATCTCCGGGAGTGCTCAAACGAACAGCTTATAATACCGGTTACAACAATGCCGACATCGGTCTTACTCATAAAGGGGAAAACTACCCTTTTCGGAAATACATTAAGCATGGTGAAAGTTGGACTACCCCTCAGGTATTTGTTATTCCCTATGCCAATTCTGCCGATCCCTGGAAGATCATGAACAGTTCGCTCGCCGATTTTGTCCGTCGTCACATGGGGCTTCGGATTAACGAAATTGCTAAGCGACCCACGATAATGTATAATAACTATGTCCCATTTTATGACAATTTTAAAGACTCTTTACTGGTAAACCTTTCTAATCTGGCATCGGAATGTGGGATCAAACAGTTTGAAATCGATTGCGGGTGGCATACCACTGAGGGAAATACGGGTAAATCGGTTTCATGGATTGAGAATACGGGGGACTGGATTGCGGATAAAACAAAATTCCCCAATGGTTTAAAACCTGTTTTTGATCAAATCCGAAAAAAAGGGATGGAGCCGGGATTATGGATCAGCGTGGGATCTGCAGCCACTAAATCAAAGGTGTTTACCGATCATCCCGAATGGGCTGCCCGAAATGAAAAGGGAGAAGCGGTTGATCTTCATACAACCGGTGGAATTGACCTGAATACCATGTGCTTCGGAACAGCATGGAGTGGCTATATTAAAAATAAGATTCTTGGGTTGGTTGAAAATGAAGGACTTGGCTTCGTAAAACTCGATTTAACAGTAGCCACAAGCGCCTATGTTACTGACTATAAGAAATCGGGTTGCAGTGCAAAAGATCACCCTTATCACAAAGACAGGGAAGAGTCATTGATCGTTATTTATGAACGTCTGTTTAAATTATTTGATGAATTACATGCTGAGGCTCCGAATCTCTATATCGATTGTACCTTCGAAACCGCGGGTAAGCTTCAGCTGATTGATTACGCTTTTTGCCAGCATGCCGAGGGGAACTGGCTTACAAACATCGGGGAATCCTTTCCGGTGGGAGCTTTTCGGATCCGGAATTTAACCTGGTGGAAATCGCCGGCAATCCC